>JBEKEI010000118.1:0-15553 GCA_050013915.1 Roseiarcus sp.
CCGAAGGCGAACATCCCTCGCAGCCGGTGGATGCAGCCGGTCCCCCATTGGCGATAGGCGTGGAGGATCACCTCTGTGTCGCTGCGGCTGCGGAATCGATGCCCGTGCGCTTCGAGTTCCGCGCGCAACGCGGTGTGATTGTAGATTTCGCCGTTGTAGGTCAGGACGATTTCACCTGTCGCGTCCGCCATCGGCTGCGCGCCGGCTGCGCTGAGGTCGACGATCGCGAGGCGCCGGTGGGCAAGGCCGACGCGCCGGTCGTCCGACAGCCACTGGCCGTCGCCATCGGGGCCGCGATGGCGCATCGTCGCGCCCATGGCGACGAGCTCCGCGCGCGCGAGCCGCGCGGGCGCCCCGTCGAAAACCATCGCGCCGGCGATGCCGCACATTCGGCTGGGAACCTCCGGCGGCCGCGCAGAAGGTCGCCGCCGTCGGGCCAACTTGACCGCCACGCCGCGTTTGCGCAACTGTCCGTGCCGAACGGTTCGAGGCGCACATGGCTGGCCCTTATCCCCCGGCCGCGCTCGTGCGCGATCTCGCGCATCCCGCGCGGCGGTCCGGCGACTGGGAGGTCCGGCCCGGCGAATTGCGCGGGCTGCTGCGTTCGGGGGCCCTGTTTCGCCACTTTCTGCGGCATTCCAGCGCGCGTCTGCTGGTCGGGACACTCGACGCCGATGTTTCCTGGCGCGCCGCGCTTGCGACGCGCCTGCTGACCGCCGGGCCCGCCTCGATCGAGGACCGAAGCGGCCGGGCGCTGCGGGTCGATTCGCGCACGCTCGTCCGGCTCGGCCTCGCCGAACTGCGCGACAGTCTCGATGGTCCCCGGACGCTGCGCGAGGCGCGCCGCGCGATCGACGCACTCGAGCGGAAGGTCGCCGAAGGCCGCGCCGCGCCGCGCTGGGACCGGGCTTCGGGGGTTCTCGCGCTCAGCGCCGAGCCTTCCCGCGGCGAGGTGGCGGGCGGCGCGATCGCCCATCTCGTCGGGGTGATCGGCGAATTTTTCCGGCGCTTCCCGGTCACGCTTGTCGCGCCCGCACCGATCCTGCTGCTCGATCCAGGCGTGCGCCAATGCATCGTCCCGGCGGAAGAGTCCGGCGCCGAGGCCGAGCGGCGCCGGCTCCGCCAGAACGCGGCTCTGATCGCGGCGGCGGAGGCCGCGGCGCGGCCGGGCTGCCTCGTCTACCAGCGCCATAGCGTCCATGGCTGGGCCGGGGCGGCGTTGGCGTGGCGGCGCGGGCTGCCGTTGGTTCTCGAATACAATGGTCCGGAAGTCTGGGTCGCACGGTATTGGGCGCGCCCGCTGCGACACCCGGCGCTCGCCGAGCGCATCGAGCGGATCGGCCTGGCCGCCGCCGATTGCGTGACCGTGGTCAGCGAGCCGTTGCGCGCGCGGCTGCTGGCGCAGGGCGTCGCCGACCGCCGCATCCTCGTCAATCCCAACGGCGTCGATCTCACCCGTTTCACGCCAGCGCTCGGCGGCGCCGCCGTGCGCGCGCGGTTCGGGCTCGGCGGGCGCATCGTGATCGGCTTCATCGGCACGTTCGGCCCCTGGCACGGCGTCGAAACCCTCGCCGAAGCCTTCGCGCGACTGCTCGCGCGGCGACCCGACCTGCAGGCGAGCGTCCGCCTGCTGCTGATCGGCGACGGCGACCGCCTTCCCGCCGCGCGGGCGCTGCTGGCGCGCGCCGGCCGCCTCGGCGAAGCGACGCTGACCGGGATGGTGGCGCAGAGCGAGGGGCCGCCCCATCTCGCGGCCTGCGACATTCTCGCGCTGCCGACCGTCCTCAACCCCGACGGCTCGCCGTTCTTCGGTTCGCCGACCAAGCTGTTCGAATATATGGCGATGGGCCGCGCGATCGTCGCCTCGCGGCTCGGCCAGGCCGCCGAAGTGCTCGAGGATGGCGAAAGCGCCCTGCTGGTTCCGCCCGGCGACGCAGACGGCCTCGCCCGGGCGCTGGCGCGGGTCGTCGATGACGGCGCGCTGAGGGGGCGGCTCGGGGCGGCGGCGCGGGCGCAGGCCGAAGCGCGCCACGGGTGGGGCGCCAATGTCGAGAGGCTGCTCGAAAGACTGGCGGCGATGTAGCTTCGCCGTCCGCGTGCGGCGAGACGCGCTCGAATTGGTTCTCGCCGGGGTCGCCGCGCCGGTTCAGCGGCGCCGGTGTGCAGACCGCGGGGCGCGGACCGCAACTGCCCGATGCGCCGCGGCGGGCGGATCGGCGCCCGGCGCGACGCGGCGAGCAAGGAACGATCATCGCCGCGCGGCGTTCACCATTGCAATCGGGCCGATAGGGAGAGTGGGGTCATGCGCTTACTGGTCGCTCTAGCGGTCATCATCTATCTCGTGGGGGTCGGGGTCGCGCTTGCGCCGACGGTCGAGAACAAGTGGAGCAGCGTCCCCGCCTCCGAATTCGCCACCAGCGTCGCGCAGGCGCTGCCGGGCGCTGCGGCTTGGCCCGCGCGCGCGTTCCAGAGTTCTCCGCAGCGCGGCTGAACGGGCCCGAACGGCCGGATCGGCTGATTTCCATCGAGATCGCGGCGGTGGCTGCGGTTCTGTCGGCCGGAAACCGGAGCGCCCGGAACGGGCGGTCGTCGGCGCCACGCGAAGTGACCGCCGCGAACCGACTCGACGAGTCGCCGCTCGAGCGCGGGCGCCCGGCTCGGAAGGAGCGCCCGGAGACGTCCTCGCATCTTCGGCCGGACTGCTACAGAGCTTTGCCGGCGATCGGGCCGAGCGCGACGGCCGCGGCGATGGGTTGGGCGCGACGTCGCTCGCCCGGGAGGGTTTGTCGTGGGCGTCCGCCGCCGCCCGGGCGCGCTCATCCGAGCCCGAGCTCGCGCATTTCTGCGCGGCACGCCCGAGCGAAATGGCCGATCGGATCCGAACTGCTGTCGTCCATCATCGCGCGCACCTCTTCTCCCGTGCGCGCGCGGCTCAGGTAGAGGTCCATGATGAACTTGAGATTCTCGTCGGCGCTCGCCACCACCGGCGGCGAGGCGATCAGCATGATGCGGCCCTTCAGCCCGAAGACGCTGGAAAGCTTGGCGTAGTCCATGCCGGTGGCGTTCAGCGCGTCGGCCATGATGATGGCGAGCTCGGTCATGAACCCGCCGTAGAGCTCCTCGCGCTTGCCGCGCTCGGCGGCGAGGCGCGCCTGGCGGGCCTGGATGCCGAGCATGACGTAGGAGGTGAGGAACGAGGTCAGCCCGCCGATAAGAGTGCCCGCGAGCGCGGACAGAACGGAGAGATACGCCGGATTCATCGTCGATCCCGATCGCCCGCGAAACCGGACGCCCGATCGCGGGCACCGTCGTATGGACGGCGACAGTCGCGCGCGCAAGCAGAGAATTCGGGACGCTGGGCGCCGCGAGGGGGTCGGTCGCGCTCGCCGGTCGCGTCGTCTCGCGCGCACGCCGCCTCCGTGGTTGCCCAGGGGTGAAGAGCGCGGCATCGGGTGGGCAGGGAACGAAACCGTTAACCTCTTCTCCATAGCGTGAAAGTGAGTTCGCGGCGTTTCGGGTCCGGCGCCGCCGGGGCGGTCCGGGCGTCACGAAAGGCCGCTCGAGGATCGGCGGTTTCGCGCGGGCATCTGGGAAGGGCAGACGGGACATGATGTCGACCGCGGGGTTACGCGCCCTGTTCTCGGTTCCCAAGGACAATCCGGGCCTGATGCGCTCCCAGGTCGCAGTGCTGTCGCGGCAGATCCCGCTCCTCTATCTCAACCTAGTCGTCAATCTCGACATTCTCGCCTTCACCTTCCATGGCGTGGCGCCGGACGCCCTGACCGTCGGCTTTCCCGTGATTCTCACCGTCGTCTGCCTCGCGCGCGGGTTTGCGTGGATGCGAATGGGGCGGAGAACGGAAAGCGACGCGGTTCTGATTCGACGGTTGCAGACGACCGTCGTCATCACCGTCGCCGCCGGCATCCTGTATCTCGCCTGGGCGCTCGCGCTGTTTCCCTACGGCGACCCTTATGCGCAGGGGCAGGTCGCATTCTGCATCGGCCTCATGGTCATCAGCTGCATTTTCTGCCTCATGCATCTGCGGCCCGCGGCCCTGACGCTGACCGGCGTCGTCATGATTCCCGCGGCGATCTTCCTCATCTCGACCGGCCGCCCGGCGCTGGTCGGGATGGCGATCAACCTCCTGCTCGTTTCGGCGCCCATGGTATATGTCCTCATCCTCTATTCCCGCGATTTCGCTTCGATGGTCAATTTCCAGCAGCAATTGGTGGCGAACCATCTGGAGACGCAGCGCCTCAACAACGAGAACTCCCGGCTCGCCAATCTCGACAGCTTGACGGACCTCCCGAACCGGCGCCTGTTCTTCACCCGGCTTGGCGAGGCGCTGGCGGGCGCCTCGGCGGCTGGCGGCCGTTTCGTCGTCGGCCTCGTCGATCTCGACGGCTTCAAGGCGGTCAACGACGTCTACGGCCACGCGACCGGCGACCGGTTGCTCGTCGAGGTGGCCCGGCGCATGCGCGAAATCGCCGACGATTCGATCTTCCTCGCGCGGCTCGGCGGCGACGAATTCGGGATCATCATCGCTGTGGAATGGGACGACGCCGCGATCATCGCGTTCGGCGCCCAAATGTGCGCCGTGCTCGACGTCCCATTCGACCTCCCGGGCATCGTCGCCCAGGTCTCGGGTTCGATCGGCTTCGCCACCTATCCGGAGGCCGGCGCCAGCGTCGAACAGCTGTTCGAGCGCGCCGATTACGCGCTCTATCACGCCAAGGAGAACGCGCGCGGCCGGCCCGTCATTTTCTCCACCGAGCAGGAAACCCAGATCCGCCTTCTCAGCAACGTCGAGCAGTGCCTGCGACACGCCGATCTCGAGACGGAACTGGCGGTGCACTTTCAGCCGATCTTCGACGTCGACCGCAACGCGGTCGTCATGTTCGAGGCGCTGGCGCGCTGGGTCAGTCCGAAGCTCGGCCGCGTTTCGCCCGACGTCTTCATCCGGGTGGCCGAGCGCAGCGACCTCGTCAACAGGCTGACCCAGACGCTGCTGCGCAAGACGCTCGACTGCGTGCTCGACTGGCCGGCCGACCTGCGCGTGTCGTTCAACCTTTCGGTGCGGGACCTCATCGCCGACGAGGCGCTGCTCGCCATCGTCGCGATCATCGGGAAGAGCGGGGTCGACCCGCGCCGCATCGACCTCGAGGTGACGGAAACGGCGCTGATGCGCGATTTCGACCAGACGAGCAAGGCGCTGCGCCTGCTCAAGGCGCTCGGAGTCGGCGTCTCGCTCGACGATTTCGGCACCGGCTATTCCAGCCTCAGCTACGTCCACCGCCTGCCGATCGACAAGATCAAGATCGACCGCAGCTTCATCAAGGACGTCGAATCCGACAAGTCGTGCCGCGCGATCGTCAAGACCGTGATCGACATGTGCCGCAACCTCGAGCTCGCCTGCGTCATCGAAGGCATGGAGACCGCCGCGCAGGCGCGCATCCTGCGCGAGCTCGGTTGTACGACGATGCAGGGCTATCTGTTCGGCAGGCCGATGCCCGCCGCCGACGTCCCCCTGTTCCTCGCCGTCACCGGACACGGCGCGAGGGCGCAGCTCGCCGAGGCTTCCTGATCGCGCGGGTGACGCCGCGGGCCGCGCGAAGGGCCCCGAAGTCGCCCACTCCGGTCGCGACGCCGCGCTTTCCCGAAGTCGCTGCCGATGCGGCGACAAGTATATCGAAAGCACAGGCGTCGTAGAGGCCGCGGACGAGGATCGTCGCTCGCGCGCAATATGGTTGCGAGGACGGCGCTGGCACCAATATCTCCAGGGGAATGGCTCGGCGTTCCGCCGTCGATCGTCAGCTTCGCATAAGGACCCCGATCTATTCTGGCTTGGACAATGCGCGCAACCGCCGGTGCGGCGCTCCGATTCATGATTCCGAGTGGTGACGAGCCCAATGCCTGTGAACAGCATCGCCGGCCCGACGATGGCTGTCCTGCAATTTGTCTCGGCGCATGGATGCGCGCCGACCCGATATTCCGCAAGCGAGATCTCCGCTGCGGTCGCCGCGTCGTCGCAGGCGAACGCGTTCCTGAAGGGCAGCTCGTACGTCTGGGGCGCGGCCGCCGCCGCGGAATCGCAGGGAAATCTCTGCGCCTCGAATGGCTACAACTTCGGCGTACTGCAACTCAGCCGGGGCAACCTGCCGCGACGCATAACGCCCTGGGCCTATATGGCCCAGCCCCTTCAGCGGCAGGTCGACATCTGGGTGGCGCAAGTGGGCAACGACAGCAGTTCGTGGCCCGCATTTCAACTGCTCGCCGAGGCGCAGGCGGCGGGCCGGCCGATCGGCGCCGTCGTCGTCACCGCGGGCACGGTGGCGGCCTGCGTCCAGTTCGGCCCGACCATCTGCGACAACGACGTCACCGCCCTGCGCAAGGGGCAGCCGTGCGGCGGCGCGAGGCCGGTCAACATCAACAACGTGCTGCGCAATCCCGCAACTGCGACCATGGACGGCAACGGCCAGACCATCTGTTCGTGGGGTGGCGGCATTCAGGCCGCCATCGACGCCGAGCTCGTGGCCGACCGCGCGGGTTCGGCGTTTCTCGCCGAGGCCGAGGCGCTCGCGAGCGACGGCACGGCGAGGGCGATCGCTTTTTCCTGCACCCTCCCCACGGCCGTTCGCGAGCCGAACGCGCCGACCGTCGGCGGCCCCTCGGCGGCCGGCGCCGAAAGCGCTTCGATCTCCGCCGGCTATTGCGCCGTCGGCCTCGGTCGCCTCGATCTCGCCTATTGCGTGAAGGGCTAGCGGCGCTCAGCCGCTCGCGCGCGCGTCGGGAGGCGTCTCGAACACCTCGTAGGTCCAGACGCGGAACCCCTTCAGGAGATGCGGTCCGAAGGAATTGATCAGCGGAATGTCCGCCGCGTCGCGCCCGCGCGCCACCACGATGCGGCCGATTCGCGCCATGTTGTTACGCGGATCGAAGGTGCGCCAGGCGCCGTCCAAATAGACCTCGATCCAAGCGCTGAAGTCCATGGGATCGACAACGGGCACGCCGATGTCGCCGAGATGGCCGTTGACGTAGCGCGCGGGAATGTTGAGGCAGCGGCAGAAGGCGACCGCGAGATGGGCGAAGTCGCGGCACACGCCGACGCGCTCGGTGAACGCCTCGAACGCCGAGCGTGTCGAGCGCGCCTGCTGATAGTCGAAGGCGATGTGGCGGTGGACGAAGTCGCAGACCGCCTGCGCGCGTCCCCAGCCCGGCAGGTGGCGGCCGAACAGGTCCCAGGCCGCCTGGCTCAACCGGTCGGTCTCGCAATAGCGGCTGCCCATGAGATAGACGAGGCATTCGTCGGGCAGGTCAGCGACCGCCGTCTCGCGCGCAAGTGGAAAGGCGGCGTCGGGTCGGCCGTCCGCCTCGAGCGTCGCGTCGCCCCAGATCGTCAGATCGCCGGCCGGCGCGACCAACCGCCGGCAGATGTTGCCGTAAAGGTCGTGATAGGTGCGGGTGGCGACGATCGGCGTGGTGAACACGCGCTCGGGGACGCGGATGTCGCCGCTGTGGTCGTCATGCACCGAGAGCAGGCAGACCAGCGCTGTCGGCTGCGCGCAGTTCAGGGTGATTTCATAGCCGTAGCGAATCAGCATCAGGGACCTCGGGGAGCGCGGCAAGGCGCTCCCGGAGGCGGAAACGGATGCTGGGTGAAAGGCGCGTGGACCCGGACCAGCCTATGGCAAAAGGGCGGGGATGGCCAATCGGCCCGCCCTCGCCGCGCCGGAGTTCACGCCGGCGAGGCGAGCGGCTTGCCCTTTTCGACGACGTACGTCGAGGACAGGATCGCCTTGGCCGGGCCGTTCCTGGCGGCGTGGGGCGTGTTGGCGGGCACCTGGAACGCCTCACCCGCCGCGATCTGCCGGGGCGCCTGGCCCTCGATGATGAGTTCAGTGGACCCCTCGACGACGAAGGTCGATTCGATGCCGGGATGGGTGTGGCGGGCGACCGCGGCGCCTGGCTCGATCTCGGCGCGCACGCTGATCGTCACGTAGCCGTCGACCGGACCGTCGGTCTGGCTGAGGATCGTGCGCTTGACGCCCGGCGTCTGGGCGAGGACCCCGGTGGCGACGAAACCCGCAACCGCGCACAATGCGCAGGCGACAAAGCCGCGGCGTGTCAGCATGGCGTCCTCCCGATCTGTTCGGCCCGCCATGATCGATCCGGAGGGGCGGCGGCGTCAAGGCCGTGACGCGCCGGCGCGCCGCCCTTATGATGGCGGCCCGGCAGTCCGGCCGGGCCCTCGGAGCGCCGCCTCCTCATGTTCGACGGCATGAGCGTCATCGTCACCGCGATCGGCTATGTCTGCGTGCTGTTTCTCATCGCCTGGTGGGGCGACCGGGGCGGCCGGCGGTTCATAGCCCGCGGCCGGCCGCTGATCTATTCGCTGAGCCTGGCCGTCTATTGCACGACCTGGACCTATTACGGCTCGGTCGGCATCGCCTCGGCGCACGGGCTCGACTTCCTGCCGATCTACATCGGGCCGGTCCTCGTGATCGGCCTCGGGCAGCGGCTGGTCGCGCGGATCGCCGCGCTCGCCCGCGCGCAGAACATCACGACCGTCGCCGATTTCGTCGCCGCGCGCTACGGCAAGGCGCAGCGGGTCGCCGCGATGGTCGCCTTGATCGCGGTGATCGGCGCCGCGCCCTATATCGCGCTCCAGCTGAAGGCGATCGCGCAGACGATGATGATGCTGGTCGGCTCGTTCGACCGGGGCCGGCTCACGCCCGAAACCCCGTCCTCGCTGTTCTTCCTCGGCGTCGCGCTGCTGCTGGCGGCTTTCGCGATGGCGTTCGGCACGCGGCGCATCGATCCGACCGAGCACCAGGACGGACTCATCCTCGCGATCGCCGCGGAATCGCTGGTGAAGCTCGTCGCGTTCCTCGCGGTCGGCGCCTTCGTCGTGTGGGGCATGTTCGGCGGCCTCGGCGATCTCGCGCGCATTGCGACCGCCGAGCCGCGCATCGCCGCGGTCATGGGGACGCGGCCCGACGCCGCCACCTGGATCGTGACCACGCTTTTGTCGGCGCTGGCGATTCTGCTGCTGCCGCGCCAGTTCCACGTGACGATCGTCGAGAACCGCGAGGCGCGCGACATCAGGACCGCCGCTTGGCTGTTCCCCCTCTATCTCGTGGCGATCAACCTGTTCGTCGCGCCGCTGGCGATCGCCGGCCTCGCCACTTTCGCCGACGGCGCGATCAATCGCGACCTCACCGTGCTGGCGCTGCCGCTCAGCGCGGGCGCGCGCGGCCTCGCGCTGCTGACCATGATCGGCGGCTTTTCGGCGGCGATCGCGATGGTGGTCGTCGAGAGCGTCGCGCTGTCGATCAACGTCTCCAACGATCTGGTGATGCCGCTGCTGCTTCGCCGGCGCGGCGGACGCGCCGACGCGGCGACCGGCGACGTCCGCGCGCTCGTCCTCTTCGTCCGGCGCGGCGCGATCCTTGTCGTGCTGGTGCTCGGCTGGGCCTATATCCGGGTGGCGAGCCAGGCGGCGCTCGCCTCGCTCGGCCTGCTGTCGTTCGCCGCCGTGGCGCAGATCGCGCCGGCCTTTCTGGGCGGGCTGTTCTGGCGGCGCGCCAATGCGCGCGGCGCGATGGCCGGTCTGGTCGCCGGCCTGCTCGTATGGATTTACACGCTGCTGCTGCCCTCGCTCGAACTCGGCGCCGGCTTCGCCGATTTTCTCGCCCACGGCCCACTCGCGATCGCCTGGCTGCGTCCCGCCGCGCTGTTCGCCTGGTCCGCCAATCCCCTCGTCAACGGCGCGACGCTCGGTCTGGGCCTCAACGTCGCCGCCTTCGTGGCCTTTTCGCTGTCACGCCGCGCCGATCCGATCGAACGCATGCAGGCCGACGTGTTCGTCGGCGGCGCGCCGACCGTCAAGGCGCAGGCGTTCCGGCTGTGGCGCGTCGCCGCGACCGCCGGCGAACTCGAGGCGGCGGTGGCGCGCTATCTCGGCGCCGATCGCGCGCGCAGCGCGTTCGCCTCGTTCCTGGGCGCGCGCGGCGCCCCCTTCGACGTCGCGCGCGAAGCCGACGTCCATCTCATCCGCCACGCCGAACATCTGCTCGCCTCGGCGATAGGCGGCTCCTCCGCGCGCCTCGTGATGTCGCTGCTGTTCCGCCGGCGCGCCATGTCGAGGAAATCCGCGCTGAAGCTGATCGACGACGCCTCCTCGGCGATCCAGTCCAACCGCGACCTGTTGCAGCACGCGCTCGACCATGCGCGCCAGGGCATCACCGTTTTCGACCGCAATCTCGCGCTGACCTGCTGGAACCGCGAATTCTGCGATCTCTTCGAACTGCCGGCCTCGCTGATGCGGCTCGGCGTCGGCCTCGACGAAATCGTCCGCTTCAATGCGGAGCGCGGCGTCTACGGCCCCGGCGCGGCCGACGATTTCGTCGCCGAACGCGTCGAGAGCCAGCTCAACGATCAGCAGCCGCTGCGGTTGCGCCTACACCCCTCGATGCGGGTGATCGAAATCCGCTCCGCGCGGCTGCCGGACGGCGGCATTGTGACGACCTACACCGACGTGACGCAGACCGTCGAGGCCGAGGAGACGTTGGCGGCCGCCAACGAGCGCCTGGAGCGGCGCGTGCGCGAGCGCACCGAGGAGCTCGAGCGGCTCAACGACGAACTCGCGCGCGCTAAGACCGAGGCCGAGGAAGCCAACGCCTCCAAGACGCGCTTCCTGGCGGCAGCGAGCCACGACATCCTGCAACCGCTCAACGCCGCGCGGCTCTATTCGAGCGCACTCAACGAGGCCGCCGGCGCGGGCGCCGCCGACGAGCACGCCGCGCTCGCGCGCAACGTCGACGCCTCGCTCGAGGCGGTCGAGGAGATTCTCAGCGCGCTGCTCGACATTTCGCGCCTCGACGCGGGCGCGACGCGCCCGGAGATTTCCGACGCGCCGATCGGCGAAATCCTCGGCCAGCTCGAGATCGAATTCGCCCCGATGGCGCGCGCCAAGGGGCTCGCGCTGATCTTCGTGCGCTCTTCGCTCGGGGTGCGCACCGACCGGCGCCTGTTGCGCCGCCTGCTGCGCAACCTCGTCGCCAACGCGATCAAATACACGCCGAGCGGAAGAGTGCTGGTCGGCTGCCGGCGGCGCGGCGACGCCCTGCGGATCGAGGTATGGGACACGGGCATCGGCATTCCCCGCGCCGAGCAGAAGGCGGTGTTCGAGGAATTCCAGCGCCTCGACCAGGGGGCGCGCGCGGCGCCCGGGCTCGGCCTCGGCCTGTCGATCGTCCAGAGGCTGGCGCGTGTGCTCGACCACGAGATCGCGCTGCGCTCGAAGAGCGGCGCCGGATCGGTGTTCGCCGTGACCGCACCGCTCGGCGCGCGCGGCGGCGCGCCGATGACGGCCGCAGTCGCGGACGAACGCCTGCGCGCGGGCGAGCCGCTCAACGGCCTCGTCGTGCTCGCGATCGACAACGAGCCGCGCGTCGTCGAGGGCATGCGCGCGCTGCTGGGCAAATGGGGCTGCCGGGTCGTCGCCGCGGCGGGCGCCGCCAACGCGGCGGACGCGATGCGTGCGCTCGGCGCCGCGCCCGATGTCATAATCGCCGACTATCACCTCGACGACGGCGACGGCGTCGCCGCGATCGGCGCCATGCGCGCCGCCTTCGGCGCCGAAATCCCGGCGATCCTGGCGACTGCCGACCGCAGCGCCGAAGTCCGCGAGGCCGCGCAGCGCGCCGAAGCGTCGATCCTGCACAAGCCGCTGAGACCCGCGCAATTGCGCGCGCTGCTGATGCGCTGCCGGACGATGCGGGCGGCGGCGGAATAGGGCGGGGAACGGGCGGCGCAGGCGCCCCTGCGCGAGGCGACCGGGCGTCGCCGTGTCGACAGTCGCAGACCTGGAGGCTCGCCATGTCCGATCCGATCGCGATCAACCGACGCAACTGGGACGAGCGCGCCGTCATTCATGCGCGCGACGCCACCGGCGACTACATGCTCGAACGGTTTCGCGCCGGCGAAGACGCGCTCCATCCGATCGAAGCGGCGGAACTCGGCGATATCAAGGGAAAGCGCGTCCTCCACCTCCAATGTCATATCGGACGCGACACGCTCTGCCTGGCGCGTCGCGGCGCGCAGGCGACGGGGCTCGATTTCTCCGGCGAAGCGCTGAAGGTCGCACGCGCGCTTGCGCACGAGACCGGATTGAAGGCCGGGTTCGTCCAGGGGACCGTCGACGAGGCGCCGCTTCTGACGCCTGGCCCGTTCGACCTCGTCTTCGCCACCTGGGGAACCCTCTGCTGGCTGCCAGACGTGGGCGTTTGGGCGAGGGTTGTGGCGGCCGTGCTGGCGCCGGGCGGCGAACTCTATTGCGCGGAGGCTCATCCGAGCTTTCTGGTGCTCGAGGAGCACGCGGGCAGGCTGACGCCAGAATACGATTTCCGCACGCCTGCGGACCGGCCGTTGCAGTTCGTCGAAGCGACGACCTACACGGGCGACCCCACCGTCATGACCCATCAGGCGACGCGCGAGTGGATGCATCCTCTATCCGACATTCTCGGCGCGCTGATCGAGGCCGGGCTGTCGATCGAGATGTTTCGCGAGCACGAGGTTCTGCCTTGGCGAGGCGCGCCCAACCTCGTGCCGGCGTCCGATCGGTTGTGGCGACTTCCCGACGGTCACCCGCGCATGCCCTTGTCCTTTTCCGTCAGGGCGAGAAAGCGCGCGTGACACGGCGGCGTGGCCGGCGGAGGCGCGCGCCGGTTCGACCGTCCGCGCCTGCCCCCTCGTCGCCTCAAAGACTCTCCACGTTGCCGTCCACCCCGAGCGACTGGCCCGAAATGTTGCGTCCCGCCGCGGACGCGAGAAACGCCACCATCGCCGCGACGTCCGCGGCGGTCGTCATCCGCCGCAGCGAGATGCGCTCGACATAGGTCTTCTCCATCGCCTCGTAGGAAACGCCGACCTGCCTGGCGCGCGCCTCGATCACGCCGGTCATCCGGGGGCCCTCGATGATTCCGGGCAGGATCGCGTTGACGCGGATGTTCGACGGGCCGAGCTCCTTGGCCAGGCTCTGGGTGAAGCCGATCACCCCCCATTTGGCCGCGGCGTAGGGCGTGCGGAAGGCATAGCCGAACCGGCCGGCGGCCGAGGAGAGATTGACGATCGCGCCGCCGCCCGCCGCCTTCAGCATCGGCACGGCGCGGCGGGCGCAGAGGAACTGGCCGGTCAGGCAGACGTCTATCGTGCGCCGCCAGTCGGCGGGCGAGATGTCCTCGACGGCGCCGGTCGGGCCGGCGATTCCGGCATTGTTGACGAGCAGGTCGAGCCCGCCAAGGCGCGCGCGCACGTCGTCGAACAGTCGCGCGACGTCGCTCTCCGCGGCGACGTCCGCCCGGCTGCGCCCGGCGTCGGGCCAGGCGCGCGCGAAATCGGCGAGGAAGGCGTCCGAGACGTCGCAGACATGGACGCGCGCGCCGTGGGCGAGCAGGAGATCGGCGATCGCGCGCCCGATCCCCGAGGCGCCGGCGGTGACGAGCGCGCGCAGGCCCGGCGCGATCGCGAATGTGTCGGGCGGTTGCGGCATTTCACTCCCTCGATCACGGGCGACGCGTGTCGCTCCTTGGTCCATGGTAACCGAAGCGGCCGCCGTGTCGATTGGCGGGCAGGGGGCGATCCGGTTTGGCGCTTTGCGCCGACAGCCGCCATGTCTCGCCGGCTGTCCGGGGGCGACGCATGAGGGCTCTGGTTGTCATTCTGGCTGTCGGCGGCCTGCTCATGGGCTCGAAGGCGGCGATGCACTGGCGCGAACGAGGCGAGGGCGCGCGCGACGCCGACATCGCCTGGTGGACCGCCGTCGCCTTCATCCTCGCAACCGGCGCCGCGCTCATCGGGCTCCTTTTCGCGCGATAGCGCAGCGGCGCGCAAAGCCATTTCCGTTTGCCCGGAAATTGCTTTACGAGGCGGCGTCCTCAAACCTGCGAGTTCCCCCATGAACGCTCCGGCGCGCCCCTTCGACGACATTCGCGCCCTGGTGAAAGCCATGCCCGGGCCGGACGAGGCCGCCGCGGCGGCGGTGCGCGCCCGTGACGCCGAGCTCACCAAGCCCGCCGGCTCGCTCGGCCGGCTCGAGGACATCGTCGAATGGCTCGCGGCCTGGCAGGGCGCCGCGCGCCCCCATGTCGACCGGCCGCTGGTCGCGGTGTTCGCCGGCAATCACGGCGTCGTCGCCCAGGGGGTGTCGCCGTTCCCGCAATCGGTGACGCAGGCGATGGTCGCCAATTTCGCCGCCGGCGGCGCGGCGATCAACCAGATCTGCAAGACCTTCGACCTCGGCCTCAAGGTGTTCGAACTCGCGCTCGAACTGCCGACCGACGACATCACGAAGGGGCCCGCGCTCGACGAGAAGTCCTGCGCGGCGACCATGGCTTTCGGCATGGAGGCGCTCGCCTCCGGCGCCGACCTGCTGTGCCTCGGCGAGATGGGCATCGGCAACACGACGGTCGCCGCCGCGATCTATCACGGCCTGTGGGGTGGGCGGGCGGAGGACTGGGTCGGGCGCGGCACGGGGGTCGACGACGCGGGGCTCGTCCGCAAGGCCGAAGCGGTGGCCGCGGCGGTCGCGCTGCACCGTGAAGGCCTCGCCGATCCCCTCGAAGTCCTGCGCCGACTCGGCGGCCGCGAGATCGCCGCCATCGCCGGCGCCATTCTCGCCGCGCGCATCCAGCGCGTGCCGGTTCTGCTCGACGGCTTCGTCGTCTGCGCCGCCGCGGCGGTCCTGCAGGCGCTCGAACCCACGGCGCTCGACCATTGCCTCGCCGCGCATGTGTCGGCCGAGAGCGCCCATGCCGAGGTGCTGCGCCGCCTCGGCAAGAAGCCGCTGCTCGATCTCGGCATGCGGCTTGGCGAAGGCTCGGGCGCGGCGCTGGCGGTCGGAATCGTCAGGGGCGCGCTCGCCTGCCATGTCGGCATGGCGACTTTCGCGGAGGCGGGCGTCGCCGGCAAGGAAGAAGGACCCTGACCGCGACCGTTGCCCTCGCCAGTTCGGCAACGGCCGTCGGCCGGGCGCCGCGGCTCAGAATTCCTCCCAGCCCTCTTCGGCGGCGGCGTTGACGACGGCCCTGGGCGCCGCGCGCGCCGGCGTCGCCGGCTTGCGCGTCTCGGGCCGGCCCGGACGAGCGGCGGGGCTGGCGGCCGGCTGACGGAACGCATGCGGCGCAGCCTTGCGCAGCTGGCGGCGGATCTGGTCCTCGCCGTTCGCGCGGCCGACCTGGAACCGGCCGACGAGTTCGGCGAGCCGCCCGGTCTCGTCGGACAGCGATCGCGTCGCCGCGGTGGTCTGCTCGACCATCGCCGCGTTCTGCTGGGTCGCCTGGTCCATCTGGTTGATCGCCGTGTTGATCTGCTCGAGTCCGGTCGCCTGCTCGTGCGCGCCGGCCGCGATCTCGCCGACCACCGTGTTGATCTCGCTGACCTGCGCCATGATGCGCTCCAGCGATTTGCCGGTTTCGGCGACGAGCTTGACCCCGGCGCCGACCTGGGTGGTCGAGGCGGAAATCAGGCCTTTGATCTCCTTGGCCGCCTCGGC
>JBEKEI010000119.1:0-15295 GCA_050013915.1 Roseiarcus sp.
GCCGCGCTGCAGGACGGCGTCGCCGATCTCGCGATGATCCCGATCGAGAATTCGATCGCCGGGCGGGTCGCGGACATCCACAATCTCCTGCCCGCCTCCGGGCTCCACATCGTCGGCGAGACGTTCCTGCCGATCCATTTCCAGCTGCTCGGCGTCAAGGGTGCGCGGCTGTCCGACCTGCGCTCGGTGCACAGCCACATCCACGCGCTCGGCCAGTGCCGCAAGATCATCCGCAAGCTCGGCCTCAAGCCGGTGGTGGCGGGCGACACCGCGGGCTCGGCGCGCGAGGTCGCCGAATGGGGCGATCCGAGCCGCGCCTCGCTGGCGACCCGGCTCGCGGGCGAAATCTATGGGCTCGACAATCTCGGCGCCGACGTCGAGGACGAGGCGCACAACACCACGCGCTTCGTCATCCTCTCGAAGACGCCGCGCTGGGCGCCCGCCGGGGAGGGGCCGCTGGTGACGACCTTCATCTTCCGGGTCCGCAACGTGCCCGCCGCGCTCTACAAGGCGCTCGGCGGCTTCGCCACCAACGGCGTCAACATGACCAAGCTCGAGAGCTACATGGTGGAGGGCGAATTCTCCGCCACCCAGTTCCTCAGCGACGTCGACGGCCATCCCGAGGATCCGCCGCTGCGCCGTGCGCTGGAGGAGCTCGCCTTCTTCTCCAAGGAAATGCGCATTCTCGGGGTGTTTCCGGCGCATCGCTTCCGGGTCGAGACGCAGAAGGCGGCCGAGTAGGGCTGGTCGCCCGCCGCGCCTAGCCAAAGCGACCCGCAACGCTTAACTAACGGATTCAGCCGCACGCGGCCTCCGCCGCCTCGCGACCGGTGTCGCGGCAATCGGGATATGATCATGCAAGGCATTGATATCTCCACGATCGTCTTTGCGGTCGTCGCCATTTTCGTCGTCTGGAAACTGCGGTCGGTGCTCGGCACGCGCAATGGCGCCGAGCGCCCGCCGGTCGACCCGGCGGCCGGCCCGCCCGGTCCGGGCGGCTTCTCCCGGCCGATGGGCCAGGTCGTCCGCCTGCCGACCGCTGGCGGGCCGCCGGCCGCAGCCGTCGCCGCGCCAGCGGATGCGGCGCAACGCTGGAAGGGCTTCGCCGAGCCTGGTTCGCGACTCGCCGAAGGCCTCGACGCGCTCGTCGCCGCCGATCCCTCGTTCTCGCCGGCCGAATTCATCGCCGGCGCCCGGTCGGCCTATGAGATGATCGTGACCGCCTTCGCCAAGGGCGACCGCGCCACGCTCGGCAATCTGCTCGCGCCCGAACCGCTGGACAATTTCAGCAAGGCGATTGCGGCGCGCGCGGCCAGCGGCGAGACGACGCAGACGACCCTGGTGTCGATCGACGCCGCCACGCTCGAGGACGCGCGGCTCGTCGGTCCGGCGGCGCAGATCACGGTGCGCTTCGCCGCCAAGCTGATCTCCCACACGCGCGACAGGTCCGGCGCCGTCGTCGAAGGCTCGGCCGACGCGGTCGTCGACCATCTCGACATCTGGACCTTCTCCAGGAACACCGGGTCGCGCAATCCGAACTGGCAGTTGAGCGCGACCGAAACCGTCCACTAGCGCGCGATGGCCGGGGATCTCGAGCCCATCGGTTTCGCCGATCTCGCCGGCTTCGACGAGGACGATTGCGTCGCGGCGTTCCGGGCGTTCCGGCGTTCGGCCGAGGCGCTCGCCGCGGGCGTCGCGCCGACGCGGCCAGGATGCGCGCTCCCGCCAGCGCTGGCGGCGATCGCGCGCGAGGCGGTGTCCATGGAAATCGCCGCGCCCGACGCGGCGCGGGCGTTCTTCGAGGCGCGGTTCCGGCCCTGGCGGCTGCGCCCGGGCGGGGCGCCAGGCTTCCTGACCGGCTATTTCGAGCCGCGCCTGCGCGGGTCGCTGACGCGCGGCGCCGCGTTTGCGACCCCCGTGCTGGCGCGTCCCGACGATCTCGTCGCGCTCGCGCCCGGGCAGGCATCGCCTTGCCTCGATCCGGCGGTCGCCGGCGCGCAGCGCCTGCCCGGCGGCGCGTTGCGCCCCTATCCCGCGCGCGCGGCGATCGAGGCGGCCGCGGCGGCGGGCGAGGGACGGCCGATCCTGTGGCTCGAGGACGCGGTCGAGTTGTTCATCGCCCAGGTCCAGGGCTCGGCGAGCGTCGAACTGCCCGACGGTCGCCTCGTGCGGCTCGCCTATGACGGGCGCAACGGCCAGCCCTACACGTCGATCGGCCGCCTGCTGATCGAGGCGGGCGAGATTCCCGAGTCCGCAATGTCGCTGGCGCGGCTGAAGGCCTGGCTGCGCGCGCACGGTCTCGCGCCGGGCGCTCCGGCGCGCAACCTCATGCAGCGCAATCTCTCCTATGTGTTCTTCAGGCTCGAGACCGACTTCGATCCCGCCGAAGGCCCGACCGGCGGCGCCGGCGTCGCGCTCACCGCCCTGCGCTCGATCGCCGTCGATCGCGCGCTCTGGCCCTACGGGACGCCGTTCTGGCTCGACGCGCTCTTGCCGTGGCGCGAGGCCGGGCCGACCCCGTTCCGCCGTCTGACGATCGCCCAGGACACGGGTTCGGCGATCCTCGGCGCCGCGCGCGCCGACCTGTTCTTCGGCGGCGGCGACGAAGCGGGTCGGCGCGCCGGCGACATCCGGCACGCCTGCGATTTCACGGTCCTCCTGCCGCGCGGAGAGACGCCGTGAGCGATACGCCGCCGCGCCCTGAGCGCCCGCGCCGGCTTTCGGACGAGGAGATCGACCTCTGGATCGCCGTCGCCAAGAGCGTCGCGCGCCGCCATGGCGCGAAACTGCCGGGCCTGCGCCGGATCGAGCCGCCGCCTGCCGCGCCTGGCCCCGGCGCGGGCGAGCCCGAGCGGCGGCGCCCGCATCCCGCGCCCAGGCCCGCGCCGCCGGCGGCCCACCCGCCGCTCGCCCCGCTGGAGCGCCGGCTGAGGAAGCAGCTCGCCCAGGGCCGCAGCGCGATCGACCAGTCGATCGACCTCCACGGCATGACCCAGGCGCAGGCGCATCAGGCGCTGCGCGGCTTTCTGCTGTTCGCGCAGTCGCGCGGCGACCGGCTCGTGCTCGTCGTCACCGGCAAGGGTGCGCCGCGCGCGGGCGCGGTCGGACCCTATGATTTCAACCCGCCGGGCATCCTGCGCCGCATCGTGCCCCAGTGGCTGGGCGCGCCCGACATGCGCGCGACCGTGCTCGGCTTCGAGGAGGCCGGGCGCGCGCACGGCGGGGCGGGGGCGCTCTACGTTCGGCTGCGGCGAAACGAGCGCGCCGGCCGCTGATCGCGATGCGCCGCGACGCTCGCCGGTCCTCGTCGACGAAGGCGCCCCGATCCCGTCCCGCGATCCCGGCGCCGGTTCATCCATTCTTGACGCACCGGGTGCTATCTGGATCGCCGGGGCAAGGCCGTTCGCGGCGCGTCCCGCCGGCGGCGGAGAATCGAATGTCGGTGCGATATGAACAAACGGAACCGGCGCGCTTCACCGTCGAAACGGTCGGCGGCGCCGAACGGATCACGATCGGGGCTCAGCGCAGCGTCTTCGTCGCGCTGTTTCTCATCGTCTGGCTCGGCGGCTGGACCTTTGGCGGCGTCGCGGCGATGGCGTCGTTTGCGAGGCATTTCCAGCCGTTCCTCCTCTTCTGGCTCTGCGGCTGGGCGCTCGGTTGGGCCTTCGTCGTGGTCGCCCTGGGATGGATGCTGTCAGGCTCGGAGAGCCTGCGGGTGATCGGATCCGACCTCGCGATCAGCTACCGTCTGTTCGGCCTGACGAGAACCCGGCTGTTCCGCGGAGCCGACATCCGGGGCCTGGCCGCTTGCGAGACGCCCTTCTACGGCCGCACCAATCAGGTGAACCTGCCGTTTTTCGGCGGCTCCCGGTTTGGTTGCCTCGGGTTTTCCTACGGCGCCCGCAGCGTCTACGTCGGGGCAGGGCTCGACCAGGCCGAAGGGCGCCTCATTCTCGATCGCCTGCGCGATCGCCTGCCGCCGACGGCAACGCTGGCCGCGGACGGCGACGCGCTCTGATCGCGGGCTGGCGGCGCCCGGCCCGGCGCATTGACCGCGCCCGCCGGGAGTGCGAGGAGGGCGCAGTTCTTCTCGGGGAATCCGGCTTGATGGCGCGCGCGGTGGACGTTCTGGGGCTCGGCAATTCGCTCGTCGACATCATCGCGACGACCCGGGACGATTACCTGGTCGCCCAGGCGATGCAGAAGGGCGCGATGACCCTCATCGACGAGGCGCGCGCGGAAAGCCTCTATGCGGCGCGCGAGCAACCGACCATCGTCTCCGGCGGTTCGGCGGCCAATACGATCGTCGGCGTCGGCTCGTTCGGCGTGAACGCGGCCTATATCGGCAAGGTGAAGAGCGATCCGCTCGGCCATGCCTTCACCCGCGATCTGCGCGCGACCGGCGTCGCCTTCGACACCGCGCACGCGACCGACGGCCCCGCGACCGGCCGCTGCTTCGTCTATGTGACGCCGGACGGCGAGCGCACGATGAACACCTATCTGGGCGCCAGCACCCATCTGGCGCCGCCCGACGTCGACGCGGACCTCGTGCGCGGCGCCCGCCTCATCTATCTCGAGGGCTACATGTGGGATCGGCCCGCCGCCAAGGCGGCGTTCCAGAAGGCGGCGACGATCGCCCACGGCGCCGGCGCCCGGGTCTCGTTGACGCTTTCGGATTCCTTCTGCGTCGATCGCTTCCGCGCCGAATTCCTCGATCTCATGCGCAGCGGCCAGGTCGACACGATCTTCTCCAACACCGAGGAAGTCCTCTCGCTGTACCAGACCGCCGATCTCGACGCCGCGCTCGCCGCCTTGCGCGCCGAGGGCGTGCTCGGCGTCGTGACGCGTTCGGAAAAGGGCTCGATCGTGCTCGACGGGCCGACCACCCGTGAGGTGCCGGCCTTTCCAATCGACCGGCTGGTCGACACGACCGGCGCCGGCGACCTGTTCGCGGCGGGCTTCCTCGCCGGCATGGCGCGCGGCGTCGACTATTACGTCTGCGGCCGGCTCGGCGCGCTCGCCGCGGCCGAGATCATCCAGCACCTCGGCGCCCGGCCGCTGGTGGGGCTGGCGGCGCTCGCGGCGGAGCGCGGCATCGCTTTTTGAGGCGGCGGTCCGGGCCGTCAGGGCTCCGCGGTCACCGCATAGCCCATGCCGCGCAGCAGCTCGATCAGCCCGTCCCTGCCGACCAGATGCAGCGCGCCGACCGCGACAAAGGCGCCCCCGGCCGCGAGCAGCGGCGCGATATGCTCGGCCATCGTCCTGTTGCGCGCGCCCAGCAGGCTCCGGGTCATCGCGTCCTGCGCCGCCGTCTCCTCGGGCGTCAGGATCCCGCTCGCGTCGATGACGGCGAAAATGTCGCTCGGCCGCTGCTGCACGTAGAGGCTGACCAGGGTCGCGTAGAAATCGTCCGTGGTCTGCGGGCGGCGCGCCGTGCTGACGAGCGCCATCGCCGCCAGCTTCGGGTCGAGGGCGGCGAGGAGGTCAGCCTGCTCGGCGACGGTCTCGAGCCCGACGACCTTCACGCCGAGCCCCTTGGCGGTGCGCGCGATGAGTTCGTCGACGACCGGCAGCTCGCGAAGCTGCCGCTGCGCCTCGCAGGCCGGCGCCGCCGCCAGCGCCGCGAGGAACCACGGCCGGAGACGATGCGCCAGTTCGACGGCGACGCCGCGGCCGGCGAGAAACTTCTCGACCAGCGCGATCTCCGCGGGCGAGCCGATTCCGGCCAGCGTATCGACGTCGCGCGCCAGCGCCCTCACCATCAGCGTCGCCCCGAGTTCGGCGAGCCCGTAGGCGTCGAACGGTCCGCCGAGCTCGGTGGCGACGATCTTCGCCCCGGCGACATGGGCGGCCGCGGCCCTGGCGATCGCAACTGCGCGGTCGTCGGTCGAGTGGATCGTGCCGAACAGGTACGAGGGCGCGGCGGGCGGCTTTTCGACGCGCCACAGCAGGCCCTGACCGTTGAGGCTCTCGTCGCCCCGCCGCTGGCGCGCGCGCTCTAGGGCGTCGGGGCGAAGCGCCGGATCGGCCGAGATGTCGCGGCCCGCGCAGACCGGCGGCGGCTCCTGAGGCGATTCGGCGAGCGCGGCGGGCGCGGCGAGGGCGACCAGGACGAGGGCGGCCGCCCCGCGGATCCGCCGCGTCGTCGCCCTCATAGCTTGCGCAACGCGACTTCCTCGATCCGGTGGCTCGCGCCCTTGGTCAGCAGCAGGCTCGCGCGCGGCCGGGTCGGCAGGATGTTCTCGTGGAGGTTGACGAGGTTGATCCGGGTCCAGATCGCGCGCGCAATCGCGCGCGCCGCGTCGTCGCCGAGATCGGCGTATTTGTGGAAATAGCTGCGCGGGTCGCGAAACGCGGTCTGCCGCAGCCGCATGAAGCGCGCGACGTACCATTTTTCCAGCAGCGCCTCGTCGGCGTGAAGGAACACCGAGAAATCGAAGAAATCGGAGACGAACGGGATCATCTTGTCCTCGCGCGAAAGGCGATTGGGCAAGAGCACGTTGAGCCCTTCGACGATGAGTATGTCGGGCCGGTCGACCACGATCGTCTCCCCGGGGACCACATCGTAGACGAGATGCGAATAGACCGGCGCCACGACGTTGCGCTTGCCCGCCTTCACCTCCGAGAGAAACCGGATCAGCGCGGTGCCGTCGTAGCTCTCGGGAAAACCCTTGCGCTCCATCAGGCCGTCGCGGTGCAGCGCCTCGTTCGGGCGCAGGAAGCCGTCGGTCGTCACCAGTTCGACCTTCGGCGTGTTGGTCCAGCGCGTCAGCAGGGCCTGCAGCACGCGCGCGGTGGTCGACTTGCCGACCGCGACGGATCCGGCGATGCCTATGATATAGGGCACCTTGCCGTCGTCGGCGCCGAGGAACCGCTGCGTCGCCTTGAACAGGCCCTGGGTCGCCGCGACATAGAGCGCGAGCAGCCGCGACAGCGGCAGGTAGATGGCGATCACCTCATCGAGCGAGATGGGATCGTGCATCGATTGCAGCTTGCGAAGATCCTCGGCCGTCAGCGTGAGTTGCGTGTCGGCGCGCAATTTCGCCCATTCGTCGCGCGTAAAACGACGGAAGGGCGAGGCGATCGCCTCGGGTATTTGCGCTGGCGGCGGATCGCTCATGCCGAACATAAGACCTCCGGGATTGCGCGCGGCGCGCGCGCCGCGCCGTCGATCTGCCGACGGGGGCCTCGTTCCGGTCTTCACGACGCGCGCGCCGCCTTTTCCTCGTGGCCCGAGCGACCGGTCCGCCGTTCGAGTTCGCCGAGCACGTCGCCGAGCGAAACCTCGCGCGCCTTCAGGACGACGAGCAGGTGATAGAGCACGTCGGCCGCTTCCGCGCGAAGCGCCTCGTCGCTCTGGCCGACCGCCGCGATGACGAATTCGATCGCCTCCTCGCCGAACTTCCTGGCCGCTCCGCGCGGGCCCTGCTCCAGGAGCGAGCGGGTGTAGGACTTCTCGCTGCTGGCCTGCGCGCGCAGCGCGATCGTTCTGGCGAGGTCGTCGAGGGAGAACATGGGGCGCGGCGGTCCGGACAGGCCTGAGAGCGCGTCATTGTGACGCCGAACCGGGCGGATGTCGAGGAAGCGAGCCTCGCGCGGCGGCGTGTCGCCGCGGCCGACCGCCGATCGGCCGGATCGAGGCGGGCCAAATGATCCGGGCGGCGACCTCACCGCCGCGCCGCCGCCTGGCGGCGCCTTTCGGGGCGCATCGACGTCCGCGGCCCCGCCAGAGCGCGATCTCGACCCTGGTCGGGCTGGCCGGTCGCCGGCCGCCGTCGGTGACTGCGCGGCCGATCGCGTCCATCGCTGCCTGAACGGGAGGGCGGCCCGAGCGGCTGCGCGCGTCGAAGTCGGCAGCGCGGCCGCACAAAGAAGCGCGGCCGGCGCCCGCCCGCGGCGATGGGGACGCCTCGGCTTTCGTCCTGTCGCGGCCGACGAATCAGGGGAGACGCGGCAGCATGCGTCGGAGCACACCGTCGCGCATCACGTAATGATGCGCCAGCGCCGCTGCGGCGTGCAGCAGCGCCACAGCGAGCAGGACATTGGCGGCGAGGCCATGCCAATGTGTGATCGGCTTGCGCCAAGCCGGATCGCCCCATTGCGGAAGATTGAACAGGCCGAACAGGCCGTAACCGCGAACGACGGCGTTGAGGATCCCGAGCCCGACCACGACGAGCAGGATGCCGTAGAGCGCATAGTGCGTCGCCTCGGCGAGGAAGCCGAGCACGCCGGCGTCGGCCGCGGGCAGCCGCCGCCCGCGGAAGCCGCGCCAGAGGATGCGCCCGGCCAGCGCGAGCGCGAGGACGAAGCCGAGCAGGACATGGACCGACCAATAGCCGGTCTGGAGCGGCCCGCGCGGCGCCCAATCGGCGGTCTGGCCGATGATCCACAGCAGGACGACCAGGCCCGCGGTCAGCCAGTGCAGCGCGATCGTGGTTGCGTCGTAGCGCCGGCTGATCGCGTTCGCCATGATCGTCGTTCGTCCCATCATCTTACCGCTTCCGGGTGCGCGGCTCCCGGCCGACGGCAACCCGCGCCGCCCACTTTGGTTGCCAACGCCGCGGCGTCAAGCGCACGTCCCCCGCAAGAGCGCATGGGGCGCCCGACTGGCGGTGGACCGGGTGAGCAAGCCGTTCGCAAAGCGCGCCCCTTGGCGCGGTAGCGCGCGGCTTGGCGGCCATCGCTGATTCTCCGGCAGGTCGGTTTGCCAGGCATCGACGCAACCGAGCAACCCGCCGGGACGAATGCGTTGCATTCGCCTCGAGGTGACGACGACAGAATGGCGCTACAAGAGCCTTTGGAAAGGCCCACCGACGCCGATCATCTTCGAGGGTGATCGGCCTTGCCGCCCGGCGCCTGACGGAGCTTGGCGTCGAGCGCCGCGCCGGGGCGGACGATCGGGGAACGGCGCGCGGCCGGCCGCGGCGCCGAGCGCCGACGTTCATGCGATCCGACGGCGGCGGGTTTCGGCCAGGCGCCGGCCTGCGCGCCGGAGCTCGGATCGGAGACGGGGAAATGGCCGAACGACCGGCTCCGGCGAAGCGGCCGCGATTTCCGCCGATTCCCACGCGCTTCCCGTGCGCGCCCGAACTCGACTGCGCGCACAGAGCCCGGGCAGCGCCGGGAAAGCCGGGAGAGCGCCCACGGGCGGCTATCCGACCTTCCCGGAGAACCTTACTTCAGATTGCTCGAGACTTCGTTGAACGTGTTCTGGATATGCGTTCCGAGCGCCGTGATCGCGGCGATGATCGCCACGGCGATCAGCGATGCGATGAGGCCGTATTCGATCGCGGTCGCGCCGCTCTCGTCGGTGAGAAATTTGTTGCTGGCTTGATACATCCCGTTTGCTCCTGCTGCGAATTCGACGCGACCTTTTCGGTCATTTCATAGAACGTCCCACGAACCCTACGAGTCAGGAGTTCCAAACCCATTAAACCAACGCCTCCCAATCGACCCGATCGGACGCCGCGGTCCGCTACGTCGCTGTTTTGGTGAAGGAAGGCTGACGACTCGTGGTTAACGGGGGATGTCCGGCGCCCGCGTCCGGGCTCGCGCGCAGGCGCGGCGCGCGCGGCCACGATCACGATCGCGGCGCCGGCATGGTCAGATAGAGGATGCGCTTCTGCTCGACGCGCGCGCGCGCGAGGCTGTCGAGGATGAGGCCGCAGGCGACCATCAGCGCAGCGAACAGCGTGAGCCCCGTGCAGAGGACGACGGTGGGGATGCGCGGCACGAGTCCGGTCGCGAAATAGGTGGCGAAGATCGGGATCGCCAGCGTCACCGCCAGCGTGACCGCGGCGCCGGCGAGCGATCCGAAGAACAGGGCGGGCCGCGTCTCCTTGAGGAGCAGGGCGAAGGTCGACAGGATGCGCAGCCCGTCGCGGAACGTGCGCAGCTTGGACGACGAGCCTTCTTCCCGCTTGCCGTAGGGCAGCTCGATTTCCGCGGTCGGCAGCCTCAGCTGGCTGGCGTGGACGGAGAGCTCCGTCTCGATCTCGAAGCCCGAGGAGAGCGCGGGAAAGCTCTTGACGAAGCGTCTGGAGAAGGCGCGGTAGCCTGAGAAAATGTCCTCGAAGCCGGCGCCGAACAGCGCGCAATAGAGGCGGTTGAACAGGCGGTTGCCGATCGCGTGGCCGCGCCGGTGGGCGTCGGAGGCGATCCCGGCGCGCGCGCCGATCGCCATGTCGACGTTGTCGCGCCCGACGCACGCGACGAGCAGCGGCGCCGACGCCGCATCGTAGGTCCCGTCGCCGTCCGCCATGAGATAGATGTCGGCCTCGATGTCGGCGAACATCCGCCGCACCACATTGCCCTTGCCGGGCCGCGGTTCGAAATGCACTTCCGCGCCCGCGGCCGCGGCGACTTTGGCGGTGGCGTCGCTCGAGGCGTTGTCGAAGACGATGATGCGCGCGCCCGGAAGCGCGCGCTGGAACTCGCCGACCACGCGGGCGATCGAGGCGGCCTCGTTGTGACAGGGCAGCACCACCGCGACGCGCGCCGGCGCCGGCGCGGATCCCTCGAGGCGGGCGAGCGCGGCGCGCATGTGCGGCGCGGCGGCGCCGAGCGATCGGGTCGATATCGCCGAGCCGGGCGCCGCGGTCGGGCCCGGCAAATCGTCCGCCGGGCTGCCGTCGCGGGCCTGCCCCAAGCGCTCGCTCTGCGACATATTTTCTCCCAGCCGGCTTTCACGCCATTGAGCTAACCCGATTTCAATCATTGGCTGGGAAAGGTTGAACGTTCGTGAAAGAGCGCGCCCCATTCGCGGATATCTCGCCGCCGCGCGTCGCTTCGAACTGGAGAGCTCGCGCATGTCGATCGCCGTCAGCCGCCCGCCGGAATCGCTTCCCGCCGCGCGGGCGCCTTCGTCGGTGCAATCGATCGGCGCGCTCAGCGTGATCGGCCTTCTGCTGGCGCTGGCGATCTCCTGGCCGATCGCTGGCGAGGTTTGGCGCACCGGCGCCTTCGCCAACACCGACGATGCGATGCGGCTGGTCGAAGTGCGCGACTGGCTGGCTGGCCAGGCCTGGTTCGACCTGCATCAATACCGGCTCGATCCGCCGTTCGGCGTCCAGATGCACTGGACCCGCGTGATCGACGCGCCGCTGGCGCTGCTGATCCGGCTGTTTTCGGTCTTCCTGCCGATCGATTACGCGGAGCGGCTGACCCGCATCGTGTTTCCGCTCGCCCTGCATCTGGGCTTCTTCGCGGCGGTCGCCGGCTGCGCGCGCAAGCTCGGCGGGCCCGCCGCCATGCTGCCCGCCGTCGTGATCGCCGCGCTGACCGGCGGCGTGCTCGTGCAGTTCCAGCCGGGCCGCATCCACCATCATTCGCCGCAGGTCGTCCTGGTCGTGCTGATCGCCTGGGCGACGGTGTCGGCGATCGAGGCCCGCAGGTTCTGGCCGGCCGCCGCCGCGGCGGCGCTCACGGCGGTTTCGCTGTCGATCAACATCGAGAACCTGACCTACGTCCTGGTGGAGATCGCCGCCTTCGCCCTCGCCTTCGTCGCGCTGGGGCAGCGCTTTCGCGCCGCCCTGCTGGGCTTCGGGGTCGCGCTCGCCGCCTCGTCGCTGGTCGTCTTCGTTGCGACGGTCGGCCCGTCGCGCTGGTTCGTGGGCGCCTGCGACGCCTTTTCCACCGCTCATCTCTACGCGATCTTCGTCGGCGCGGTCGTGTTCTGCGCGCTGGCGGCGGCCGCGACGCGGCTGACCGGCGCGCCCGCGCGGCTGATCGCCTGCGCGGCGGGCGGCGCGGCGGTGCTGGGCGCAATGGCGCTCGCCTATCCGGCCTGCCTGCACGATCCCCAGGCGGCGGTCGATCCGCTGCTGCGCAAGCTCTGGCTCGACAATGTCCAGGAGGCGCGTCCGCTCGTCGGCCTCGTGGCGGCACATCCCGGCAAGTTCTTCACCTTCGGCCTCGCCGCGATCCTCGGCTTCGCCGGCGCGCTCGCCGCGGCGTGGCGGGAGCGGGGAGCGGCCCGCACGCGCTGGCTCGTCCTGTGCGGCTTCATCGCGATCGGCCTCGTCACTTCGCTGTGGCAGGTGCGCGCCCTGTCGTCGGCTTCGGCCCTCGCCGTCTTCGGCGGCGCCTGGCTGGTCGCGCGCGCGGCCGAATGGGCCGCGCGGCGACCCGACGCGCTCGCCAAAAGCGCGCCGTTCGCCCTGGTCCTGCCGTTCTGCTCGGTCTTCTGGGCGCTCGTCACGCCCGCCGAGGCGCAGTCGGACGTCGCCACAGGGCGCCGCGAGTGCCGCGCGCCCGCGGTCGTCCGCACGCTCGGCGTGCTTCCGCAATCGGTGATCATGGCGCCGATCGACATGGGTTCGGACATTCTGGCCCAGACGCCGCACGCGGTCCTCGCCGCACCCTATCATCGCAACAATCGCGGCAACCTCGCCCTCGTCGACGCCATGATGGCCGAGCCCGCCGCCGCGCGGCGCATCGTCAAGGACAGCGGCGCCGACTATGTCGTCTTCTGCCCGGCGATGCCCGAGCTGGAAATCTACGCCGCCGCCAGCCCGGGCGGGCTCGCCGCCGCCTTGCTCGCGGGCAAGTCGCCGGACTGGCTCGCCCCACAAGCGATCGCAGGCTCGCCCTACAAGATATTCAAGGTTCGCTGACGATCCCGCCGATCCCGGGCGCTGCACCCTGCCTGCCGCGCCCGAGGTGTATATGCCGAGAAGCGAGAACTATAGAGCTCAGCAGATCAAGTTTCTATCGATTCTAAACTGTAACCTGGAATCATTCCAATAGGGAGCGCGGCGCGCGCGCTCGTGGTATATTCCGGGTTCGCAGTTTTTAATCGTTCAAATATGTCGTTTATTGCTTGCCGGGATCGAAATCCAAGCTTAGACAGACTCCGTCAACGGCGGACCTTGAATCCGCACGCGGCAGGAGCGGACATGGTCGGCGAGGATCGGAAGCGGTGCGTGCGAGCTTTGAGCCTCGCGGGAATTCTGGTCGTTGCGTGCGGGGCGGCGGCGGGCGCCGACGAAATTCAGGGCGCGCCGCCGGCCGCCGCGCTCGCCTCTGCGCCGGCCCCCGACCCCTTCCACGAGCTCGAGTCGAAATATCTGTTCGGCTTCACCGAAGGTTCGGACATCGGCGAACAGGGCGAACAATCCGTCGAATTCGAGAATACGGGGGGCTTCGGCAAGCGCGGCGGCCGCTACGGCGCCGTCGAGCAGGAAATCGAATATGAGAGCGTGCCGTCGCAATTTCTCGGCTATGAGCTCAGCGCGCATGGCCTGGCCCACGACATCAGGGGCGTCGACGGGTTCGGCGATCTCAGCGGCGTCGATTTCTCCGGCCTGTCCGCAGAGTTCCGCTATCTCGCGATCGGCCGCGGCCCGGGCTCGCCGATCGGCCTCACCCTCGTGGCGGAGCCCGAATGGGCGCGGATCGACGGCGAAACCGGCGCGCCGACGCGCGATTTCAGCACGACGTTCCGGATCGCGGCGGACACCGAGCTCATTCCCAACCGCCTGTTCGCCGCCGTCAATCTGATCTACGCGCCGGAAATCGCCCGGCCGAACGGCGGGGATTGGGCGCGTTCGGCGGAATTGGGCGCGAGCGCGGCGCTCGCCTATCGCGTCACGGCGAAGGCGACGCTCGGCGCCGAGATCGAATATGATCGCGCCTACGACAGCCTGGGGTTCCAGTCCTTCGCCGGCGACGCGGTCTATGTCGGCCCGACGCTCAACATCCAGTTCAACAGCAAGGTCATGCTCGCCGCCGCGGTCTCGGCGGATGTCGCAGGCGCCGCCGCCGGGTCGAGCCGGCGGCTCGATCTCGTCGATTTCGAGCGCTATCGCACCAACCTGAAGCTCGAATTCGAGTTCTGAACCGGGCCGAGCCCCAGTCAAACCGTCGATGGAGTTGCCGATGAAACCTGTACCGACCGCCCGAATGGCGCTGCTTGTGGCCGCCGCGGCGCTGCTCTCCGGCGCCGTCCCCGCCGCGCAGGCGCAGGACGCGACCCCCGTTCATGTCGCGCTCAAGGACCATCGTTTCGTCCCGGCCGAACTCTCGGCGCCGGCGAACAAGCCGATCGTCATCGAAGTCGCCAATGAGGACGGCACGCCGGCCGAATTCGAGAGCAAGTCGCTCCGGGTCGAGAAGGTTGTGGCCGGCGGCGCAAAGATAACCGTGCAGATCCGCGCGCTCGCGCCGGGCCGCTATCGCTTCTTCGACGATTATCACGAGGACACGACCGAAGGATTCCTCGTCGTCAGATAGGCGCGCGTCGGAACCGCTTGCCACGCCCGAAATGTTCAGAGAGGCTAACGAAATGCTCGGCGCCGCGATCATCGTCTTCCGGGAAGTCATCGAGGCCGGCATCATCGTCGGCATCGTGCTGGCGGTCACGCGCGGCGTCGCCGGCGCCCGGCTCTGGATCGCCGGCGGGGTCGTGGCCGGAATCGCCGGCGCCGTCATGGTCGCCGGCTTCGCCGAAACCATCGCCAATGCGCTGGCGGGCGTCGGCCAGGAGGTGTTCAACGGCTCCATCCTGGCGCTCGCGGTCGTGATGCTGACCTGGCACAATGTCTGGATGGCGAGCCACGGCCGCCAGATGGCCGCCGAAATGCGCGAGATCGGCGAGCAGGTCAGGAGCGGCTCGCGCTCGCTGGCGGCGCTCGCGGTAGTCGTCGGCGTCGCCGTGATGCGCGAGGGCTCGGAAATCGCGCTGTTCCTCTACGGCCTCGCCGCTGCGGGCGGCTCGACCGCGGTCGGCCTCATGGTGGGCTCGCTGCTGGGGCTGGTCGCCGGCTGCGCGGTGAGCGCGCTGACCTTCCTCGGGCTGGTGAACATTCCGTCGCGCCATTTGTTCCGGGTCACGACGATCCTCATCACCTTCCTGGCGGCGGGCCTCGCCGCCCAGAGCGTGCTGTTCTTCCAGCAGGCCGGAATCGTCACCGCGCTCGCCCAGACTGCCTGGGACACGTCGGCGATTCTTTCGGACACCAGCCTGTTCGGTCGCGTGCTGCATACGCTCATCGGCTATTCCGACCAGCCCTCGGTCATGCAGGCGCTGGTCTACGGGCTGGCCCTGGCGGCGATCTTCACGCTGTCGAAGGTCTGCGCGCCGCCCCGGCGCGTCGCCGGTCCCGCCGCGGCTGGCAAATCGTCGATCGCGAGCGCCTGACGCCGCGGCGCTCGCAATTGTCCCGCGCGCCGGGAGTCCCCGCCGCCGCTGGCGCCGGTTCCGGCTCGTCGGCGGGTCGGCGCGCGCGTCACGCCCGCCGACCCGGATGGCGGCGCGGGCCTGGCAGCGGCGCCGGGCCGGCGACATGGCCGGTTT
>JBEKEI010000120.1:0-15078 GCA_050013915.1 Roseiarcus sp.
CTGTTCAGTGCGCTTGCCCTGGACGTCGATGCTCACGCAGAGCCAACCTTCGGCCCTAAGATCTTCGGCGAGCCTGCCGACCAGCCATGTCTTGCCGATCCGACGCGGCGCCGGCATCTGGATGCTGCGGCCCTGAGCCAGCCGCCGCGCAAGATCGCCGCGCTCGGCGATTCGATGATGGGCTCTCGGTGGGCTCATGCTCCGCTCCCGCATCCCCAGCGGAAGGATGCCGCATTATTTATCGAGTGTCAAATAAATGCATTATTGCATAAATGCGCAATTGCATCACAGCGATGGTCTGCGCAATCCCCCACACGCCGCGAGCGGCCAGCCCTCGATCGCGACCTTGCCGCGCTAGCGCCAAGAATCAAGCGGGCGGCATTGGGAGGCTTCGTCCGGGCGGTCGGCGAGGCCCTCATCCGGCGCTTCGCGCCACTTTCTCCCGCAAGCGGGAGAAGGAAACGACCGGGCCGCCATTCCTAACGGGCCATTAACCTTAACGACCTCTAATGCCGGCGGCGGCCCCGGGAATCCCCTCGGGCGACGCCTGTCGATTGACGCCCATACGGTCCCATGTTATCCCATATCGTCCCGTCACGAGTAGCCGCGTTCGCTTGGTCGAGCCCGCCGGAAGGCTCGGCCTGGCCCGTTGATGCCCCACGTCGAAACGGGTCCGGGGAGCCATGTGGACCGCTTCGTTTCGCATTTCACCAATCGCTTCGACGCCAAGGGCCGCATCTCGATTCCCGCCCCGTTCCGGAACGTTCTGGCGAAGGACGGGTTCGAGGGGCTCTACGTCCATCCCTCGCTCGACGCGCCGGCGCTCGATTGCGGCGGCAATGCATTGCTGCGCGAGATCGACGCGCTGCTGGAGACGATGCCCGCCTATTCCGAGCCGCGCGACGTCTTCGCGACGGCGCTGCTGGGGACGAGCGAAATTCTGCGGCCCGACCCGGAAGGGCGGGTCATGCTCAGCGAGTCGAGCCGGGCGTTCATCGGCCTCACCACGGAGGCGGTGTTCGTCGGGCAGGGGCACAAGTTTCAGATCTGGGAGCCGGGCCGTTTCGCAAGCCATCTCGAGGAGGCCAAATCTCGGGTGCGGCAATTGCGGGCGGAACTGGGCGCCAGAGCGGCGCGCGCGGCGCCGCAGGGGGCGCGCGAATGATGGCGGGCCGCAGCGAGGGGCAACCCGCTGCTGGCGGACCGGCTCTCCACATTCCCGTTCTCCTCGATGAGGCAGTCTCCGCCCTCCGCGTCAGAGAGGGCGGAGTCTACCTCGACGGGACCTTCGGCGCCGGCGGCTATTCGCGGGCGATGCTCGCGCGCGGCGGCGCGGTCGTCGCGCTCGACCGCGATCCCGCCGCGATCGAAGCGGGCCGGGAACTCGCCGCCGGGTCCGACGGCCGGCTGCGGCTGATCGAAGGCCGGTTCGGCGAACTCGACCGCCTCGCGCGCGGGCTCGGCGTCGCCGCGCTCGACGGCGTCGCGCTCGACATCGGCGTCTCCTCCATGCAGTTCGACGAGGCGGCGCGCGGCTTTTCGCTGCGCCATGACGCGCCGCTCGACATGCGGATGGGGCGCGACGGCCGGACCGCCGCCGAAATCCTCGCCGAGGACGACGAGGCGACGATCGCCGCGATCCTCTATCACTATGGCGAAGAGCGCGCCTCGCGCCGGATCGCGCGCGCGATCGTCGCCGACCGGCCGACTGCGCCCTATCGCACCACGCTGCAGCTCGCGCGGATGATCGAGCGCGTCGCCCCCGCCAAGCCCGGCGAGTTGACCCATCCGGCGACGCGCAGCTTCCAGGCGCTGCGGATCGCGGTCAACGACGAACTCGACGAACTCGCCCGCGCGCTGGTCGCCGCCGAGGCGATGCTGGCGCCGGACGGGCGGCTCGTCGTGGTGACCTTCCACTCGCTCGAGGACCGCATCGTCAAGCAGTTCTTCGCGCGCCGCTCGGGCCGCGGTCAGGCGGCCTCGCGGCTGCTGCCGGGCGAGCCGGCGCGCGCCGCGCCGACCTTCGACGTCGAGCCGGGCCAGCCGATCGTCGCGGCCGAGCGCGAGCGCGAAGCCAATCCCCGTTCGCGCTCGGCCAAGCTGCGTTTCGGCGCGCGCACCGCGGCCCCCGCCCGCGGCCCCGACGAACAGCTGCTCGCGCTGACGCGCCTGCCGCAGCCGCGCCAGGGGAGGCATTGATGTGGCGTCTGCTTCACGTCGTCGCGATCGGCGCGCTGGTCGCCTCGGCGGTCTATGTCTATTCGGTGAAATACCAGACGATCTACGCCTCGGAGCAGATCGTCAAGACGCGCCATCTCATCGACAAGGAGCGCGATGCGATCGCCATGCTGCGCGCCGAATTCGCCTTCCTCACCCGCCCCGACCGACTGCAGGCGCTCGCCGACAAGCAGCTCGACATGCAGCCGCTCTCGCTGCGCCAGATCGTCCGCGCCGACGACCTGCCCGAGCCCGCCGCCCGTGTCGATTCGATCGGCCGCAAGCTGGAGGCTCTGGGCCTGCTTGGCCCGACCGCGACGCCGAACCCCGGCGTCACCGGCGCCACGCCGTCCGTGAGGTGAGTCATGAGCGAGGAAGCATCCGCCCCACCGGCCCCGCCCCGCCCCTCGGCCTGGAGCCGGCTGCGGCGCATCGCCCATGGCCTCGTGCGCCCGCGGCCCGACAAGAGCGGCGGCCGAATCCGGCTGCTGATGCTGGGTCTGGTCGTCGCCTATGCCGGCATCGCCGCCAGACTGGTCGCGCTCGGCGTGTCCCACGATCCGCCGCTGACCCTGAAGGTCGCCGCCGATCAGGCGGCGTCGGGCGCGCGCCCGGACCTGCTCGACCGCAACGGCGAGATTCTCGCCACCGACGTCAGGACGATGTCGGTCTTCGCCGAGCCGCGCCGGATCATCGACAAGGACGAGGCGGCCGAACTCATCACCGCGGTCCTGCCCGACGTCGACGTCCGCGAATTGCGCGAGCGGCTCGGCTCCAAGAAGGGTTTCGTCTGGGTCAAGCGCCAGGTCACGGCCAAGGAGCAGCAGGAGATTTTTCATCTCGGCCTGCCGGGCGTCGGCTTCTTTCCCGAGAACAAGCGCGTCTATCCGAACGGGCCGGTCGGCGCCCATGTCATCGGCTTCGTCGACAAGGACAATATCGGCATCGCCGGCATGGAGCGCTATCTCGACAACCAGAGCCTCACCGATCCCCATGTCGCCGGCTTCACCGTCGATCCGGCGAGTCTCAAGCCGGTGCGGCTGTCGCTCGACCTGCGCGTCACCCACGCGCTGCGCGACGAGCTCTCGGCGGGCCTCGAGCGCTATCGCGCCAAGGCCGCGGCGGGCGCCATCATCGACGTCAACACCGGCGAGATCGTCGCGCTGGAATCCCTGCCCGATTTCGATCCCAACGATCCCCCCGACATGACCAAGGATCCGACGCGCATCAACCGCGTCAACGTCGGCGTCTATGAAATGGGCTCGACCTTCAAGGCGCTGTCGATCGCGATGGCGCTCGAATCGGGCAAGGTCAATCTCGCCTCGCGGATCGACGCGCGCGACAGCCTGCGCTACGGGCGGTTCACGATCCACGATTTCCACGCCACCCATCGCGTGCTCACGGTGCCCGAGGTCTTCACCCATTCCTCGAACATCGGCGCCGCCCGGATGGCGCTGATGGTCGGCGTCGAGGGCCATCAGGCGTTCCTGCGCAAGATGGGCCAGCTCGACCGGCTGCGCACCGAATTGCCCGAGAGCGCCGAACCGCTGATCCCCAAGCGCTGGAGCGAACTCAACACGGTGACGATCGCTTTCGGCCAGGGCCTCAACGTCGCGCCGATCCAGGCGCTGATGGCGGTCGCGGCGCTGGTCAACGGCGGCAATCTGATGACGCCCACCTTCCTCCTGCGCGACGAGCGCCAGGCGCTCGCCGCGAGCCATCGCGTGGTCAGCGAGCAGACTTCCGAGTCGATGCGCTATCTCATGCGCGCCAATGCGACCCACGGCTCGGCTGACAAGGCCAACATTCCCGGCTATTACGTCGGCGGCAAGACCGGCACGGCCCAGAAGATCGTCCACGGCCATTATTCCAACGACCAGGTCTTCACGACCTTCATGGCGATTGCGCCGGCCGACAGGCCGAAATATCTGTTCATGGTCATCTATGACCAGCCGCAAGGCTTGCCGGAGGACGGCGGCTATCATACCGCCGCCTACAATGCCGGCCGGGTGACCGGCCGCCTGATCGAGCGGGTCGAGCCACTGGTCGGCGTGGCGCCGGCGCAGGAATTCCCGACCCAGCCGTTCCCGCTGCTCGCGCGGCTCGGTTTCGGGCTCGACGCAGACAAGGTGGCCAGGGAGTGAGGCAGCTACGCGATCTCATCGACGTCGCCGATCCCTCGGGCGCCGCGGCGACGCGCGCGGTCGCGGGCCTCGCCGTCGACAGCCGCAAGGTCGAGCCGGACGACGTCTTCTTCGCCATTTCCGGCGCCAGGCAGGACGGCCTCGCCTTCGTCGCGCAGGCGGTCGCGCGCGGCGCCGGCGCGATCGTCGCCGAGCGCGCGCCGCCGTGGCTGCCGCATGGCGTCGCCTTCGTCGCGGTCGCCGACGCGCGGGCCGCGCTGTCGAAAGCCGCCGCGCGGCTCTACCCGCGCCAGCCCGAAACGATCGTCGCCGTCACCGGCACCAGCGGCAAGACCTCGGTCGCCGACTTCGCGCGGCAGATCTGGACCCGGCTCGGCCGCCAGGCCGGCTCGCTCGGCACGCTCGGAATCGTCTCGCGGCCGCTCACCGTCCGCGGCTCGCTGACGACGCCCGATCCGGTCGCCCTCCACAAGACGCTCGACGCGCTCGCCGCCGCCGGCGTCACCCATCTCGCGCTGGAGGCCTCCTCGCACGGCCTCGATCAGAAGCGGCTCGACGGCGTGCGCCTGGCCGCCGGCGCCTTCACCAATCTCTCGCGCGATCATCTCGATTATCACCTCACCGCCGAGGCCTATCTGGCGGCCAAGCTGCGCCTGTTCGAGGCTTTGCTGCCGCGCGGCGCCCCCGCGGTGATCGACGCCGACGGCCCGGTCGCCGGCGTGGCGATCGCCGCCGCGCGGCGCCGCGGACTGAGCCTGTTCACGACCGGCGCCAAGGGCGAAGCGATTCGGCTCGTCGCCGCCGCGCGCGAGGGGTTTGCGACCCGGCTCGAAGTCGAGCACGGCGGCCGGCTCTGGCGCGCGCGACTGCCGCTGCCCGGCGATTTCCAGGTCTCCAACGCGCTGGTCGCGGCGGGCCTCTGCCTCGCCACGGCAAGCGATCCCGCCGGCGTATTCGCCGCGCTCGAGGGCCTCGAAGGCGCGCCCGGCCGCATGGAGCGGGTCGGCGAACGGCGCGGCGCGCCGGTCTTCGTCGACTACGCCCACAAGCCCGACGCGCTCGTGAAGGCGCTGGCGACGCTGCGCCCGTTCGTGCGCGGGCGGCTGATCGTCGTCTTCGGCTGCGGCGGCGACCGCGACGCCGGCAAGCGGCCGGAAATGGGCGAAATCGCGACGCGGGCCGCAGATGTCGTCATCGTCACCGACGACAACCCGCGCTCGGAAAACCCCGCCGCGATCCGCGCCGCCATCCTCGCCGGCGCGCCCGGCGCGGTCGAGATCGGCGACCGCGCGGAGGCGATCTGCGCCGCGGTCGCCATGCTGGGGGAGGGCGACGCCCTGCTGATCGCCGGCAAAGGCCATGAAACCGGCCAGATTGTCGGCGACCGAACGCTTCCCTTTTCCGACTCTGAAGCCGCGCGCGCGGCGCTGGAGGACGCGGCGTGACCGAAGCCCTCTGGAGCCGGCCGGATCTGGCGCTGGCGCTCGGCGCGCCGCCCAGCGCCCCGCTCGGCGCGGCGATCGGCGGCGTTTCGATCGACACGCGCAGCCTCGCGCCCGGCGATCTGTTTTTTGCGCTCCGCAGCCAGACCGGCGACGGCCACGATCATGTCGCGCGCGCCTTCGCGGGGGGCGCCGGCGCCTGCGTCGTGTCGCGCGAGCGGGCGGCCGAAACCGCGAACCACGGGCCGGTCTTCGCGGTCGACGATACGCTCCGCGCGATGGAGCGGCTCGGCGTCGCCGCGCGCGCGCGCTCGGCCGCGCGGATCGTCGCGGTGACCGGTTCGGTCGGCAAGACGAGCGCCAAGGACATGCTGCGCGTCGCGCTCGGCGCGTCGGGCCCGACCCATGCCGCCGCGGCCTCCTACAACAACCACTGGGGCGTGCCGCTGACGCTGGCGCGCATGCCGGCGTCGTCGGCCTTCGGCGTTTTCGAGATCGGCATGAACCATGCGGGCGAGATCGCGCCGCTGGCCGCGATGGTGCGCCCGCATGTCGCGCTGGTGACGACGATCGCGCCGGTCCATATCGCCCATCTCGGCTCGATCGAGGCGATCGCCGAGGCCAAGGCGGAGATATTTTCGGGCGTCGAGCCGGGCGGCGCGATCGTGCTCAATCGCGACGCGCCGCAATTCGAGGCTTTGCAGGCGCGCGCGCGCGCGACGGGGCGCGCGATCGCGACCTTCGGCGCCGAGGCGCCGGCCGAGGGGCGGCTGGTCGCCTACGAACCAAGGGGCGAGGGCGCGCGCGTGCGCGCCCAGATCCATGGTCGCGCGCTCGCCTTCACGCTCGGCGCGCCCGGGCTCCACATGGCGCAGAACGCCGTCGGCGTGCTGCTCGCGGTTCACGCGCTCGGCGCCGACGTCGCGCGGGCGGCCGAAGCGCTGGCGGCGTTTTCCGCGCCGAAGGGCCGCGGCGAACGGCTGGTCCTGCGGGCGGCCGACGGCCCGTTCACGCTGATCGACGAGAGCTACAACGCCAATCCCGTCTCGATGCGCGCTGCGCTGGCGCTGCTCGGCGCGACCAGCCCGGGCGCCGGCGGGCGCCGGGTCGCCGTGCTCGGCGACATGCTGGAGCTCGGCGCCGGCGCGGCGCAGGCCCATGCCGGACTGGCCGAGGATCTCGTCCGCCAGAGCGTCGATCTCATCTATTGCGCAGGGCCGCTGATGCGCGGCCTCTGGGAATCCGCGCCAAAGGCGATGCGCGGCGCCTGGGCGGCGCGTTCGGCCGAACTGGCCCCGGCTGTGCTCGACGCGCCGCGCGCGGGCGACGTCGTAATGGTCAAAGGCTCCAACGGCAGCGCCATGGCGCCGATCGTCGCCGCGCTGCGCGCGCGATTTTCGCTGACCGCGCCGCCGGCGTAAAAGGACGACGATGCTCACCTTTCTCGCCAATTTCTCGCATATTCTGGGTCCGTTGAACCTGTTCCGGTATCTGACCTTCCGCACCCTCGGGGCGGCCGGCACCGGCCTGTTCGTCGTCTTCTTCTTCGGCCCGACGATCATCTCGGCGCTGCGCCTCAAGCAGGGCAAGGGTCAGCCGATCCGCCTCGACGGCCCGCAGTCGCATCTGCTGACCAAGAAGGGCACGCCGACGATGGGCGGGCTGATGATCCTGTGCGGGCTGCTGGTCTCGGCGCTGCTGTGGTGCAACCTCGACAGCCCCTATGTCTGGATCGTGCTGTTCGTCACCGTGGGCTTCGGCGCGATCGGCTTCTACGACGACTATCTCAAGGTCACCAAGCAGTCGCACGACGGCTTTTCCGGGCGCATGCGGCTGGCGCTCGAATTCGCGGTCGCGCTGATCGCCTGCCTCGGCATCGTCTGGGTCGGCGCGCCCGGCGACACCTCGCTCGCCGTGCCGTTCGTCAACGGCTACATCCTCGATCTCGGCTGGGGCTTCCTGCTGTTCGGCCCGTTCGTCATCGTCGCCTTCGGCAATTCGGTGAACCTCACCGACGGGCTCGACGGCCTCGCGATCGTGCCGGTGATGATCGCGGCGGCGACGCTCGGATTGATCGCCTATCTCGTCGGCAATCTGTTCTTTGCCAAATATCTCGGGATCAACCACGTGCCGCAGGCGGGCGATCTCGTGGTCGTCTGCGGCGCGCTGATCGGCGCCGGCGTCGGCTTCCTCTGGTTCAACGCGCCGCCGGCGCAGATATTCATGGGCGACACCGGCTCGCTCGCGCTCGGCGGGCTGCTCGGCGCGATCGCGGTCACGGTCAAGCACGAGATCGTGCTCGCCATCGTCGGCGGCCTGTTCGTGATGGAAGCGCTTTCGGTCGTCGTCCAGGTCGCCTCGTTCAAGATGACCGGCAAGCGCGTGTTCCGCATGGCGCCGATCCACCATCATTTCGAGCAGCTCGGCTGGTCGGAGCCCCAGATCGTCATGCGGTTCTGGATCGTCGCCTTCGTGCTCGCGATGGTCGGCCTGTCCACCCTGAAACTGAGGTGAGCATGATTCCCGCGCGGTGCTTTTCCGGCCGCAAGGTTGCGCTGTTCGGACTCGGGGGCTCCGGCCTCGCGACGGCGCTCGCGCTGAGCGCGGGCGGCGCCGAAGTCGCTGCCTGGGACGACAGCGAAGCCGCGCGGGCGCGCGCCGCCACCGCGGGGGTCGCGCCGGTCGATCTGGCCGCCGCCGACTGGAACGGGTTCGCCGCGCTGATTCTGACGCCCGGCGCGCCGCTGACCCATCCCGCGCCGCACTGGACTGCGGCGAGGGCGCAGGCCGCCGGAATCGAGATCGTCGGCGACGTCGAATTGTTCTGCCGCGAACGCGCCACGCTGGCGCCGCGCGCGCGCTTCGTCGCGGTGACCGGCTCGAACGGCAAGTCGACGACGACCGCGCTGATCGCCCACATCCTGCGGGCGGCGGGCCGCGACGTCCAGATGGGCGGCAATATCGGCGTGCCGATCCTCGCGCTCGAGCCGCCGTCGGAACAGACGATCCACGTCATCGAATGCTCGTCGTTCCAGATCGATCTGGCGCCCTCGCTCGATCCAAGCATCGGCCTGCTGCTCAACGTCACGCCCGATCATCTCGACCGGCACGGCACGCTCGAGCATTACGCGGCGGTCAAGGAAAGGCTCGTCGCGAAGGCGGGTGTCGCGCTGGTCGGCGTCGACGACGAGCCGAGCCGGGCGATCGCGCAGCGGCTGCGCGCGCAGGCGCGCGGCGGCCGGCCGCGCGTGATCACGATCGCGTCGCGCGCGCCTTCGACCGCCGACATCGTCGTCGAAGACCATCGCATCGTCGAGCGCGGGCCCGACGGCGTCACGACCGGGCTCGACCTGCGCGGCGCGCCGGCGCTGCGCGGCGCCCATAACGGCCAGAACGCCGCCTTCGCCTTCGCCGCCGCGCGGACGCTGGGGCTCGACGTCGACCGGATCGCGCTCGGCCTCGCCTCCTTCAAGAGCCTGCCGCATCGCATGGAGCAGGTCGGCCGGTTCGGCCGCGTCCTGTTCGTCAACGATTCCAAGGCGACCAACGCCGACGCCGCGCAAAAGGCGCTGCTCTCGTACCAGGATGTCTTCTGGATCGCCGGCGGCAAGGCGAAAGAGGGCGGCATCGAGTCGCTGCGCGCCCTGTTCGGCCGGATCGCCAAGGCCTATCTGATCGGCGCGGCGAGCGGGCAATTCGCCCGCACGCTCGAGGCAGGCGCGCCCTGCGAACTGTGCGGGACGCTGGAGGCGGCGGTCGCCGCCGCGGCGCGCGACGCGGCGCTGAGCGGCGCGCCCGAGCCCGTCGTGCTGCTGTCCCCGGCCTGCGCGTCCTACGACCAGTTCGTCAATTTCGAACAGCGCGGCGAGCGCTTTCGCGCCCTCGTGTCGGAATGGATCGAGCGCCAGGACGGCGCCCGAACGTCAAGGAGCGGTTCATGATTTCGCGCGCCGAACGCGGTCCCGTCGCCGACTGGTTCCGCTCGATCGATCGCTGGCTGCTCGGCTCCTTCGCCGCGCTGATGGTGATCGGCCTGGTGATGGCGCTCGCCGCCAGCCCGGCGGTCGCCGAGCGGCTGAACCTGCCGACCTTCCATTTCGTCAACCGCCAGGCGCTGCTGCTGGGCCCGACCGCGCTGCTGATGGTCGCAACCTCGTTCCTGTCGCCGCGTCATGTGCGGCGCGCGGCGCTGATCGTGTTCGCCGTCAGCCTCGCGCTGATCGTGCTCGGGCTGCTGTTCGGCGCCGAGATCAAGGGTTCCCGGCGCTGGATCATGGGCGTGCAGCCGTCCGAATTCATCAAGCCGGCCTTCGTCATCCTCGCCGCCTGGGCCTTTTCGGAAAGCGGGCGCCCGCATGGCCCGATCCCCGGCCGGCTGCTCGCCTTCCTCCTGCTGCCGCTGACGATCGTGCCGCTGATCCTCCAGCCCGACTTCGGCCAGACCATGCTGATCTCCGTCGTCTGGGCCTCGCTGTTCTTCATGGCGGGGCTGCACTGGTTCTGGGTGCTGGGGCTCGGCGGCGTCGGAACGCTTGGCGGCTTCCTCGCCTTCAGGCTCTCGCCCCATGTCCACGAGCGCGTGCTGCGCTTTCTCGAGCCCGACTCGACCGGCGGCCTCGTCGACACATTCCAGGTCGACACCGCATTGCAGAGCATCCTGTCGGGCGGCTGGCTCGGCCGCGGCCCGGGCGAGGGCGTCTACAAGCGCATCCTGCCCGACGCGCACACCGATTTCGTCTTCGCCGTCACCGGCGAGGAATTCGGCATGGTCGCCTGCCTCGCGCTGATCGCCTTCTTCGGCCTCATCGTGATGCGCGGGCTCTGGCTCGCCGCGCGCAACGAGGATCCGTTCTGCCGCTTCGCGGCGGCCGGCCTCGTCGTCATGTTCGGCGTGCAGAGCTGGATCAACATGGCGGTCAACATTCGCGCCGTGCCGGCCAAGGGCATGACGCTGCCGTTCATCTCCTACGGCGGCTCATCGCTGCTCGCGCTCGGGCTCGGCATGGGCTTTCTCATAGCGGTCACCCGCCGGCGGCCGCACGCCGAACTGCAGCCGGCGTCCCGGCGCCCGTCTTGACGCCTGCGCGCTGCATCCTCATCTGCGCCGGCGGGACCGGCGGCCACCTCTTTCCCGCCCAGGCGCTGGCGATCGCCCTGGCCGAGCGCGGCTTTCCGGTCGAACTGGCGACCGACGACCGCGCGCTGAAATACGGCGGCGGATTTCCGGCGCGCGCAATCCATGCGTTTCCCTCGGCGACGCCGACCGGCGCCGGGCTGTTCGCCAAGCTCGGCGCCGCGCTGGTGCTGACGCGCGGCGTCGCAGTCGCCTATGCGCGGCTGCGCGCGATCGCGCCGCGGGTCGTCATCGGCTTCGGCGGCTATCCCACCGTGCCGCCGCTGCTCGCCGCCTCGCTGCTCGGGCTGCCGACGCTGCTCCACGAACAGAACGCGGTGATGGGCCGCGCCAACCGCTTCCTGGCCGGCCGCGTGCGGCTGGTCGCGACCGGCTTTCCCACGCTGAACGGCGCGCCGCCCGCCGTGCTGGCGAAGACGCGCTACACCGGCAATCCGGTCCGTCCCGCCGTGCTCGCGGCGGCCGCGGCGCCCTATCCAGGTTTCGCCGACGGGCGCCTGCGCGTGCTGGTCACCGGCGGCTCGCAGGGCGCGCGCGTGATGGCGGATGTCGCGCCGGCGGCGCTCGCGCTGCTGACGCCGGCCGAGCGCGCGCGGCTGGTGTGGACGCAGCAGGCGCGCGGCGAGGACAAGGCGCGGGTCGCGCACGCCTGTGCGGCGATGGGCCTGCCGGTCGAGATCGCCGAATTCTTTCCCGACCTGCCCGCGCGGATCGGCGCCGCGCATCTCGTCATCGGCCGCTCCGGCGCCTCGACGGTCTCCGAACTCGCGGTGATCGGCCGGCCCGCGATCCTGGTGCCGTTTCCGCACGCGCTCGACCAGGACCAGGCCGCCAATGCCGCCACGCTCGCCGCCAGCGGCGCCGCGCAGGTGATTCCGCAGGCCGCCTTCACGCCCGAGAAGCTCGCGGCGCTGCTGCGGCAGGCGCTCGCGGACCCCGAAGCCCTGACCGCCGCGGCGCGCGCGGCGAAGGCGGCGGGCGTCGCCGACGCGGCCGAAAGGCTCGCGGCGCTCGTGGCGGAATGCGCGGGCGAATAGCAACCGCCGCGTCTTCGCACTTGCCCGGCCGGCCTGCCGCGGCGGACGGCGCGGCCGCGATCGCCGACGCGGGGGGACTAACCGAGCGCGGCGATCGTCTGCGGTCCGGCGACGCCGTCGGCCGTGAGCCCGTGCGATCCCTGGAACGCCCTGATCGCGCTGATCGTCGCGGGGCCGAGATCGCCGTCGACCGTCAGTTGCGGCGCCGCGCCGTGCTGGTTGAGCCGGCTCTGAATCCAGGCGATCGACCCGGGCGGCGATTCGGGATCCCATGTTGCGGCCGCCTGGTCCTGGGCGCCGTCGGGACGCAGGAATTGCGCGCGCTCGCCTTTCCTTCGGCCGATGAGCTCGGGCGGCTTGTCCCACATCAGGAAGTCGTCGGCGGCGGCCTGCATATTGCCCGCGTTGATCTGCCTGACCACGCTCGAGCCGATGAATCCGGGCGCGCCGATGTTGAAGGCGAGCGAGACGCAGGCGTCGAAGGCGTTCTGCGAAACGGCCACACGGACGGCGCCATTGACGGCGGCCTCGAACTTGGCGAGATCGCCGGCCAGTATGGCGTCGCATTGCTGCGCCGTGATCGTCATCCCGTCAAAGACGGTCGGCGGCCCGGCGGCGGAAGTATGGCCGACCCCGATCGTGAGGATGCCCCGCGTGTCGCGATACGAGTGAAGCACGACGCCCTCGCGAAGCGCGATTGACTGCCTGCCTGATGGGCTTGTGATCATTGGCGTTGTCCCAGCCTCGCCGATTGCGCGCGTTCCGTTGTCCCCCCGCGCGGGCGATAATAACGCGCGAAATCCGCTATCTCGTCAAGACGCGCCTTGCGCGGAAGAGCAAGGGTTCCGTCCGCATTGCGATATCCTGGAGAGTGCGCCGCCTCGGCCGTCGCGCGCCAAACGTCTCGCGATGGGCCGGGGCCCGCAATCAACAGGTGCCCGCCTGTAAATCTATCAATAGAATAGACTGAACCGATTTATTCCGCTATGGAGGGTCGATCCGCATCCCGTCCAGTCGAGCGAACCTCCATGAGCGCCAATCAATGGGAACTCGCCGCCGCGCCGGCCCGACCGGCGACTTCGGGCTGGCGCGAACTCTGGCTGAAGGAGGATTGGTGGGCGATCTGGCTCGGCCTTGGCATCGTCGTGGTCGGCTATGCCCTGTTCGCCAACGGCGCCAGCCTCAAATGGATAGCCGTGACGCCGGAGAAATGGTCCGGCCTCGACCAGCTCGGCGGCCATTTCGCCGCCAACGCGCTGCGCTACGGCGCGCAATTCGTGTTCTGGCTGGCGATCTTCACCCTTGCGATGACGGCGCTCGGCCAAAGCCCGCGCCAATTCGTCCCCTCCTTCGTCCTCCTCTACCTGTTTTCGACGGTCATTTTCGCGCTCGGCCAGTGGACCCAGGCCGCCTATTACAATCTCGAGCCGCCGCTCGTCGCGCTGCTGCTCGGCCTCGCCATCGCCAATCTGGTCGGCCTGCCCAAATGGATGGAGGCCAGTTTCCGCGTCGAGTTCTACGTCAAGACCGGCATCGTCCTGCTCGGCGCGACCCTGCCGTTCGCGCTGATCGTCTGGGCCGGGCCGGTGGCGATCCTGCAGGCCTCGATCGTTTCGATCGTGACCTTTCTGGTGATATTCGCGACCGCCCGCCGGCTCGGGCTCGACCGCCGCCTCGCCGCGACCCTCGGCGCCGGCGGCGCCGTCTGCGGCGTCTCCGCCTCGATCGCGATCGCCGGCGCGGTCGGCGCCCGCAAGGGCGACGCACCGATCGCGATCACGGTGGTGATCCTGTGGGCGATCGCGATGATCTTCTTCCTGCCGTTCGCCGCGCGCTGGCTCGAACTCCCCACCGGCGTCGCCGGCGCCTGGATCGGCACTTCGGAATTCGCCGACGCCGCCGGCTTCGCCGCCGCGCAGACCTATGGCGGCTTCGCCGACCGCGTCCCCGGCATCGCCGGCACGGCGGATCAGGCGGTCTGGGCGTTCACGCTGATGAAGGTGGTCGGCCGCGACGTCTGGATCGGCGTCTGGGCGCTCGTCCTGGCGATCGTCGCGACGACCCGCTGGGAGCCGACCGAATCGGGCGGGCGGCCGGAGGCCGCGGAAATCTGGCGGCGGTTTCCGAAGTTCGTGCTCGGCTTCGTCGTCGCCTCGCTGATCGTCAGCTGGGCGGCGCGCGGCTACAGCCTCGCTGAATACAACAGACTGGCGGCGCCCGGCTTCGTCGGGCCGATCAAGGATCTGCGCACCTGGACCTTCATCTTCTGCTTCTTCAGCATCGGGCTCACCACGCGATTCCGCGATCTCGCCGCGGCGGGCGCGCGGCCCTTCGCCGCCTTCAGCGTCGGCGTCGTCGTCAATGTCGCGCTCGGCTTCGTCCTGTCGGTATTCCTGTTCGCCTCCCACTGGGCCAATCTGGCGCGCTAGCATGGCGCCGCTCGCGGCCTCGTCCCGAAAGGCATTCGCGATGGCGATCGGCGACGCGGCGCGGTGCGGGTCCTGCCGGCATTTCCGCAACGATTGGGCGTTTCTCGAGGCGGCGACGCCCGGCCTGTCGAGCCTGGGCTCCGCCCTCGGCTCGGCGCGCGCGGACGACGGCCTGTGCCTGCGCCACGATCGCCATCGCAGCGCGCGCGCCGGCTGCGCGGATTTCAGCCCCCTCGCGCCGCCCACGCCGTCGCGCGACGGGCCTTCGCCCAAGCACAGCGTGATGGACTGACCAGCGGATCGGCTGCGCAACACGCCAGGCCGAGTTCGCCAATCGCCGCGCCGACGGCGCGCCGTCGCCCCGAGGCGATCGCTGGCGCTCGCCGGGAGGGGCGAAGCCAAGCGCCGCAGCGGCCTCCTGGCCCCGGGCGAGCGCGTGCGATCGCCCTGACCTGCCGGCGCGACGGCGGCGTGGCCGTGCGGCGGCGGGCGTTCAGCTTCGCGTCTCTCCGTTCGATGGCTCATCCCCTCGCCCTCCTGCCCCCGCGACCCGCCTCTCGCGCCTCGACGACCCAGATCGGCGTCTACGCCCCTCCTCGGCCGACAAATCCTTTCGTTGTGGATATATTTGGAAATGGATTTCTCGCCCGATCGAGGCAAATCAGAGGGTTGCAG
>JBEKEI010000121.1:0-25308 GCA_050013915.1 Roseiarcus sp.
GGCCGAAATTCAATCGCACCGTTTAGCGAAGCGTTTAGCGAGGCGTTTACGAGCGGTTGACATCGGGCATGGCGAGACCAATGGTCGAATGAGATTTGGGAAATGGGGTTGGTATTCAGCGTGGCGTATCGGCGAGTAGGACAGGGCGGCGAAGGCAGGACAGCAGCGATCGCCGACGCGGCGTTCGAGGCGGATATGCGCGCTTCGTCCCGGTCGGCCGCGGTGGGAAGGCCGGGAACCGGCTGCGACCCGGCGGAGGCGCCGCTCGCGGCGCTCGATCGTGCGTCTTAGTTCGCGGGGGCGAGTCAGCGGCGGTGCTGCCGTCGCTCCCATGGCCTGGCTCGCCCTCCTGACGATCTGTCTGCCCAGCGGGGCCTGGGCGGGGCAGCCGGAGACGCCGACCGCAAAGGCTGACGGCTCTCCTATCGTCAAACTTCCGCTCGATTTCGTCGAACCGCCCCGTGGCGTCGCTGCCGCGGGGGGCAATTGGCGGTATCGCGCCCACCGGGACGACCGCTGCGCCGAGTGCGAGCGCGGGGTCGCCGATGCAACCCGGCGATGGCAGACGAGCGCCAATCAGGGCGTCTTGGCGTGCGGGCGGCACGCAATCGTCTGTTATAAAGAAATTGATAGTGCCAATCTCGATAAAATTTGCTCAATTATCTGCGATGGAAACGTTTCTTACAGTACAGATCGAACAAGTTTGATAATTGTTGACACTTTGGACGTAGAACGGCTTTATCATAAAGACGGCGGGTGGGGGACTAATCTGAATAGCGGATTGATGACCAGCGGAAGTTCGTCGGTTTCTGATCGTAATTTTGTTCCAGTCTCCGGACCAGAATGGGCATCGTATTTGCCGCGCGGCCGTGCGAGCGAGATCGAGGAAGTCTCGGAGTATCGACACGCGGTCTATTGTCGCCGGAGTTATCGAGAATGACCACTACTGACCCAAAAGATGCTCCGGCCGCCGACACCGGGATTATGAGCCGCGCGTCGTCGGGCAACGACGACGTTCTTTCGCAATTCGCGGAAATCGATCACGTCAATGCCACGTTGGACACCAACGCGAACGGCAATTTCGGCGCCATCGGCCTTTCCGTCTATGACACGCAGGGCGGGGTCAGCGAGCAGACCGCGACCGGCATTTCGGAGCTGGACCTCGCCGCCGGCAAATACGGCGACACGCTCACGCTCACCAATTCGCTGCCGGCGCAATTCGCCATCGATGGCGTCGCGCCCCCGGCGCCCGCTGTCGGCGACGTTACGCGCAAGATCGTCATCGACGGCGGCGGAGCGCCGAGCGGCTACGGCAACAAGCTCTACGCCGAGGACTATACCGCGAAGACGCCTACGACAGAGACAGTGCTCGCGACCAAATTGATGAGTACCGGCCTTGGCGAGAGCCTGGTCGCTTCGAACGCCACGGAGACGTTTGCCGGGACCGTGTTCAATGGCGACCGTTTGGCCGGCACGGGCCTGGTCCTCGAGGATTTCCAAATTCTCTACGCCAGCGACGGGCCGGGCCAGGACGACTATATTTCCGGCGCCACCGACTTCAAGAACATCTATCTCGGCGACGGCAACAACGTCATCGACAATCTCTCGGGCGGCGTGCTGCCGGGCCAGCAGGGTTACGGCGCCGCCGCCAATTGGGTGAACGTCGATCTCGGCTCGGGCGATTCGCAGGTGCTGGGCACGACCGCGCCGGGCTCGGTCATAACGCTCACCGGCAACACTCACCACGACATCGTCAATCTCTCGCCCGACGTCAGCCTCGTCGGCCTGACGAGCGACGACAGGCTGGTCTATGACGGCGAGGTTCTGTTCGGCGGCACGCACAATGGCGCCCTGGAGACGCCCGATTATGTCTCGGGCGACGGAAGTCTCGACTACGCCGTCAATAGTCAGGACAACCTCGTGATAACGCCGGCATGGGCGAGAGTGTTCGGCAGCGTCGAGGCCAGGCTCGGCGTCGCGACGCTGGATCCGTCGACCTATGTCCAGAACTACACGCCCTCCTCGCCATCCGCGCCCGGCACGGCGGGCATCACCCTGGTCGCGTTCACCGCCGAGGCGATCAACCCGTTCACGACCCCCCACACCGCCTCGATCCTCAGCATCTTCTCGGTGTTCGACCAGGAATGGAAGGCGTGGAGCGGCCAGACCTGGAACGGCGTCGATCCGATGGTGGTCGATCTGACCGGCGCCGGGCTCAACCTCACGCCCGAGGCGCCGGGCTCGGCGTCGCGGTTCGACGTCAACGGCGACGGCTTCGCCAATCCCTCGTCGTGGACGACCGCGTCGGAGGGGTTTCTGGTCACGGTCGACGCGGCGGGCGACGTCAGCCTGGTCAAGGATTTCGCCGCGCTGGCAAAGTATGACGCCAACGGCGACGGCGCCATCACCGACGCCGATCTCAGCGGCGGCGACGATTCGGCGCTGCCGCAGCTGCGCATCTGGGTCGACGCCAACGACGACCATACGCCGCAGGCCGACGAACTGCTGACCCTCGATCAGGCCGGGGTATCGTCGATCTCGCTCGACTATGCCAATGCGCCCGCCGCGACGTTCAACGGCGACAGCCAGGTGCTCGCGACGGCGGGCGTCACGCTGGCCAATGGCGTGCAATCGACGGTCTCCGACGTGCTGCTGAAGGTCGACGAGGCCGACACGACCTGGCTCGGCGACGACGCCATCACCGCCAACGCCGCCGCGCTGCCCGATCTCAAGGGCTTCGGCACGCTGCCCGACCTGTCGGTCGCGCTGTCGCTCGACGAGTGGGCCCAGGTTGCGGCGGGGACGCTCCAGCCGGGCGCGCCAAGCGCGCTCGAGGCGACGATCGCCGCCGATCTCGCGGCGGCGGCGCCGCTCGCGGTTGCCACCCCGACGCTCGCCGAGTGGCGCGCGCTGATGGACCCGATCCTCACCGCGTGGACGCAGGCGCTGCCCAACCCGCTGCCCGCGACGACGGCCGACTGGTGGCAGGGCGTCGACGATCCCGACGCGACCAGCATCGACGTCAGCGGAGCGACCGGAACCACCGGCGCGATCTCCGGCTACGACGTCGTCGCCACCAATCCGGACGGCTCGCAGACCGTCGTCGACCGGCTCGTCTACACCGTGGGATCGACCGAGGTCGCCGCGACCGATCCGATCAGCGGGCAGGTTTCCGAAGTCGCCGAGCCGATCGGCTATTGGGGGCTCGCCTCGGGCGCGCCGATCATGGATTCCGCGGGCGATTTCATCGCCGATCCCAGCCTCGCGCAGGCCGCGGCGGCCGCGGGCGCGGCGGGCGAGGCTCTGGTGGCGACCACCCATTTCGACGATTACGTGCTGACCCAGGCCAATGGCGACGGCTCGCAGAGCGCGCTCGACGTCCTCGACTTCGTCGCCACCCCCGGCGTCGCCGGCTCGCCCGGCTATTGGGCGTTCGCCTCGGGCCGCGCGGTCACCGACGCCGCGGGCAATGCGATCGCCGACCCGACCCTCGCCCAGGCGCTCGCGACCCCGCTCGCGGCCGACGACAGCTTCGTGCTGAACGGCGACGCCACGGGCGGCGTCGCCGACGCCCAGCCGAACTATTATTTCGTCACCCAGACTTTCGCCGACGGCTCGCAGAGCATCGTCGACGATCTCGAATACGAGATCTCGCCGGTCACGGTCTATGAGAGCGATCCGGCGACCGGGACCGAGGTAGCGGTCTCCGAATCGGTCGGCCACTGGGCGTTCGGCTCGGGCGCGGCGGTCACCACGCCGACCGGCGTCGTGATCCCCTATGCGACGCTCGCCCAGGCGCTGGCGACCCCGCTCGCCGCCGGCGACAGCTTCACAGAGCTCAGCGCGGCCGAGATCGACTTCCTCGAGCGCTACAGCGGCGAGCAGCTCGATCTGGGCGAAGGCGCGGACAATCCGGCGGTCTGGCGCGCCAATCTCGACGCGTTCGTCGCCCCGCTCAACGCCGACATCAACCTGCTGGCGACCCGCCTGATGGTCCAGGGCCCGCTCGCCCAGACGATTTTCGCCGGGCTTTCCTACGATCCGACGACCGACCTGTTCACGCCCAAGACCGATCTCGGCATGGAGCCGGTCTACCAGGCGATATTCGGCGCGCTCGCCGGCGTCGACGCCGCGCAGGCGATCGCGACGCTGCAGCAATGGAAGCCGACGCTCGATGCGATCCTCAGCAATTACGTCGAGCCCGACGGCGTCCAGCTGTCGCAGGGCTACATATTCGCCAATATCGTCGGCGCCTATGAGGCGATGCCGCCTGCGGCCTCGCTGATCGACGTCGCCGCCGCGCTCGGCGTGACCCGCGCCGACATCGTCACCGGCTCGGGCGTCGTCACCGGCGCCACCGACGGGACGCCCAACCTGTTCTATGTCGGGCCGGGCGCCAACAGCTATGTCGGCGACGATTCCTACGACAATTATGTCGTGGGGTCGAAGTTCGGCGACAGCGTGATCGACGACGTCGACGGCATCGACCAGGAGCAGTCGAACATCCTGCGGTTCGCGACGCTGACCTCGAGCGAGGTCGCGGCGAGCCGGTCGGGCGACGATCTCATCCTGACCGACACGCTCGACGGCGCGACGATCAGGGTTGTCGACCAGTTCACCAATCCCGAGCCCTATTTCGGCAATGTCGCGCCGGCCTCCGGCGTCAGCGAGATCATGTTCGCCGACGGCGTCGACTGGATGAAGAGCGACATGTCCTATGCGGTCGCCGAGTGGGGCACGCAGAACCAGACGATCCAGGGCACGACCGGCGACGACGTGCTGGTCGGCGGCGCCGGCGACACGCTGATCGGCATCGGCGGCGCCGAGACCTTCGTCTACGAATCGAGCTTCGGCTCGATGACGATCGAGGCCAACCAGAACCCCGAGCAGACCAACAACGACACCCTGATCCTCGGCGACCTCACCAAGGACGACGTCGTGTTCAGCCGCGGCACGACGGCCGCCGATTTCGACGACCTCCTCATCACCGATGCGGCGACCGGCGGCGTCATCGACGTCAAGGGCGAGTTCAATTACACCGTCTCGCCGCTGGGGAACTGGTGGCTGAACCAGGTCGGAACCTTCGTGTTCGCGGACGGCGCGACGATGAGCGCCGACGACGTGATCTTGAACGTGCTGGCCGGCGAAGAGGCCTCGGGCGGGCCGATCTACGGCTTTGCGACCGACGATGCGATCGATCCGGGCCCCGGCAACGTCAACCGGTTCATTTCGGGCGGCAATGGCGACGACACTTACGACTTCAATCGCGGCTACGGCAGCGTCGTCATCGCGCAGGGCCGCGAGAACCTCAATTACGGCGGCGTCAGTTCGATCGACTTCGGGCCGGGGATCACGCTCGACGACCTCGTGTTCGTGCGGCCCGATTCAAACGACCTCGTCGTGAAGATCGCCGGGACCGACGATCAGATCACGATCGACGGCCAGTTCGCCTACACCTATGCGCTCGGCTGGTCGCAATACATCGACCGGATCGACTATTTCGACTTCGCCGACGGGACGCATATCAACGCCGACCAGCTGATGCCGCTGATCCTCGACCAGGAGGAGGCGTCCAATTCGAAATTCGTCGAGGGGTTCGCCGCCAACGACGTGTTCAACCCGCGGCCGGACAATCACGACACCGTCTATTCCGGCGGCGACGGCACCGACGTCTACAACTTCGCCCGCGGCGACGGCGCCATCGTCATCGAGCAGGACCAGACCAACCTGCTGAGCGGCGGCCAGAGCTCGATCGCCTTCGCCGCCGGCATCAGCTATGCCGACCTCAGCTTCTCCAATGTCTGGGACACCGACAACCTGCTGATCACGATCAAGGGGACCGACGATTCCATCCTGATCGCCGGCCAGTACCAGTTCAACGAGACGCTCGCCTGGGACCCCGACCGGATCAGCGCGTTCACCTTCGCCGACGGCTCGTCCTGGACATGGGGCCAGATCGAGGCGGCGACCAATCTGACCCCGCCGCCGGCCAATTCGCTGATCACCACCGGCAATGACGACAGCATTGTCGTCGCCGGCGTCGGCGACGACTTCATCCACGGCAATGGCGGCAGGCAGACCTACGTGTTCGGGCCCGGCTTCGGCCAGGATTTCGTCGAGAAGACCAATCCCGGCCTGCAGGGCGACGGGTTCGACGACACGATCCAGTTCGAGGCGGGGATTTCGCAATCCGATCTTTCCTTCGCGCGCGACGGCGACGACCTGCTGGTCCATGTCAAGGGCACGACCTCGACGCTGACGATCGTCGACGACGCGCCGTCGCGCACCGACATCGGCTCGACCTATATCCAGACCTTCGCGTTCGCCGACGGCACGACGCTGACCGGACTCCAGATCGACGCGATGATCGACCAGGGCCTCGACCAGGTCATCACCACCGACGCCTCGGGCGCCACGTTCGAGAGCGTGACCGGCGATCCGCTCTATGGCGACCTCGCGGGCGCCCCGATCAGCGCGCTCGCCTATGCCAGCGGCGACGGCTTCCTCGACGTCCAGCGCGCCGGCGCCGCGCTCGGGACCACGATGACCTTCGCCGACATCGCCTCGACGGAGGTCCATGTCGCGATGGAATCGGACGCCGGCAATGATCTCGTCCTCACCTTCGCCGGCCTGCCCGACGATCGGGTCACGCTGGCGAGCGGCTTCTGGCTGACCCACGACCTCGCCTTCGCCGACGGCGTCGTCTGGACGCCGCAGCAGCTCGCCGCGACCTGCCTGGCGCAGGCGAGCGCGAGCGGCGATCCGCTGATCCAGGCGCCCGGCGGGATCGCCGGCGTCCAGACGCTGGTCAGCGCGCCTGGCGTCCATTACCTCGCCGGCTCGTTTCACGGCGACGACAATTACGTCTGGTCGGCCGGCGACGGCGCGACCACGATCCAGACCGACCTCGCCGAACCCGGCACGCTCTACCTGCACGGGGTGACGCCCGGCGAGGTCGCGGCGCAATGGGATCCGCTGTCGGACGACAATCTCGACTTTGTCGTCGACGATGCGCTGACGCCGACGATCGTGGTCGACAACCAGGTCAACGGCGGCGTCGAACGGGTGGTGTTCGACAATGGCGTCGTCTGGAACGCCGCCGAGATCGCGCTGCAGGCGATCGGCGGCGCGTTCGCCAGCGCGCCGACCCTCGCCGCCACGCCCGGCGACGACCGGCTGACGGCGGGCGGCGGCGACGACGTGCTCGATCCTGGAACCGGCAATGTGACGATGGTCGCCGGCGCCGGCAGCGACGTGTTCCTCTACGCAAGCGCCGACGGCGACGACGTCGTCGACCAGGCCGGCGCCGCTTCGACCTGGCGCGCGGTCAGCGCGGTCCGGTTCACCGATCTCACCGAAGCCGACCTGACGTTCTCGCGCAGCGACGACGACCTGCTGATGAGCGTCGATGCGACCGGCCGGACGCTCGAGATCGCCGGTTTCTACGCCGACGCCGGCAAGGGCGTCCAGTTCCTGGAGTTCGCCGACGGGACGCAGCTCGGTTACGCCGCGGTCGCGCCGCTCGGCCTCTACCGCGCCGGCAGCGGCGATGCGACGCTGACCGCCGAACCGGGGACGGGCGTGATGGTCGCCGGCGCCGGCGACGACACGTTCATCGGCGGGAACAAGTTCGACGGCCAGGCGGACGATACGTTCGTCTACGGCTCGGCCGACGGCGACCTGACGATCGTCAATGCGCCGGGCCTCGGCTGGGAGCGCAGCGACGACACGCTGAGCCTGACCGATCTCGATGCGGGCGACCTGACCTTTTCGCGCAGCGACGACGACCTGCTGATCACGGTGGCTGCGACGGGGCGGACGATTTCGATCGGCGGCGAATTCGCCACGGCCGACCAGTCCGGCGTCCAGCAGATCGGCTTCGCCGACGGCGCGATCTGGGACTGGAGCCAGATCAAGGCGGCGGCCTCCTATCGCGCCGGCGCGGGCGACGTGACGCTCGCGGCGGAGCCGGGGACGGGCGTGATGGTCGCCGGCGCCGGCGACGACACGTTCATCGGCGGCGACAAGTTCGACGGCCAGGCGGACGATACGTTCGTCTACGGCTCGGCCGACGGCGACCTCACGATCGTCAACGCGCCGGGCCTCGGCTGGGAGCGCAGCGACGACACGCTGAGCCTGACCGATCTCGATGCGGGCGACCTGACCTTTTCGCGCAGCGACGACGACCTGCTGATCACGGTGGATGCGACGGGGCGGACGATTTCGATCGGCGGCGAATTCGCCACGGCCGACCAGTCCGGCGTCCAGCAGATCGGCTTCGCCGACGGCACGGCCTGGGACTGGAGCCAGATCAAGGCGGCGGCCTCCTATCGCGCCGGCGCGGCCGACGTGACGCTCGCGGCGGAGCCGGGGACGGGCGTGATGGTCGCCGGCGCCGGCGACGACACGCTGATCGGCGGCGACGCCTTCGCCGCCACGCCGAGCGACACGTTCGTCTACGGCTCGGCCGACGGCGACCTCGAGATCGTCCAGGAGGCCGGGATCTGGTGGGAGACCACCGACGACACGCTGGCGCTGACCGATCTCGACGCGGGCGATCTCGCCTTCGCGCGCAGCGGCGACGATCTCGTCGTCACGGTCGATGCGACCGGCCGGACGATCGGAATCGCGGACGAGTTCGACGCATCCGGCCAGGGCGGCGTCCAGCGGATCGGCTTCGCCGACGGGACGAGCTGGGGCCGCAGCCGGATCGCCGCCGCGGTCGCGTTCGGTTCGGCGACGCCGGCGACTCCAGGCCCGACCGCGCTCGACGGCACCGGCGATGTCGCCGTCGCCTTCACGCCCGACGCGACCCCCGGCGCGACCGAGCGCGTCGTCTCGGCCGGCGGCACGAACTATTTTGTCTATGCGGCGGCCGACGGAAACGCCTGGCTCCGCGACACGTCGAGCGCCGACGACGTCCTCGAAATGACCGACGTCGCCTCGACCGGGGTGACGTTCGCGCGCGCCTACAACATGGAATCGTCGGACGCCTACGGCTACGACATCGTCGCCACGGTCGCCTCGACCGGCGCCCGGATCGTGCTCGACAGCCAGCTGTGGAGCGCGAGCCTCGGCGTCGCCTCGATTGCCTTCTGCGACGGGGTGACGCTGACCCGCGCCCAGATCGCCGCCGCGGCGGCGCTGAACCCGGCGATCCAGCCGGCCTTCTTCCAGGCCTCGGCGCTCGACGACGCGATCAACCTCGCCGGGACCTATGGCGCGCCGACCGAGGCGGTGGTCAACGCCTATGCCGGCGACACGCAGGTCTGGACGGGCGCCGGGAACGACACGTTCACCTATGCGGCGGCCGACGGCGATCTGGCGATCAATCATACGGGGGCGGGCGACGATGCGCTCGACCTCGAGGATTTGAACGCCGGCGATGTGGCCTTCAGCCAGTCCGGGAACGACCTCGTCGTCACCGTCGATGCGACGGGCCGGACGATTCTCGCCTCCGGCGAATTCGCCGGCGGCCAGGACGGCGTGCAGCAGGTTCGGTTCGCCGACGGATCCGTCTGGAACCAGGCCGACATTCGTGCGGCGGCCGCATCCGGCGCCGTCTTCGAGAGCGCGGCGGCGGCCGCCGCGACATTCGACGTGCTGGACGCCAATCCGAACCTCGCCGCGATCGCCCTGACCGACGCGGGCGCGCCGACCCTCGCGCTGACGGCGGCGCAGGCTGCGCGCGACGCGACCGCGCTCGGCGAAATCGCCAATGCGAACTATGTCGTCTCGGTCATCGGCTCCGCGCTCGGCGCGCCGGGCGCGGCGAGTTTCTTCGGCGCCGGCGGCGTCGCGACGATCAGCTCGGGCGCGGTCACGCTGGCGAACGGCGCCAGCGCCACCGTGATCGGATCGAACAATACGATCGCCATGAACGCGAACGGGACGGTGGTCGCGCAGGGCGACGACAACATCTACCTCTTCGGCGCGGGCGGCGGCCATGGCGAAATCGGCGCCGGCGACGGCGCGAATACGGGAACGGTCGACTTCGCGCCGGGGATCGCGGCGAGCGATCTGTGGTTCGAGCAGCAGGGCGACACTCTGCAAATCGACGTGATGGGCACGACCGACTCGCTGACGATCGACGACTGGTTCGGCGGGGCGAACGGGGCGGCGGCGCAGAATTTCGTCACCGCCGACGGCTCGAAGCTCGACTCCCAGGTCGGCCAGCTCGTCTCGGCGATGGCGGCCTACTCGGCCGCCAACAGCGGCTTCAATCCGACGCTCGCCTCGCAAATCCCGCCCGATCCGGCCATGCAGGGCGCCGTGGCCGCGGCCTGGCGCCATTGATCCAGGCCGACGGCGCCTGACTCCCCGAACCCGGAATCGCCGAATTGCTACAATGCAACGTAATCGCTCGCATTGTCGAGCGATCGCTTAACGGGGCGACGCTAGCGGGCTGGGTCACGGGAGTCACGATGTCGGGTGAAGCGCGGGAGCCGATCGGGGCGACCATGGGGCTGGAGGCGTTCGTGCTCCTCCTGCGTTTCCATGGGATCGCCGCCGATCCCCAGCAGATCCGGCACCGCTTCGGCGGCGCCGAGGTCGGCATGACCGAAATGCTGCGTTGCGCCAAGGAGTTCGAGCTCAAGGCGCGCGCGGTCGACAGCCACTGGGCGCAGCTCGCCAGAATGTCGCTGCCGGCGATCGCGCAGCGGCGCGACGGCGGCTTCTTCATTCTCGGCAAGGTCTCCGCGACGAGCGCGCTGATCCAGGACCCCGCGGTCGGGCGGCCGCAGGAGCTCGCCCGCGCCGATTTCGAGGCGCAGTGGAACGGCAGGCTTCTGTTGATGGCGCGCCGCGCCTCGCTCGGCTCGCTCGCCCGCCGCTTCGACATCGGCTGGTTCCTGCAGGCGATGGTCAAATACCGCCGCCTGCTCGGCGAAGTGCTGCTCGTCTCGTTCTTCCTGCAGCTGTTCTCGCTGATCTCGCCGCTGTTCTTCCAGGTCGTCATCGACAAGGTGCTCGTCCATCGCGGCCTGACCACGCTCGACGTGCTGATCGTCGGCCTCGTCGCGGTCTCGCTGTTCGAGAGCCTGCTGACCGCCTTGCGCACCTACGCCTTCTCGCACACGACCAACCGCATCGACGTCGAACTCGGCGCCCGGCTGTTCCGCCATCTCATGGCCCTGCCGATCGCCTATTTCGAGGCGCGCCGCACCGGCGACAGCATCGCGCGCGTGCGCGAACTCGAGAACATCAGGAACTTCCTCACCGGCTCGGCCCTGACTCTGGTCATCGACCTCTTCTTCACCTTCGTGTTCCTGATCGTGATGGCCTATTACTCGGTGTTCCTGACCGGCGTGGTGCTCGCCTCGTTTCCCTTCTACATCGCGATCTCGGCGGGCGTGACGCCGATCTTCCGCCGCCGGCTCGACGAGAAGTTCAACCGCGGCGCGGAAAACCAGTCCTTCCTGGTCGAGGCGGTCGCCGGGGTCCAGACCCTGAAATCGATGGCGGTCGAACCGCAGATGCAGCGCCGCTGGGAGGAGCAGCTCGCCGGCTACGTCCAGGCGAGCTTCCGGGTTCTCAACATCGGCAACTGGGCGAGCCAGGGCGTCCAGCTGGTCAGCAAGCTGGTCACCGCCGCGGTGCTGTTCTTCGGCGCCAAGGCGGTGATCGAAGGCAATCTGACCGTCGGCCAGCTCGTCGCCTTCAACATGCTGGCGGGGCGGGTCGCCCAGCCGGTGCTGCGGATCGCCCAGGTCTGGCAGGACTTCCATCAGGCGCGGCTGTCGGTGGCGCGGCTCGGCGACATTCTCAACACCCATCCCGAGCCGAGTTTTTCGCCCGGCCGCGCCGCGCTGCCGGCGATCCGCGGCGCGATCCGGCTCGAGCACGTGGGCTTCCGCTACCGCATCGACGGCCCGCAGGTTCTGCACGACGTCGATCTGACGATCTCCGCCGGCCAGATGGTCGGCATCGTCGGGCCCTCGGGGTCGGGCAAGTCGACCCTGACCAAGCTCGTCCAGCGCCTCTATCTGCCCGAGGGCGGGCGCGTGCTGGTCGACGGGGTCGATCTGGCCGCGGTCGACGTCGCCTGGCTGCGCCGGCAGGTCGGGGTCGTACTGCAGGAGAACGTGCTGTTCAACCGCTCGATCCGCGACAATATCGCGCTCGCCGATCCCGGCCTGCGAATCGAGCGGGTGATGGCGGCGGCCAAGCTCGCCGGCGCCCACGACTTCATCCTCGAACTGCCGCAGGGCTACGACACCGCGGTCGGCGAGCGCGGCGCCAGCCTTTCGGGCGGCCAGCGCCAGCGCATCGCGATCGCGCGCGCGCTGGTGATGGACCCGCGCGTCCTGATCTTCGACGAGGCGACCAGCGCGCTCGACTATGAGAGCGAGCGCGTCATCCAGGAGAACATGCGCCAGATCGCGCGCAACCGGACGGTGCTGATCATCGCCCACCGCCTGTCGGCCGTCCGCCACGCCGACCGCATCCTCACGATCGAGCGCGGCCGGGTCGTCGAGGACGGCAGCCACGACGAACTCCTTCGCGCGGGCGGGCGCTACGCCTCGCTGATGCGCCTGCAGTCGGGTCTCCATGGCGTCGCCTGAGCGCAGCGCGCGCCTCCTGCCGTGGCCGCGGGCGCCGTTTCGCGCCGGCTCGGAACGCGAGTTCCTCCCGGCCGCGCTCGAGATCATCGAGACGCCGGCCTCGCCGGTCGGGCGCGCGATGGCGTTCGGGATTCTCGCCTTCTTCTGCGCGGCGCTCGCCTGGTCGTGGTTCGGCCATGTCGACATCATCGCGACCGCGCAGGGACGGCTGCTGCCGACCGGCAAGATCAAGGTGGTGCAGCCGCTGGAGGCGGGCGTCGTGCGCGAGATCCGCGTCGCCGACGGCGACGTCGTCCACGCCGGCGATCTCCTGATCGGGCTCGACGACACCGTGACCTCGGCCGAACGCGACCGGGTCGCTCACGACCTGATGACCGCCGAACTCGACGTCGCCCGGCTGCTCGCGCTCAAGCAGGAATCGGATCCGCAGAGCGCGGCCGAGGCGTTCGTCGCGCCCGCGAACGCGCCCGCCCACGAGGCGGCGATGGCGCGGGCGTTCGCCTTCGCGCAGGCCGGCGAGCAGGCGGCCAAGATCGCCGCGCTCGACCAGCAGATCGACCAGAAGCGCGCCGAATCCGAGGAGGTCCGCGCCGGGATCGCCAAGCTCGAGGCGACGCTGCCGCTGCTCCAGGAAAAGGATGCGATGCGCACCAAGCTGCTCGCCCTGGAATATGGCAACCGGTTCGCCTGGCTCGACGCCGAGCAGGCGCTGCGCGAGGCCCAGAACGATCTCCTCGTCCAGGGCCGGCGCGCGGTCGAAACCGACGCGGCGCGCGCCGCGCTGGAGCGCCAGCGCGACCAGACGGGAGCCGAATATGCGCACAAGCTGCTCAGCGACCTCGCCGAGGCCGAGCAGAAGGCGAGCCAGCAGACCCAGGATCTGGTCAAGGCGCAGCGCAAGGCCGCGGAGACCGCGCTGCGCGCGCCGATCGACGGCGTCGTCCAGCAGCTCGCGGTCCACACGCTCGGCGGCGTCGTGACGCCCGCCCAGCAATTGCTCGTCGTCGTGCCGGAGGGCCGGGCGCTGATCCTGGAGGCGATGGTGCCCAACGCCGACGTCGGCTTCGTCCACCCGGATCAGGAGGTCGAGATCAAGGTCGAGACCTTCAACTTCACCCGCTACGGCCTCATCCGCGGCCGGGTGATCGACATCAGCCGCGACGCCGTGACCGACGACAAGCGGCCGACCGACGGCGGCGCCGGCGACCCCTCGGCCGCCAGGTCGCCCAGGGGCGAGGAACCGCCGAGCGGCTCGCCTTCTTACGTCGCCCGCATCGCGCTCGAGGGGACCAGCATGATGGTCGAGGGCCATTCCGAGCCGCTGCGCCCCGGCATGGCGGTCACCGCCGAGATCAAGACCGGCTCGCGCCGCATCCTCGAATATCTCCTCTCGCCGCTGCGCCAGTACGCGCAGGAGGCGATCCGGGAGCGGTGAGGGCGCCGTCGCGCGCGTGGTTGGAATTTGAAGGCGGCGTAATCTGCGGCTTGTGACACAAACCAAAATCGGCGTTGGCCGCCGCGCCGATGGACGTTCTCGCAGGGGCTCATCGACCCACCCCGGCGTACAGGCCGGTGATACAGCCGGGCGTAGAGCGCCCCCGGATGACCGCAGCCAACGGGGGTGGACCCGATTGAAATCAATGAGTTAGGGGGGATTCTGGCTGGGGGACTAGGATTCGGACCTGGATCTGAGCCGCCCCTAACTCAGTGATATATCACGCGCCTTTTTGCCATTCGGATCCGCAGTGTTACACCTTGGTGTACACTCGGCAAGCTAATTTTAGCCCGCTTCTAAGTGCATGTGGCGCACGGATACGCTCGCCGAGGCGCAGGCCAAGAAAGCGCGCCTCGACAGCCTCGTCCATCCCGACAGCGGCCTTGCCTCGCTCTCCATCGCGCTCGGCCATGACGCCTCGGGCTTCGATCTCGACGGCCCGCTGCCCGAGATTCCCGAGAGCAATGCGAGCAAGAGCGGGCGCGAGCGGTTCGTGTCCCTCGCGCGCCGCGACAATCTTACCGTGCGCCAGCTCGCTCAGATCGCCGGCAGCTTCGGCGGTCTCGCGATCGTCGGCACGCCGGCGACGATCGCCGCTCAGATGGAGGAATGGCTGTTCACTGAGGCCTGCGACGGGTTCAACGTGATGTTTCCCTATGTGCCGGGCGGGCTCGACGACTTCGTCGACAAGGTCGTTCCCGAGCTGCAAAGACGCGGGCTGTTCCGACTCGAATACCAAGGCGAGACGTTACGAGCGAACCTCGGTCTGCCGCGTCCTGAAAATCGCTTCTTTCCATCGGCCAAACCGGCCGAGGGATGACGCCTAGCCAACGCGACTCGGTGGTGCGGACTTCTCAGCGGCCGCCGAGCCGTGAGGTTGCATCTGTGCATCGCCCGCCGTCGCTACGCTCGCGCCGCTCATGGAGGGACGGATCTCAGGGCCAGCGGTGTTCCGCCGCCGGATGGCGATCGTCGAGCCGCGCGCGGCCGAACAGCTTCTCCCGCATGGTTCCCTCGGCGTAAGCGGTCTTGTAGCGGCCGCGGCGCTGCAATTCCGGCACGACGAGATCGACGACGTTCTCGAACGTCTCCGGCCGCACGACGAATGTCAGATTAAAGCCGTCGAGATCGGTCTCCTCCATCCAGGCTTCGAGTTCGTCGGCGATCGTCGCGGGCGATCCGACCAGCACAGGGCTGATGCCGCCGATGGAAACGTGCTCGGCGACTTCGCGCACGCTCCATCGGCGGTCGGGATCGGCGCGCGTGATGTTTTCAAGCGCGCTCCGGCCCGCTTCGCTTTCGACATGTTCGACGATCTGATCGGGATCGAGGCGCGAAAAATCGACGCCCGTCCAGCCCGACATGAGCGTGAGCGCGCCTTCGGGATAGGCATAGAGCTTGTAGTCGGCATGCTTGGCGTGCGCTTCGGCGTCGGTGGGCGCCACGATGATCGTCATCATCGCGAACATCAGAATTTCCGTGGGGTCGCGGCCCATCTCGGCCGCAAGCCTGCGGATCGCGGCGACTCGCGGCGCGATGATGTTCTTCGACGGCCCCGACAGGAACACGCATTCGGCGTGGCGCGCCGCAAAGCTGCGTCCCGCCGGCGAAGATCCCGCCTGATAGAGCACGGGCGTGCGCTGCGGCGAGGGTTCGCTGAGGTGCAACGCATCGAGCTTGAAATGCGGGCCGTCGTGGCGGACCTTGCGCACGCGCTCGGGCCGCGTGAAAACGCCGCTCGCCGCATCCGCGATCACCGCGTCGTCCGCCCAGCTTCCCTCCCAGAGCTTGTAGACGACCTGCATGTAGTCCTCGGCGACGGCATAGCGGTCGTCATGCCCGCGCTGGCCGCTCTGGCCCATGCCCTTGGCGGCGCTGTCGAGATAGCCCGTGACGACGTTCCAGCCGATGCGCCCGTTGGTCAGGTGATCGAGCGTCGACATCCGGCGCGCGAAAGGAAACGGCGGCTCGTAGGAGAGCGTCACCGTGACGCCGAAACCCAGATGCGTCGTCGCCGCCGCCATCGCGGGCACGAGCAGCAAGGGATCGTTGACCGGCGTCTGCGTCGCATGGCGCAGCGCCGCGTCAGGACTGCCGCCGAACACGTCGTAGACGCCGAGCACGTCGGCGAGAAACACGCCGTCGAACAGCCCGCGCTCCAGCGTGCGCGCAAGCGCGATCCAGCCGTCGAGTCGCCGATAGTCGCGCGAGCGGTCGCGCGGATGGCGCCACAGGCCAGGCGACTGATGCGCGACGCAATTCATCTCGAATGCGTTGAGGCGGATCTGCTTGGGCATCGGATCAGGATAGGTGCGATGGCGAGCTTGCGCGAGTCGCGCTCATCCGGCCGCCGCTTTCAGCTCCGAAGGCGCCACGACATTGGCGATCACTTCGCCGAACGGCCCGGCATTCTTGGCCGGCCCGAGATCGTTGCCGGTCGTCGCCTTGAGCGGCAGTTTGGGGAACACGAGCTCGGCGAAGCGGTAGCATTCCTCGAGATGCGGATAGCCCGACAGGATGAAGCGGTCGATGCCGAGCGCCATATATTCCTTCATCCGGTCGGCGATCTCATCGGGGCTGCCGACCAGTGCCGTCCCAGCGCCACCGCGCACCAGTCCGACCCCCGCCCACAGATTGGGCGAGACGACGAGGTCGTCGCGCCGGCCGCCGTGAAGCTGCGCCATGCGCCGCTGGCCCACCGAATCGAAACGCGCAAAGGACTTCTGCGCCTTCTCGATCGCTGCGTCGTCGACCTTGGCGATCAACTCGTCGGCGGCGCGCCAGGCTTCCGCCGAGGTCTCGCGCACGATCACGTGCAGGCGGATGCCGTAGGAGAAGGTGCGCCCTTCGGCCGCCGCGGCCGCCTTGGCGATCGCGATCTTCTGCGCGACCGCCGCCGGCGGCTCGCCCCAGCTGAGATAGACGTCGACATGCTTGGCCGCGACGACATTGCCCGCCTCCGACGAACCGCCGAAATAAAGCGGCGGATAGGGTTTCTGGCGCGGCGGATAGAGGAGCTTGCCCTTCTCGATGCGCAAATGGTCGTGGCTCTCGGTGACCTCCTCGCCCTGCATCAGCTTGCGCCAGATCGACAGGAACTCGTCCGTCACCGTGTAGCGCTCGTCGTGATCGAGGAAGACGCCGTCGCCCTTGAGCTCATAGGGGTCGCCGCCCGTCACCACATTGACCAGCAGCCGGCCGCCCGACAGGCGGTCGAGCGAGGCGGCCATGCGCGCGGCGAATGCGGGCTCGGTCAGCCCCGGCCGCACGGCGACGAGAAAGCGCAGCTTCTGCGTCAAGGGGACCATCGCCGAGGCGACCACCCAGGAATCCTCGCAGGAGCGCCCGGTCGGCAACAGCACGCCGAAATAGCCGAGTTCGTCGGCCGCGCGCGCGATCTGCGAGAGATAGCCGAGCGTGACATGGCGCGCGCCCTGCACGCTGCCGAGATAGCGGCCGTCGCCATGTGTCGGCAGGAACCAGAGGACGTCGGTCTTTTCCGCAGGCTGCGGCAGGTCGAGAGCTTGGGTCATGGTCTTTCGCTTCTTTGCGTTGTCGGGTGTTCGGGCCATGGCGGTCAGATCGCCCCATGGCGCGGCGGGTTGACGCCGTTGAGCCAGTAGTCGCCGATCGCGCGGTATTTCCAGCGCACCGGATCGTGGACGGTATGCGTGCGGGCGTTGCGCCAATAGCGGTCGAGGCCGAATTCGGCGAGGGTGGCGCGCGAGCCCGCCAGTTCGATGAGCTTGCTCGCGACATGCAGCGAGGCCTCGGTCGAGGCCGCCTTCGCCTCGGCGACGGCGACGGAAGCCGCTGCGACCGAGTCGATCGTGGGATCGGCGACCGCCGCGTCGACGAGGCGTCCGGCGCGCTGCAGCAGCGCATCGGAGGCCGAGACCCTGATCTTCATTTCGCCGATCTGGGCGATCGTATAGGGATCCTCATAGGCATGGTCCACGCCAGCGTCCTTCCAGGGACGCGAGCGCGTGCGCACGAAATCGATGGTCGCCGCCAGCGCGCCGCGCGCGATGCCCGCCTCGATAGCGGCATGCATGATCTGGGCGTGCGGCCCCATCGCCGTCGGCCGGTCGAAGACGGCGCGAAAGGACAGAACCGAGAACGGATGCACCGCGACATTGTCGAGCAGCGTCGTGCCCGAGCCCGTCACGCGCTGCCCGAAGCCGGACCAATCGTCGACGATGGTGATTCCCTTGGCGTCGCGCGGAACGAAGGCAATGGTTGAGCGGCCATCGTCGTCGTTGGCGACGACGGCGACCCAATGGGCGAACAGTACGCCGGTCGAATAGAACTTCTTGCCGTTGAGGCGAAAGCTCGCGCCGTCGCGGGAGAGGCGGGTCGCATGGTCCTGCGCCGTCTTCGTGCCGATCTCCGAGAGGGCGTTGCCGATGCGCTCGCCGGCGAGGATTCTTTGGTAGAAGAAGCGCTTCTGCTCCTCGCTGCCTTCGAGACGCAGAGCCTCGAGCATGAAGAAATGGTTCTGCGGAATCTGGCCGATCGATCCGTCGGCCGCGGAGAGAATGGCGATCACCTCGGCGAGCACGCCGGCGGAAACTTCCGCACCGCCGTAAGCCTTGGGCACGGTGATCGCCAGCAGCCCGGCGTCCGAGAGAGAATCGAGCTCTTCGTAGGGCAGGCGGCGATCCCTGTCGCGTGCGACGGCGTCTTTGGCGATCACTGCGGCGATCTCGCGCGCGGCGCGCACCGCCTCGGCCTCGTCAGCGACCACACGCGCGAGCCTGCCGCGCTGCGGGGGCGCGCGAAAGGCGTCGGGGAGGGTGTCATGGTGCTGCTTCAACTGCGTAGCGGGCATGCGATGGGTCCGGTGCGAGGGAGGAAATTGCGGCGCAGTCAGCTCCACGCGTGGCGCGGCGGGCTGACGCCATTGAGCGCGTAATTGCCAATATGAAAATATTTCCAGCGCACGGGGTCGTGCAGCGTATGCGTGCGGGCATTGCGCCAGTGGCGATCGAGATTGAACTCGGCGAGCGTCGAGCGCGTGCCCGCAAGCTCATGGAGCTTGTTGGTCGCAAGAATCGCGATTTCCGTGGTCAGCGCCTTGGCCTCGGCGACCGCGACCGCCGCGGCGCCGACGCCCTCATCCGTCGGATTGGCAATGATGGCGTCGACGGCATGGCCGGCTTGTTCGAGCAGCGCCTCGGCGGCGTGCAGCTTGATCTTGAGATTACCGATCTCGGCGATGGTGAACACGTCGTCGGCGCCGCGCTCCTGGGCGCTGTCGATCCATGGGCGGGTGTAGCGACGCACGAACGCGATCGTGTCCTCGATGGCCCCTTGCGCGATGCCGGCGTCGACCGCAGCCTGGATGATCTGCGAGACCGCGCCGTTCGAAGAAGGATTTTCGCCGCCGACATAGGCGGGGATCACGCCTTCGGGATCGACGCGGACATTGTCGATGATGACATTGCCGCTCGCGGTGGTGCGCTGGCCGAAGCCCGACCAATTGTCGACGATCTTCAGGCCCGGCGCGTCGCGCGCGACGATGGCAAGATGCACTTTGCCGTTGGGATCGACGGCGCCGATGTGGATGAAATGGGCGAACAGGGCGCCGGTCGCATAGAACTTCTCCCCGCGCACGAGATAGCCGTCGCCGTCCGCCGTCAGCGTCGTCTCGAATGCGCCGACATGTTTGCTCTTGGCCTCGGAAAAGGCGTTGCCGAGCCGGTAGCCTTGCAGCACGCGGCCGAACCAGAGCTTCTTCTGCTTCTCGGATGCGGCGAAGCGGATGGCGTCGAGCGCGGCGAGATGATTTTGCGGGATCTGGCCGATGGAGGAATCAGCAGCCGAAATCAGCTTGATCACCTCGGCGAGCGTGACGGCGGAGACGCCGGCGCCGCCATAGGCCTTGGGGATGGTGATGCCCCACAGGCCGCTCTTGGAAAAGCGATCAAGTTCAGCGGCCGGGAGGATGCGCTCGCGGTCGCGTCGCGAGGCGTCGACGGCGAATTCACCGGCGAGCGCGCGGGCGACCGCGATCGCCTCCTCGTCGGAGCCGATTACATGCGCGCGAGGCGCCGTATCGAAGGCCGGAGGCTCGGCGGCGGTCTGGGACGGTGCGGCGCTGATCGTCATGGCAGGTCTTCGACCCTTGATATTGCTCGACGGCGAGGTCTCGCTCACCACGCGGCGAAAGGCGCTTGATACCACCATAGTCTATGATAACATAATGTCGATAGATATAATAGAATTATTGATTAAATCGGCCGCGTCATGAGCGCGAACGCCTAGACTTCCGCGAGGATCCGCGCCTGTAGCGCCGCCACCTGCGGATCGCGCGCTCTCGGGCGGTGGAGCGCGACGGGCAGATCAAGCGCGACGGCGCCGTCGCGCAAGACGATCACGCGATCGGCGAGCGCGACCGCCTCGCCGACGTCGTGGGTGATGAGGACCGCGGTGAAGCCGCGTTCGCGCCAAAGGCGTTCGAGAAGCTGGTGCATTTCGAGGCGGGTGAGCGCGTCGAGCGCGCCGAACGGTTCGTCGAGGAGCAGGATCTTGGGGCGCGCCACGAGCGCGCGAGCGAGCGCGACGCGCTGGCGCTGACCGCCCGACAAGACGCCCGGCCATTCCTGCGCGCGGTCGGCGAGGCCGACGGCGTCGAGCGCACGAGTTGAGTCCTTGCGCCAGTTCTCGCCGCGCGCAATGCCGACGTTGCCGATGACGCGCTGCCAGGGGAGAAGGCGGGCGTCCTGGAACATCAGCCGGCTGGACTTCTGAATCCCGGCGACGACGTCGCCGTCGATCGCGACCGCTCCGGAACTCGGCCGTTCGAGCCCGGCGATCAGGCGCAAGAGCGTCGACTTGCCGCCACCCGAGCGGCCGACGACGGCGACGAACTGCCCCGCTTCGATGCGAAGATCGAGAGCGCTGAGGACGCTGCGTTGGCCAAAGGCTTTTGATGCCGCACTGAAAATAATCTCCAAGCCGTTCGCGCCAGGACTCGCTGCCTGCGCCGCGGCGCCCGCCACGCGGCAATCCTCCCGCGGCGCGGAAAAGCTTGGGTTCGTCGCGTCGAGCGTACGCGCGAAGATGGTCATGGCTGGCCCGCCGGTTGGCGCGCATAGCTCGGATGCCAGGCGAGCGTCGCGCGCTCGCAGATTTTGGTGGCGACATCGGAGAGCTTGCCGAGCAGCGCATAGATGATGATGCCGAGCAGCACCACGTCGGTTTGCAGGAATTCGCGTGCGTTCATCGTCATGTAGCCGATGCCGGAGGATGCCGAAATCGTCTCGGCGACGATCAGGGTCAGCCACATGATGCCGAGTCCATAGCGCAATCCAACGAACACCGAGGGAAGGGCGCCCGGCAGAACCACGCGCAGGAGCAGGGCGCCGGGGCCTAGACCATAGACGCGCGCCATTTCGATCAATGCGGGATCGAGCGTGCGGACGCCGTGATAGGTGTTCAGGTAGACGGGAAACAGCACGCCGATCGCGACGAGGAAGATTTTCGCCTCTTCGCCGATGCCGAACCAGAGGATGACCAGGGGAATGATCGCCAGATGCGGGACGTTGCGCAGCATCTGGAGGGTCGAGTCGAGCAGCAGATCGGCCGGCCGCCAGAGCCCGTTGACGATGCCGAGGACGAAGCCGAGCAAGCCGCCGATCAGCAATCCCTTCAGCGCGCGCGCCGAACTGATTGCGACCGCCTGGAGCAAGGAACCGTCCTTGAGCGTCTGCCAGAAAGCGAGCGCGACGGCGCTCGGCGCGGGAAGCACGCGCGCGGCGATCAAGCCGGTGTCAGCCGCGACTTCCCATCCCGCCAAAAAGGTCAGCGGCAGCATCCAGGGCAGCGCCCGGCGCCAATCGAAAGAGCGGCTTGATCGGCTCATGGACGCGTCGACCAAGGCAATCCTCAGGTTCCGCTGTTTTTGACGGCGTCGTCAATCTTGATCGGCTTGGGGATGAGGCCGAGACTGAAAAACGTATCCGCGATCTTCTGCTGATCCGCGACGACCTCCGCGGTGATTGGACGAACGTCCCAGGCCTGGCGGCTGAGCGCGAGTTTGAGCACCGCGACGGGGATGCCGACGGCGGGACTGAGTTCGCTCGCCGCGGCGTCGATATTGCTGGCGGCCCAAAGGTCGACCTCCTTGATCGAGGCCAAGATGACTTTCACGACGTCGGGGTTGGCGGCGACGAACTTTTGCTCGCCGAGATAGAACTGCCGATTGGAGACGACGCCGTCGCCGCTGGTCAGCGTTCGCGCCTGGATGGCGACCTCGGCGCTCGCCTGGAACGGATCCCAGATAGCCCAGGCGTCGACATCGCCATGCTCGAAAGCGGCGCGCGCGTCGGAGGGCTTGAGAAACACCGGCGTGATGTCGGCATAGCGCACACCGGCCTTTTCCAGGGCTTTGACGAGGAGGTAGTGGACGTTGGAGCCCTTGTTCAGCGCGACCTTCTTGCCCTTGAGTTCTGCGACCCCGCGGATCGGACTGTCCTTCGGCACCAGAATGGCTTCCGAAAGCGGCGCCGCCGGTTCGTTGGCGACATAGACGAGCGGCGCGCCGGCGGCCTGCGCGAAAATCGGCGGCGCTTCGCCGGTGATGCCGAAGTCGAGCGCGCCGACATTGAGCGCTTCGAGCAACTGTGGCCCGCCGGGAAATTCCGTCCATTCGACGTGAAAGCCGGTCGGCGCCAGGTTCTTCTCCAGGAGGCCGCGCGCCTTTAGCAGCAGGAACGTGCCGTATTTCTGGTAGCCGACCCGGATCAATTTGTCGGCGGCCTGGGCCGGCGCCGTCGAGAGCAAGGCCGCCATCCCGATCGCGAAAGCGGTCCCTGCGGCACGCAACAGCAGATGCTTCATGACGAATCCTCGTTACGAGCGAAACGAACGGCCCCGCTGCTCCCGGCGCTTTGGGGGGCGCCGGCAGTGATATGTATTCGTAGTCTATCGAATTAGTCAATAAATGCGATGCGTGTTTTCATTGCACGGTCACGTCTCTCGCCATGCGCGTCGACGCGGCCGGGGGTGTCGAAGGGCGGACGCACGTCCGTTGGCTTGGAGTCTCCGATCGCGCGGATTCAGGGCCAAGGATATAAACATATAAATTCAATAGAATTAATTAGTTTATTGGAGTATTGTCACCAGGATCAATGAAATCATCCGGCGTCGGGCCGGGGCGCCGGAAACGCAATGGACAATATCGATCGAAAGATTCTCGCGATTCTGCAAGAGGATGCGACCACCTCCGTCGCCCGAATTTCAGAGCGCGTCGGACTGTCGCAGACGCCCTGTTGGAAGCGCATCCAGCGCCTGGAGGCGTCAGGCGTGATCCTCCAGCGCGTTGCGCTGCTGGCTCCCGAAAAGCTCGGCCTTGGCGTTACCGCCTTTGTCCTGGTCGAGAGCGGCGACCATTCCGCCGCCTGGTCGGAGCAATTTGCCAGCGAAGTCGCCAGGATGTCGGGCGTGATGGAGGTTTATCGCATGGCCGGAGACGCCGACTACATACTGCGCGTCGTCGTGCCCGACATTCAAAGCTACGATCATTTTTACAAGCGCCTCATCGCGATCGCCTCGATCAAGAAAGTCACCTCCCGTTTCGTGATGGAGCGCATCAAGCAAAGTACGGCATACGATATCAGGTCGCCGCGCGCTTCGAGCGCCGCGTTCGCGCCTGTCTCGCCTGCCTGACCTGGGGCCCTCCGGCTGCCGCTGCGCGAATGTGACAAGAATCTCGGACGCTTCGAGCGCCGACGATCGAACGGGTGCCGAGCGAAGCGCGCTCAAGCAACCGATTCCTTCAGTTTGGTCTGAGAATATCTACGATCGCCGGGGAGTTTCGACCTCGCAAAATATGGAAGCCCCAGTTTGTGGGCATCCTGCGCGCGCGCAACGCGATCGGCAGACCTCGCCAGCACATCGTCGACATCCTCTCCCGAAAATCGCGTGACAAAAGCCTTGACGTCGTCAGGCGTGCGGAGCGCAAGAAGGGGCGACGGATCGGAGATCAACCCGAAGAGACGGTCGGCGAAGCGTTCGCTCCCGTTCGCGGCCGCGATCAAGATCTGCGCGATCTCGGCAAGATCAGGATGTCCCAGAAACAGTCGCGTCACCAATTCCGCCCCCGCGCCACGCTGCGTGTAGAAAATATCAAACGACTCGCGGATCCATCGCTCGTCGAGCGCTCCGTCGCGGCCAACGATCCTGTCGACATAGAGCGCCGTCTGGATCAGGCCGCTTTGCGCGCCTTGGCCGGCCAGCGGATCAAAGGATATGGCGGTGTCGCCCAGCGAGGCCACGACATGGCCGCTCTTGGTCCAACCCACGCTTGAACGGACTTCCTGCGTGACCGCGCCTTTCAGCCATGAATGAGGATCTTGGGGAATGACCTCGAAGCGCAGCACCTCGGGCAGATCCCAGGGCAGGTAGTCTCGATGCAGGTCGGCGACAATTTGCAGGGCGCTCTCCGCGCTTACAGCGGCCGCGAATCTCGTTTCCCATTCGCTGCCGGGCTTGGCCCAGCCCAGGAACGACCATGATGGGCCGACATCCTTGTGATAATAGGGCCCCCACCATGCCTCGCCCTTCTCTCCGATGAAGGAAAATGCGCTGTGCGCGCCTCCTGCGGGGCTACGGTGAGCGAACACCGATTTGTCGTGACCGAGGCCGGTCACCGTCAACATGATGACGTTGCGTTGAGGGCTTGCGAGGACGCTGCGCGCCTCGTCGCGCGGGAATAGGGATCTCAAGCCGTTCCGACCGGTCGCCACCAATGTCAGGTCATGGTTGGCCGCGATCTCGTCGAGCGCATCTTCGTCGACGGCGCGGGCGACAAACGTCCCGCCGATAGCGCGAAACCCGGTTATCCGATCGTCGGCCTTGAGCCTGGTGTCCACGCCCTCAGCCGTGAATCCGTCGAACGTCCCGTCGAACGCGATCAGTTCGATATCAGGCTCGGCGACGATTCTCTGGCTCATGCCCGACCCCAAAGGGGCGACATCCTGATAGGAACGCAGCCTCAGATGACGTTCCGCTTCCTGGCCGCCGCCAAACAACACCGCGGTCCCGGTCGCCGGCACGTCATTCCTCAAGGATTGCTGGTCGCGATCGCTGAAAAGCGTCACTTCTACGCCGCGCTCCGCTAGCGCGAGCGCAGCCGATGCGCCGGTCTGACCGGCGCCCACTATGGCGACTTTCGTCATGTCGTTCTCCGTGTCTTCAAACTAGGCTCCGATGCGATCGGAGCCGCCCTCGCTGATCCTTCCG
>JBEKEI010000122.1:0-15276 GCA_050013915.1 Roseiarcus sp.
CTCATGCAAGGCCGCGATCTCGTCGGCATCGCCCAGACCGGCACCGGCAAGACGGCGGCCTTCGCGCTGCCGATCCTCAACCGCCTGATCGCCGACAAGAAGCCCGCGCCGCGGGGCGGGGCGCGCGTTCTGGTGCTCGCGCCGACGCGCGAACTCGCCAGCCAGATCGCCCAGAGCTTCCGCGATCTCAGCGCCGGCCTGCCGTTCGCGATCACGGTCGTGTTCGGCGGCGTGCCGCACGGCGCCCAGATCAAGGCGCTCGCCAAGGGGCTCGACGTGCTCGTCGCGACCCCCGGCCGGCTCGTCGACCACATGGACTCGCGGGTCGCCCAGCTGCGCGACACCGAATTCTTCGTGCTCGACGAGGTCGACCAGATGCTCGACCTCGGCTTCGTCAAGTCGATCCGCCGGGTCGTGCGCGATCTCCCGAAGAAACGCCAGAACCTGTTCTTTTCGGCGACCATGCCGACCGAGATCCGCAAGCTCGCCGGCGAATTGCTCAACGACCCGCTCGAGGTCGCGGTGACGCCGATCGCCAAGACCGCCGACCGCGTCGAGCAGAAGATCATCTTCGTCGACGGCCCGCGCAAGCGCGACATGCTGGTCGAACTGTTCAAGGACGAGGCGATGTCGCGGGTGATCGTGTTCACCCGCACCAAGCGCGGCGCCGACCGCGTTTCGCAGACGCTCGACGAGGCGGGGATCAGCGCGCTCGCGATCCACGGCAACAAGAGCCAGGGCCAGCGCGAACGTTCGCTCGCCGCCTTCCGCGGCGGCAAGGCGCGCGCGATGGTCGCCACCGACATCGCCGCGCGCGGCATCGACATCGACGGCGTCACCCATGTCGTGAACTTCGAACTGCCCGACGTCGCCGAGGCCTATGTCCACCGGATCGGCCGCACCGCGCGCGCCGGTCACGGGGGCAATGCGGTCTCGCTGTGCGACGGCACGGAGCGCGACCTCCTGCGCGCGATCGAGCGGCTGACCCGCCTGCGGATCTTCACCGAGGACCGTCGCGGCCTCGGCGGGCCGCCGCCGGCGCCGGTCGTCCGCAAGGCGACCGTCACGGCTTCGCCCGAGCGCGCCCACGCCCCGCACAATGATCCGCGCCGGGCCGCCAATGGCCGCCCCGGGCAGCCGCACCGCGCGCGCCAGGGCCAGCGCGCCCGCCCGGCCTTCCGCGCCGGCGCCGCGCCCGCGCGCTGACCGCCGCCGGCGCCGCGGCCGCCCCGGTCGCTGAACCCGGCCGCCGCCACGATCCGCCGCCCGCGTCGCCGTCGCCTCCGGGCCGACGGCGCCGCAGGTTGCGTCCGGCGCTCGGGACTCGACCGGGAAAGGCCGTGAAAGCAATGAAATGCCTCGCCTGCGACGCGGGCGGGAGAGGCGCTCACCCCATCCGGTAGTCGATCACCGAGCGGATCGACTTGCCCGCATGCATGAGTTCGAACGCCGCGTTGATCTCGGCGAGCGGCATCGTGTGGGTGATCAGCGGGTCGATCGCGATTCTGCCCTCCATGTACCAGTCGACGATTTTCGGCACGTCGGTGCGCCCGCGCGCGCCGCCGAACGCGGTGCCCTTCCAGGTGCGGCCGGTGACGAGCTGGAACGGCCGCGTCGCGATTTCCTGACCTGCGGCGGCGACGCCGACGATCACGCTCGTGCCCCAGCCGCGATGGCAGCATTCGAGCGCCTGGCGCATCGTGTGGACGTTGCCGATGCATTCGAAGGAGAAGTCGGCGCCGCCGCCGGTGAGATCGACGAGCGCGGCCACCAGCCGGTCGCGCCCGACCTCGTCGGGGTTGACGAAATGGGTCATGCCGAACCGCCGGCCGATCGCCTCGCGCCCCGGGTTGAGATCGACCCCGATGATCTTGTCGGCGCCGACCATGCGCGCGCCTTGGATCACGTTGAGGCCGATGCCGCCCAGGCCGAACACGACGACATTGGCGCCCGGCCAGACCTTCGCCGTCCAGATCACCGCGCCGATCCCGGTGGTGACGCCGCAGCCGATGTAGCAGATCTTGTCGAACGGCGCGTCCGCGCGCACTTTGGCGAGCGCGATCTCGGGCAGGACGGTGAAATTGGCGAAGGTCGAGCAGCCCATGTAGTGGAACAGCGGCTCGGCGCCCGGCGCGTCGCAGGAGAAGCGGCTCGTCCCGTCGGGCATCACGCCCTTGCCCTGGGTCGCGCGGATCGCCGTGCAGAGGTTGGAGCGCTGCGACAGGCAGGTCCTGCACTGCCGGCATTCCGGCGTGTAGAGCGGGATCACGTGGTCGCCGACCTTCAGGCCCGTCACCCCGGCGCCGAGTTCGCGGACGATTCCCGCGCCCTCGTGGCCGAGGACGGCGGGGAACAGCCCCTCGGAATCGGCGCCCGACAGCGTGTAGGCGTCGGTGTGGCACACGCCGGTCGCCATCACCTCGACGAGAACCTCGCCGGCGCGCGGCGGCGCCACCTCGATCGTCTCGACGGTCAGCGGTTCGCCCGCCGCCCACGCTATCGCCGCGCGCGTCTTCATCGGAGGCTCCTCGATCTTGACGACGTCCAAGCCTTTTCTATCCGATGAATCGGCCGCTGCGGCAATGGTTCGGCGGGCGCTCGCGCGCCGCTTGTCTCGGTCCCGCCGGCCTGCGATCATCGACCTCGAGGATCGGGCTGATCGGCGATGACGGACGCTTCGAAATCGGACGCGACTTCCTGGCTGTACGACCCGCGGCTGCGCGGCTGGACCTATCAGGCGCTGCTGGTCGGCGCGCTGGTCGGGCTGGTCTGGTCGGTCAGCCGCAACGCCTACGTCAACATGGCCGCGCGCGGCATTCCCATGGGCTTCGGCTTCTGGGACCAGACCGCCGGCTTCGCCATCAACCAGTCGCTGCTTCCCTACAGCTCGCTGTCGACCTACGGGCGCGCGTTCTGGGTCGGCCTGCTCAACACCGCGCTGGTCGCCGCGGTCGGCGTCGCCCTGGCGACCCCGCTCGGCTTTGCGATCGGGGTCGCGCGCCTCTCGCCCAACTGGCTCGTCGCCCGGATCGCGCTCGTCTACGTCGAGATCATGCGCAACACGCCGCTGCTGCTCCAGCTGCTGTTCTGGTACAACGCCGTGCTGAAGACGCTGCCGGACCCAAGGAATTCGATCGCGCTCGGCGCGATCGTGTTCCTCAACGACCGCGGGCTCTATCCGCCGCGCCCCGTCGTCGGCGCCAACTTTCCCTGGCTGCTCGGCGCGTTCGCGCTCGGCGTCGCCGGCGCGCTGGCGTTCCGCGGCTGGGCGCGCCGGCGCCAGGCGCTGACCGGCGCGCAGGCGCCGGTCGCGACGGTCGCCGTCCTGCTGTGCCTGGGGCTGCCGTGCCTGGCCTGGTTCGCGGCGGGCGAACCGCTCGCCTTCGAACCGGCGCGCCAGGGCAAGTTCAATCTCACCGGCGGCCTGCAGATCGTCCCCGAACTCGCCGCGCTGATCTTCGGGCTCGTCACCTATACCGCCGCCTTCATCGCCGAGATCGTCCGCGCCGGCGTGCGGGCGGTGCCCAGGGGCCAGAGCGAGGCGGCGGGCGCGCTCGGCCTCCACGCCGGGCTCGCGATGAAGCTCGTCGTCATCCCGCAGGCGATGCGCCTCGTCACGCCGCCGCTGACGAGCCAGTATCTCAACATCGTCAAGAACTCGTCGCTCGCCGTGTTCATCGGCTATCCCGACCTCGTCCAGGTGTTCGCCGGCACGGTGCTCAACCAGACCCAGGCCGCCGTCCAGGTGATGGCGATCACCATGGGCGTCTATCTGACGATCTCGCTCGCCGTCGCGCTGCTGCTCAACGTCTTCAACGCGCGCCACGCGCTGCGGGAGCGCTGAGGATGCGCGCCGGGGCAGGGGAGTCGCGGGCCTATCTGCGCACGGCCCCCGAGCCGGCGCTGCCGGCGCCGATCTTCGCGGCGGGCCCGCTCGCCTGGCTGCGCGCCAACCTGTTTTCGGGCTGGGTGTCGAGCGCGCTGACGCTGGCGACCCTGGCGCTGTGCCTGTGGCTGATCCCGCCGCTGATCGCCTGGGCGACGGTCGACGCGGTCTGGTCGGCGCCCGACGGCGCGCTGTGCCGCGCCCACCAGAACGGCGCCTGCTGGGCGTTCATCGCCCAGAAGATGGACTATTTCCGCTACGGCTCCTATCCGCAGGGCGAACGCTGGCGCGTCGACCTCACGGAGATCGTCGGCGGCGCGCTGATCGTCTGGCTCTTGTGGCCGCGCGCGCCGCGGCGCGGCCTCGGCGCCGCGCTGTTCTTCGTCGCCTTCCCGATCCTTTCCTTCATCCTCCTGCGCGGCTCCGGCTGGTTCGGCCTGCCGCTCGTCGACACCGTGGTCTGGGGCGGCATGTTCGTCTCGCTGCTGACCGCCCTCGTCGGCATCGTGTTCTCGCTGCCGCTCGGCGTGCTGCTCGCGCTGGGGCGGCGCTCGACCCTGCCGGTCGTCCGGCTCGCCAGCGTCCTCTACATCGAATTCGTCCGCGGCGTGCCGTTCATCACCGTGCTGTTCATGGCCAATTTCATGCTGCCGCTGTTCCTGCCCGAGGGCTGGGCGCCCGACCGCCTGCTGCGGCCGCTGGTCGGCACGGCCCTGTTCGCCGCCGCCTATATGGCCGAGGAGGTGCGCGGCGGCCTGCAGTCGATCGGCAAGGGCCAGTTCGAGGGCGCGATGGCGCTCGGCCTCAACTACTGGCGGATGACCGGGCTGGTCGTCCTGCCGCAGGCGCTGACCCTCGTCATCCCGGGAATCGTCAACAATTTCATCGGTCTTTTCAAGGACACGACGCTGGTGTCGATCGTCGGCCTGCTCGATTTCCTCGCCACCGTCGAGAACGCCTTCAAGGACACGGTCTGGGTCGGCCCGACCATCGCGCCGACCGGCTACGCCTTCGCCGCGCTGTTCTATTTCGTGTTCTGCTTCGCGATGTCGCGCTACCAGGCCTATATGGAGCGGCGGCTCGGAAAGGGACGACAGCGATGACGCTCGCCTCCGACGACGCCGGGAGACCGGCCGGTTCCGCGGCCGCCGGCCCCGCCATTGCGATGGCCGGCGTCCACAAATGGTACGGCGCGTTCCACGTGCTGCGCAACATCGATCTCGAGGTCGGGCGCGGCGAGCGAATCGTGGTCTGCGGACCCTCCGGTTCCGGCAAGTCGACGCTGATCCGCTGCGTCAACCGGCTGGAGGAGCATCAGCGCGGCACGATCACGGTCGACGGGATCGAACTGACCGCTGATCTCAAGCGGATCGACGCGATCCGCCGCGACGTCGGCATGGTGTTCCAGCAGTTCAACCTGTTCCCGCATCTGACGATCCTGGACAATTGCACGCTGGCGCCGATCTGGGTCCGGAAAATGCCGCGCCGCGACGCCGAGGCGCTCGCCATGCGGCTGCTGACCCGCGTCAAGATTCCCGAACAGGCCGGCAAATATCCCGGCCAGCTGTCGGGCGGCCAGCAGCAACGGGTGGCGATCGCGCGCGCGCTGTGCATGAATCCGAAGATCATGCTGTTCGACGAGCCGACCTCGGCGCTCGACCCCGAAATGGTCAAGGAGGTGCTCGACACCATGACCGCGCTGGCGCAGGACGGCATGACGATGATCGTCGTCACCCACGAAATGGGCTTTGCCCGCGAGGTCGCCGACCGCGTGGTGTTCATGGACAATGGCGAGATCGTCGAGATCAACGCGCCGGACGAATTCTTCGCGCGGCCGCGCCATGAGCGCACCAAGCTGTTCCTCAGCCAGATCCTCCACTGAGGGGGCGCGAGGCGCTATCCCCGCTCGACGCGCTTCCAGCCGTCCATGCCGAGCCGCTCCTGCGGCAGGTAGCGGCCCTTGTAGGCCATCTTCTTGGAGCCCTCGACCCAATAGCCCAGATAGAGATGGGGCAGCCGCAGCCGGCGCGCCTTGTCGATATGGTCGAGAATCATGTACGCGCCCAGCGATCGGCGCTCCTCCTCGGGGTCGAAGAAGGAATAGACCATCGACAGCCCGTCGGCGAGCTGGTCGGTGAGGCAGGCGCCGTAGAGCCGGCCCTGGCCGCGATGGGTGATGAAATGGTCGGGACCCTTGCGGCGATATTCGACGATGCGCGATTCGATGTGGCTGTCCTCGACCATCATGGAATAGTCGAGCACCGACATGTCGGCCATGCCGCCGTCGGGATGGCGGTGGTCGAGATAGGCGCGGAACAGCGAATATTGTTCGGCGCTCGGCTTGGCCGGGCCACTGGCGCCGATGAGGTCGCTGTTGCGGCGGCCGATGCGGCGCAGGTTGGCGCTCGGCGCGAAGTCGTCGACCAGGACCCGCACCGAAACGCAGGCGCGGCACTGTTCGCACGCCGGGCGGTAGGCGATCGTCTGCGACCGGCGGAATCCGGTCTGGGTCAGCATGTCGTTGAGCGCGGTCGCCCGGCGGCCGACCAGGTGCGTGAACACCTTGCGCTCCTCCATGCCCGGCAGGTAGGGGCATGGCGAAGGCGCGGTCAGGTAGAATTGCGGGGCGTCGCGCGGCTCTTTTGTCACGCTCTCGCACTCCATGCCTCAGCTTCGAATCGCAAAGCTAGAACGGAATGCGTCGAACGGGAATGGCCTGACCCGGATTCTTCGCACAATAAGTTCGCGATCAAAGCCGGCGCACGACGACGACGCCGGCCAGGATGTCGTGCAGGCAGCGCTTTTCCGCATCGGCGAACGAAACCAGGAACACCGGCGGCAGCAGCCAGCTGAGGTAGAACAACAGCGCCTGGACGGCCGCGTTGATGAACGGCGCCCGGGCCCCGGACTCGCTCATCCGCATCTCGAGGTCCATCACCCGCATGCCGGGCGTCGCCATGCGCGGGCCCGATACGGTCAGACCGTTGTAGAAGAACGCGACCAGCGGATAGATCGGCGGCAGCAGGAAGGCGGAAAGCCCGAAGGTCACGATCAGCAGGCCGGTCCAGACGAGCGCCGCCAGGATCGAAACCAGGACGATATCGATCCCGAACGCGGCGATCCGCCGGGTCCTGACGCCCGCCAGCGCGTCGGTGCGGGCGGGAATCGTCGCCGCGGCGGCGCGGACGCCATAAAAGTTCGACATGGAAGCTCTCCTTGCGGAACCCCTGGCCCAGCGCAGATCGATGTGGGGCGCGGCGGCGCCAATTCAAGAGCCCGGCGGCGCCGCTAGCGGCGCGGCGCGGGGGCGCCGGCGCCGAGGAACCCGCCCGGGCGCAGGACGAGCACGATCGCCAGCAGCGCGTAGACGGCGACGTCGCGATAGTCGATCGGCAGGAAGGCCGACCAGCCCGCCTCGAAGGCGCCGATGGCGAGTCCGCCCAGAAAGGCGCCGGGAATCGAGCCGATGCCGCCGAGAATGGCGGCGATCAGCGCCTTCAGCCCGAGGGCGGTCGACGCGCCATAGCCGACGCCGCCGTAATAGACCGTCATGACGAAGCCGGAGAGGCCGGCGAAGGCGCTCGCCAGCGCGAAGGTCTTGGCGAAGATCGCGCGCGGATCGACGCCGAACATTTCGGCGGCGATGGGATCGTCGGCATAGGCGCGCCACTGGCGGCCGAAGCGCGTCCATCGCATGATCGCCAGCAGGCCGAGGGCGGCGGCCAGCGCGAAGCCGCCGACGAGGAAAGCGATCGGCGTCGCCGCGGCGAAGAAGTCGCCGGCGCGCAGCAGCGCGAACGGCTCGTTGAGGATCGGGCTCACCCAATGGATGCGCGCGCCCTGGCTGAGCCGCAGGAATTCCTGCAGGAACAGCGAAAGTCCGACGGTCGCGACCAGGGCCTGCTGGCCGCTCGCGCGATGCAGCGGCGCGAAGACCAGGCGGCCCGAGGCGACGCCGAGCCCGGCGGCGGTCCAGGCCGCGAGCGCCAGAGCGAGCGTGAGCGTCGCCGCCGGCGCGAAGCCGGCCGCCAGGATGAATCCGAACGCGGCGGCGTAGCCGCCCGCGGCGGCGAGTTCGCCGAAGGCGAGGTTGATGCGCCCGACGAGGCCGTAAACGAGCGAATAGGCCGCGGCGAGCAGGGCGTAGATCGCGGCGAGCGGCAGGCCGTTGACCGCCTGCTGGGCGGCGTAGGTCGCCGGCAGCGGCGCGCTCCAGACCGTTTCGGCGCGCGCCAGCGGCTGCGGATCGGCGGCGCGGCCCTCCGGCGTCGCCAGCCAGAAGCGGATCAGCGTCGCCAGCCGATAGGCGTCGAGCGGGCCGCGGTCGGTCTGGATCGAAACCAGGTCCTGGGATTTCTTCGGGCGGCCGGGCTCGCGGAACCGGCATTCGGCGAAATGGGCGATCTGCGCGGCGCCGGACGCGCCCGCGCTGTAGTCGACGCGCAGGCCACGGCCGTCCTCGAACGGGGTCTGGCGCAGGATGCGGATCGTCGCATCTCGGTCCTCGATCGCCGGCAGCGCCATGCGGCACAGCCGCGCCTGATCGGTCTCGATGAGCGTCGCGCAGCCCGCGAGGAGGGCGGCGGCGGCGAGGAACGACAGGCGGCGAGGCACGCGGCGAGCATGGCCCAAGGCGGGCGGCGGGGAAAGCCGGGGCGCGCGCGCGAGATCGATCAAGCGCGCCGGATCCCGGCGCTGTGACGGCGTTGCTTGGCGCGATTGCCGCAGACCTCCATCTCGCACCAGCGGCGGCTCCGGTTCTTGCTGGTATCGAAAAACAGCCAGCCGCAGCGGTCGCCCTGGCATTGCTTGACGCGCGAAAGGTCGCCCTGGGTCAGGGTGGCGAGCGCGGACAGCGCGATCGGCCCGAGCACGGATTCGATCGCGCTCTCCGAAGGGGACCAGGACCAGACGTAACGCCCCTCGAAGGGCGCGAGCCTGGCGCAGGCGAGGCAGGCGGCGTGGGTCCGCGCGATCGCCTCGACCGCCGTGTCCGGCGCCGGCGCGCCGGCCGCGATCGCGGCGCCGGCTGCATAGACGTTCTCGCGCAGGTCGAGCGCGCGCGCGAGCATGCCCGCCGCCAGCACCGGGTCCGCCGCCGCCGCCAGCCGCAGCCATTCGCCGTCCGCGGGCCCGAGCGCGCGGGCGTGGCGCGCCCATTCGACGACGTTTTCGGCCGAGCGAAGGTGGTCCTGGCGGGACGGCGAGCCGCGCGCGGAGGCGGTGTTGGCGAAGTCGAAGGCGAGTTCGCCCCCGACCAGCGCGAGGGAACCCGCGCGCGACTGGGACGACGATGTAGTTTTAACCATCAAAAGTTACTTTACAGGTTATGATCGCAAGGCTAGCTTGCCAGTCCTACCGATCATTGCGCTTTAGGAGGTTAGCATGAGGTCAGCAATTCTCAAGGCCGCGGTCGCCGCGCTCGGCTTGGCGCTCGCCCAGGCCGGCGCCTCGGCGCAGGTCAGGCTGGGCGTCGCCGGTCCGATCACCGGCGCCAACGCCTCGTTCGGCGCGCAATTGACGACCGGCGTCGCCCAGGCGGTCGCCGACATCAATGCGAAAGGCGGCGTTCTCGGCCAGAAGATCGAAGTGGAGACCGGCGACGACGTCTCCGATCCCAAGCAGGGCGTCTCGGTCGCCAACAAGTTCGTCGGCGACGGCGTCAAATTCGTCATCGGCCACTTCAATTCCGGCGTCACGATCCCGGCCTCGGAAGTCTACGCCGACAATGGCGTGCTGTTCATCACGCCGTCGGCGACCAATCCGAAGGTCACCGACCGCAATCTCTGGGACGCCTTCCGCACCTGCGGCCGCGACGACCAGCAGGGCAAGCTCTGGGCCGATCTCGCGCTCGGCCAGCTCAAGGACAAGAGAATCGCGATCATCCACGACAAGACGACCTACGGCCAGGGCCTCGCCGACGCCGCACGCGGCTTCATGAACGCCGGCGGCAAGAAGGAAGTGCTCTACGAAGGGGTCAACACCGGCGAGAAGGACTATTCGGCGATCGTCTCGAAGATCAAGGCGTCCGGCGCCGACTATCTGATGTGGGGCGGCCTGCACACCGAGGGCGGGCTGATCGTCCGCCAGATGCGCGACCAGGGCCTGAAGACCGTCATGATCTCCGGCGACGGCATCACCGACAATGAGTTCGCCTCGATCGGCGGCCCCGGCGTCGAGGGCACGCTGATGTCGTTCGGTCCCGAGCCGCGCAACAACCCCAACGCCAGGGACATCGTGGCGGCGATCAAGGCCAAGGGCTTCGAGCCGGAAGGCTATACGCTCTATTCCTACGCGGGCGTGCAGATCATCGCCGAGGCCGCCGAGAAGGCCAATTCGCTCGACCCGAAGAAGATCGCCGAAGTCATGCATTCCGGCATGACCTTCAACACCGTCATCGGCCCGATCGCGTACGACAAGAAGGGCGACCGGACGACGGTCGACTACGTCTGGTACGTCTGGAAGAAGGGCGACGACGGCAAGATCACGTTCAAGGAAATGTGAGCGCGGCAGGCGGCGCGCTAGCGCGCCGCCTTCAGCCGCTGCGCGGCGCGCGGCGCGAAATAGGTCAGCACGCCGTCGGCGCCGGCGCGCTTGAACGCGATCAGGCTCTCCATCATCGCGCGGTCGGCGTCGAGCCAGCCGTTCTGGGCGGCGGCCATGATCATCGAATATTCGCCCGACACCTGGTAGGCGAAGGTCGGCACGGCGAACGTCTCCTTCACGCGGCGGACGATGTCGAGATAGGGCAGGCCCGGCTTGACCATCACCATGTCCGCGCCCTGCTCGAGATCGGCGGCGACCTCGCGGATCGCCTCGTCGCTGTTGGCGGGGTCCATCTGATAGGTTCGCTTGTCCCCCTTGAGCGCGCCCGACGAGCCGATCGCATCGCGGAACGGGCCGTAGAACGCCGAGGCGTATTTGGCGGCGTAAGCGAGGATCTGGACGTCCTCGAAGCCCTCCTGGTCGAGCGCGGCGCGGATCGCGCCGACCCGGCCGTCCATCATGTCGGAGGGCGCGATGACGTCGGCGCCCGCGCGCGCCTGGTTGAGCGCCTGGCGCACGAGCGCCGCGACGCTCTCGTCATTGACGATCCGGTCTCCCGCCATGAGCCCGTCATGACCGTGGCTGGTATAGGGATCGAGCGCGACGTCGGTGACGAGGCCGAGCTGGGGGAATTCCTTCTTGATCGCGCGACAGGCGCGGCAGACCAGGTTGTGTTCGTTGAACGCCTCGCTGCCGCGTTCGTCCTTCAGCGCGGCGTCGGTGCAGGGGAACAATGCGATCGCGGGAATTTCGAGCGCCGCCGCGCGCCCCGCCTCGCGGACCGCCTCATCGACGCTGACCCGGTCGACGCCGGGCATTGCGAGGACCGGCGTGCGCGGCGCATCGCCGTCGACCAGGAACACGGGCCAGATCAGATCATTGACGGTCAGGACATGCTCTGCGACCAGCCGCCGCGCCCAGTCGGCCTTGCGGTTGCGGCGCGGACGATGGGCGAGCTCGAGGCGGGGCGCGACGGGCTCGGCGGCGGGGGCGCGCAGCGGGAGGATCGAAGGCGACATGGCACGGCAACTCTCGGCTCGGGAACTCTGGGACAGCACGAAATCGGTTTATCACGCCCGCCGCGCCGGCGACAGAGGCGCAGGGTCGCCGCGCGCCGCGCCGCAGCGCAAGACTCATCGCGCAGTGACGTCGGGTTTGGCCCTCAGGATCCGGCTCGCCTCGGTCTTCTGCCAGATCAGCAGCGCCGGCGCGCCGATCGCCAGATCGCGCGCGCGCTTGACGAGCGAAAGCGCGAGCGCGTCGGCCGGGGTCAAACCGACCAGCGGCGCGAGCAGCGCATAGGCGCCTTCCTGCACGCCCAGCGCGTTGGGCATGAAGAAGCCGAGGCTGCGCGAGGCGAACAGCAGGCTTTCCAGCGCGACCGCGGCCTCGATCGAGACCGGCGCGCCGATCAGCCGCAGCGCGAGCCAGGCCTCCAGCGCGACCGCCAGCCAGGCGACGAGGTGCCAGGCGAGACAGGCGGCGAGGGCGCCGCGGCGCGCGACGATCGCGCCCAGCGCCGCCAGCGCGCCGTCGACCGGGCCGAAGGCGCCGAGCCAGCGCTTCGCCCCGGCGCTCGCGCGCCCGGACAGCCATCCGCCGCGCCGCAGCGCCAGCGTCAGCGCGACGGCGACGCCGGCGAGCGCGGCGACCGCGAGCAGGGCGGGGCGGATGATCGCCGCGTCGGGCCGGATGTCGCCGAGCGCGACCAGCCCCAAGGCGATGAAGCCGAGCTGGGCGACCGCCTCGGCGGTGATGTCGACGAGGGTGGAGGCGGCCGCCGCAGCGGCCGAAAGGCCGCCGAGCGCGGCGGCGCGGGCGCCGATCACGAAACCGCCGATCTCGGAAAACGGCAGCACTTCGGCGCCGGCGTCGCGCAGCACCCGCGCCCAGGCGATCGCCGGGAAGGGCGCGGCGGCGTCGCGCGCGAGGCAGGCGCGCCAGCCGATTGCGAGCAGCGCCGCGACGGGCAGGTGGGCGAAGCAGAACAGCGCAAAGCCGAGCCAGCCCATCCGCGCGATCGGCGCCGCCACCGCGCCCGCGCCATAGGCGACGATCAGCCCGACCGCGGCGGCGAGCCCGGCGACGCCGCCGAGGACCGCGACCCGCTTCAAGCGCCCGCCGGCCCGAGGCGCAACGGCCCGCGCGCCGCCTCGAGCGCCGCGCCGATTTCGAGCGCCGCCGGCTCGCCGCGGCCAGGAACCACGATCTGCATGCCGACCGGCAGCCCGTCCGGCGTCGCGCCCATCGGCAGCGAAAGCGCGGCCAGGTCGAGAAAGTTGACGAAGCGGGTGAACAAGGCCGGCGAGGCGTCTTCGTCGTGCTCCGCGAGGGTCGGCGCCGGGAACGGCGTGGTCGGCGTGAGGATCGCGTCGAACCGGTCGAACAGCAGCGCCATCTCCCGCCTCCAAGCCTCGCGCTCGGCCAGGATCGTCATCAGCCGATGCGCGGGAATTTCGCGGCCGGCGCGGATCCGCCTGGCGACCGGCGCCCCGAGCAGGCAGGGATCGGCCTGCGCGAAATGGCCGTAGAGCCGATAGGCTTCGATCGCCAGAATTTCGGCGCACGGCGCCGAGAGTTCGCGAACGGGGCGCGGCAGCGTGACCTCGGTCACCGCGGCGCCCAAGGCGGCGAGCCGGTCCTGCGTCAGCCGGAACACGCGCGCGGTCTGCGGATGCAGATCGACGCCGAGGTTGGCGATCACGCCGATGCGCCGGCCGGCGATCGAGGCCGCTTCGCCGCCGCCGACCGCCGCCAGCCTCGGCGTCCAGCCGGGCGCGCGCTCGTCCTGGGCCGGCGCGAGGACGCCGAGCATCGTCGCCGCGTCCGCCACGCTGGCGGTCAGCGGCCCGATCGTGTCGAACGTCGACGCCAGCGGGATCACCCCCGCCCTGTCGACCAGGCCGATCGTCGTCTTGAGGCCGACGATCCCGCAGAACGACGCCGGCAGCCGGATCGAGCCGCCGGTGTCGGTGCCGAGCGCGGCGACGCACAGGCCCGCCGCCACCGCCACGCCCGAGCCGCTCGACGAACCGCCGGGCGCCCGGGCGTGCGTCATGTCGCGCGGATTGCGCGGCGTGCCGATCGTCTCGTTGACGCCCCAGCCGCCGAACGCATATTCGACCGTCTGGGTCTTGCCGAGGATGATCGCCCCGGCCTCGCGCAGGCGCGCCACGACCGGCGCGTCGCGCGGGGCGGGCGCCGCGGCCGCGCGCGTCAGCGACCCGCCGCGCGTGGGCAGGCCGGCGACGTCGATGATGTCCTTGATCCCGATCGGCGCGCCGGCGAGCGGCCCCGGGTCGATCCCGCGCCGGCGCGCTTCGTCGACGCGGCGCGCGTCGGCGAGGGCGCCCTCGGCGTCGACCGTCGCGAAGGCGCCCAGCGCGGGGTCGCGCGCCTCGATGTCGGCGAGCGCGCGCCGGGCGATCTCGTGCGCGCTCGACGCCCCGCTGCCCAGCGCGGCGCGCAATTGGGCCAGGGTCTGAATCGCCACGCTCATCGCCGCCCTCGCGTTGGAGCGCGAACCTGACCGATCACGGCGCAAGGGGCAAGGGCGGCGCGCGGCCCCCCCGCAACGCGGGGCTGTCCCGGGAACGGACTCGAGGGCAAGGGACCGGCGGTTGTCCCGCGCAATCCCTTCTCCCGCTCTTGCGCAGGGCTGTCCGGGGAAAGTTTCCCCTGATTCAATAAGTCGCAGCGCATGCCCCGCACACCGGGGGTTTCCCGGCTATTTTCTGGTTGTCGAGACTCAGAAAAAGGAACGGGGCATGCGCTTTTCTCCTACCATCCTGGGCCAGCTTCTTGAACCCATCAATCGTCGCCAATTCACCGCGATCGTCGAGCGGCATGACGGCGACGCTTATGACAAGTCGTTTCACAGCTGGGACCATATGGTCGCGCTCGTTTACGCCCAGCTCAGCGCCCTCGACAGCCTGCGCGGCCTCGTACGCGGCTGGAACGCCAATTGCCAGCATCACTATCACCTGGCCGGCGGCCCGCTGGCGCGCTCGACCCTGGCGGACGCCAACGAGCGGCGGCCGGCCGAAGTCCTCGCCGACGCCTTCGCCCTGACCGCCGGGCAGATCGACCGGCGCACCCGCCGCGAGGGCCAGGAGATGGTGCGGCTCATCGATTCGACGCCGATTCCGCTCGGCAAGCTGTGCGCGTGGGCCAAATCGAACGGGCGCATCCGCGGCATGAAGATGCATGTCGTCTACAATCCGAAAGCCGACCATCCGCGCGTTCTCGACATCACCGACGCCAACGTCAACGACGCCCAGATCGGCCGGACCGTCGCCATCGAGCCCGGCGCAACCTATGTCTTCGACAAGGGCTATTGCCATTACGGCTGGTGGGCCGCCATCGACGCCGCCAAATCGTGGTTCGTCACCCGGCCCAAGACCAATACGCCGCCCGAGGTCGCGCCAGGGCGACGGCTTCCGCGTTGTGTCGGACGAGGACGTCGTCTTCGACAGCAAGGGCGATTCCAAACTGCCGATCCGGCTGCGCCGCGTGCGCCTCAAACGCGAAAACGGCCAGCAGATCACGCTGCTGACCAATGATCTCGCGCGCTCGGCGGTGGCGATCGGCGCGCTCTACAAAGGGCGTTGGCAAATCGAACTCTTGTTCCGCTGGATCAAGCAGAACCTGAAAATCCGCAAGTTCCTCGGCAACAACGACAACGCCATTCGCTTGCAGGTGTTCGCCGCGATGATCGCCTTCGCGCTGCTGCGCATCGCAGCAAGCGTCCACAAAGTGCGCCTGCCGATACTGCGCTTCACCGATCTTGTCGGCCAGTTCCTCTTCGAACGCAGGCAAATCGCCGATATCGAGCGGCCGCCGCC
>JBEKEI010000123.1:0-14744 GCA_050013915.1 Roseiarcus sp.
GACCACGAGCGCGAGCCAGAAGGGGACGCTTCGTTCGGTCAGCGACACGAACGTGAGGGCCGCGAAAAGTAGAATCGACCCTTGGGCGAAGTTGAAGACGCCGGACGCCTTGTAGATCAGGACAAATCCGATCGCGACGAGCGAATACATCACGCCGGCAAGCAATCCACTGACGAGCGTTTCAAGGAAAAAATTCATGTCGACGCCCTTTTTAATGCACGACGCCGAGGTAGGCGGCGATCACGTCTGGATTGTTTCTGACTTCGTCGGGCGGACCGTCGCCGACCTTGCGGCCGTAATCGAGGACGACGATATGGCTCGCGAGCCCCATCACGATGCCGACATCGTGCTCGATCAGCACCACCGTGATGCCAAACTTTGCGCTTGCCGCCCGGACGAGCCGGCTCATGTCCTCCTTTTCGTCCTGATTCATCCCAGCCATGGGTTCGTCGAGGAGAAGAAGCTTCGGCTCGCCGACCAGCGCGCGCGCCAGATCGACCCGTTTCTGCACGCCGTAGGGAAGGGTGGAAACAATGGCGTCCGCATGGGGCGTGATTTCGAGAAAAGCGATGATCGCGTCGGCGCGCGCGCGAAACGCTCGGTCTTCCGCGGCGTCGCGACCGATCCGGAAAGCGTTTTCCAGGAACGTCGTCCGCCCATGGCGGGTGAGGCCCGCAAGGACGTTGTCGCGGACGGTTAGCCGTTTGAACAGAGCGTTATGCTGGAACGTTCGGCCGATGCCGAGGCGCGCGGCCTTGCCGGGATGGATTTGCTCGAAGCGCGCGCCGTCGAAGACGATGTCGCCGGAATCGGCGCGATAGACGCCGTTGATCACGTTGAGGAGAGAGCTTTTTCCAGCCCCGTTCGGCCCGATGAGAGCGCAAATCTCGCCGCGCGAGACGTCGAAGCTGAGACCCGTCAGCGCCTTGATCCCCTTGAAAGAAAGCGAGACGTCGTGAAGTTGGAGGATGGCGTCCGTCACGGCTTCAGGTTCCCGCCGCTTCGAACTCAGGCGTTCTCGCGCGCGCCTCGTCGCGTTTGACCGCCTCGATGTCTCGATAGCGCGCAGCCGGATGGTTCGCCGGTAGATGCGGTCCGTTCCCGAAAAGCTTGTCGCGCAAGGTTCCAGGCCGATAGGCCGTCGGATAGGCGCCACGCTTCTGGAGTTCCGGGACCAGGAAATTGGCGACGTCCTCGAATGTCTCGGGGGTGACCGCGTAGGCGAGGTTGAAACCGTCGACATCGGTCTCTGCGACCCATTCCTGAAGAATGTCGGCCACTGTTGACGCCGAGCCGACGATCACCGGTCCGAGGCCGCCGATTCCTCCCCAGGCGGCCAATTCCTCGATCGTCCATCTCTTGTCGGGATCGCCCTCGGACAGGGCCTCGACGACCGAGACGATGGCGTTGGTGTCGACTTTGCGGACGAGATCGGTCGGCGCATATTGGCCGAAGTCGATGCCGGTCCAGCCGGACATGAAGACCAGCGCCCCGTCATAGCTGACGTATTTTTGGTAGTCGGCGAATTTCGCCTGCGCCTTGGCGTCGGTCTCGTCGACGATGACGGTGAGCAGGTTGTAGACGAAGAGTTTGCGTGGATCGCGCCCGGCCGCGAGCGCCCGACGACGGACGTCGGCGACATAGTTCTTCAAGATCGTCTTGGTTGGGGCGGCGACGAAGACGCATTCGGCGTGTTCGGCGGCGAAGGCCTTGCCGCGGGTGGAGGCGCCGGCCTGATAGATGACGACGCTGCGCTGGGGCGAGGGCTCGCACAGGTGATAGCCGGGCACCTGGAAGTATTTTCCGTTGTGACCGATCTCATGGACCTTTTCTGGATCGGTGAAGATGCGCTTCTCGCGGTCGCGCAGGACCGCCCCTTCCTCCCAACTACCCTCCCAGAGCTTGTAGAGCACCTCGACATATTCATCGGCTACGCCGTACCGATCGTCGTGCTTGACTTGCCCTGCCTGGCCCAGATTGCGTGCGCCGCTATCGAGATATGAGGTGACGATATTCCAGCCGGCGCGTCCCTTTGTCAGATGGTCGAGCGTCGACATGCGCCGGGCGAAGGGATAGGGATGCTCGAAAGAAATCGAAGCGGTGATTCCGAATCCGAGGTTCTTCGTGACCGCCGCCATCGCCGGCACGACCTGAAGAGGATCGTTCACCGGGATCTGCGCTGCCTGGGCAATGGCGTTGAAGGCGTCGCCCTTGTAGACGTCGTAGACGCCCAGCACGTCGGCAATGAAAATGCCGTCGAATATGCCGCGCTCCAGCGTGACGGCGAGATCGGTCCAATATTCGAGATCCTTGTACTGCCAGGAGCGATCGCGCGGATGGGCCCAGAGGCCGGGCGACTGATGGCCGACGCAGTTCATATCGAAGGCGTTGAATCGAATTTGTCGCGTCAAGAGTACCCTCTCCGGTTGTTGCCTCAGGGTCGCGAAGCGCTGCCGCGGTTTGTCGGGAAGCGCGAGGCCGGTCACGGCGCCGACGCCAACCCCTTGCTCACGGCGCATCAGACCGGATGGCGCAAACTTAGTCTATAGAATTTATATACTAAAGAATTGCACTCAGGTAGTTCAAAACACTCCCGCGTGGCGCAGACGCGGTGGGACCCAACCGACCAATGAGGTCACGAAGCGATGTGGGGTAATTGTCCCGGCTCTTGGATCGTTGGTTCTCTCGCGCTCGCGATGGTGAGCGACGGCGCCTTCGCGTTGTGCCCGACCGCGACCAAGGGCGCGCCGCGCGCGTACGTGCTGAGCAAGCGGCAGTCATACGACAGTGCGGCTCAGGTCGCGCCGCCTTTCTTTCGGAGCGGACGTAAACGGCGTCCACGGCGAATCAAAACGCGCTTACCGGCACCGCGAGCCTATGGTTGAATGCCCATTTTCCGCGAGAGACCGAGCAGGCTCGACGAAAGGGCTGCGACGCCGATCCAGAACGTCGGGGCTCGGTAGTTGATGATCGCGACGGGATGGGCGCCCCGGCAGAGCGCGCGCGCAAGGCGGCAGATGTCGCTGTCGCCGACGAGGCAGACGCCCGCTTCGCGTGGGCTCATATAGGCGTAGCGGATCACGTCAGCATAGGTGACCCACCACCATCCTATCGCCCCAATCAGAGTGAGCGCGCCGGCGGCGAGCAGAAGGCCCGCAAGACGTGTCACAACAACCTCACGTTTTGAGGCCGAGCGTCGCAAGGATCTCGCGCCGCTGTGCGACGATATCAGGATCGTCGCGATGGCGTGGATAGGGCTTCTCGACCTTGAATTCCGCCTTAATGCGCGCGGGACGATCGGAGAAGACGACGACGCGCGACGACAGCAGCAACGCCTCCTCCACGTCATGCGTGACGAGCAGGGCGGTGAAGCCGACGCGCCGCCACAATGCAACGAGTTCGTCCTGCAGGGTCAGCCGCGTCAGCGAATCGAGCTTGCCGAGGGGCTCGTCGAGCAGCAGCAGCGCGGGATCGTTGACGAGCGCGCGCGCAAGCGAGGCGCGTTGCGCCATGCCGCCCGACAATTGATGGGGGTAGGCGTCCCTGAACGCATCGAGGTCGACGAGGTTGATAGCGTCGTCGACGCGCTGGCGGCGCTGCTTGAGGACGCCGCGCGCCTCAAGGCCGGTCGCGACATTCTTCCAGACTGTCGCCCAGGGAAACAAGGTCGGGTCCTGGAATACGAGAATGCGCGAAGGGTCCGGCCGCTCGACCGGCAAGCCGTCGGCCAGAATGGACCCATTGGATGGTTTCTCCAGGCCCGCCACAAGGCGCAGCAAGGTCGACTTGCCGCAGCCCGAGGGCCCCAGCAGCGCAACGAATTCGCCTTGCGCAACGCTCAGATCGATCCCGTCGAGAACCGGAAGCTTCGAACCCGCAAGGTCAAACTGATGGCTGACGCCGCGGACTTCGAGTCGTATGCTGCGGCCATGCTGCGCATCGGGCGCGCTGAGCGCTGCGCTCGCCATCAGATGAATCCCTTCTGCCAGTTGAGGAGCCGGTCGCGGCCGACAAACAGCAGTCTGATGACGCTGGAGCAGAGCACCGCCATGATTAGCAGCGTCGCATAGACGTTGGCGTAGCCCGAATAGGCAGTCTGGAACTGGATGTACCAGCCGAGGCCGAATTTGGCGCCGAGCATTTCGGCGACGACCAGCACCGCGAAGGAATAATATAGCCCCATGAACAGGCCGACAAACACATGCGGCAGCGAGCCGGGAACCGCCACCTTGCGGATGAGATACCAATTGCCGGCGCCCAGCACGCGGCCGACGTCGTAATAGGATCTGCTGATTGAACTGACGCCCGAAGCGGTGAGGATCGCCACCGGAATTCCGGAAGCCAAGGCGACGATGAACACGCTCGCCGCGAAGGTTGTCGGGAAGAAGTAGAAGGTGCAGGGAATCCAGGCCGTCGCCGGCACCGGGCCGATCAATTTGAGGATCGGCATGCCCCAATAGTTGAAGCTCTTCGACCAGCCGAGCGCGACGCCCACGACATAGCCAGTCGCGACGCCCGCCGCAAAGCCGAGTGACCACAGCCGCAGCGTATAGGCGATGCAGATCAGCAGGCGCGGGCCATCGGTGACATAGACGTTGAGCAGCCCGTGCGGCGGCGAGAAGAACGGCTTGGGCAGCCAACCGAACTTCGCCGTCGTCAACTCCCACAGCGCGAGCCAGACGCCAATCGCGATGAACCAGGGCCCGTAATGGACGAGCCTCTCGCCGACGCGGCCGAGGCGAGGAGCGATCAGCGCAAGCGCCGCGAAGGCGATCGCAGCCCCGCCGGTGATCGCGGCGAAGAGACCGCCGCTGCCCCAGGGCACGACGTCGGGCAAGGCGACGGTGGTCAAGGCCGCGGCGCCCCAGGTGAGCGCCGCCAGCAGCCCATTTTTCCAGACCGCCTGCCAGACGCCTCGCAACGCCGCCGGGTTGGCGCCAACCGACCCGGCGTCAAGTGTGCGGATCGCGTCGCTCATCGATCGAGCCTCATGCGAGCAGATTGACGGTGATGCGCTCGGCGAACGCCTTGGGATCGGTCGTCGGATCGAGAACCTTCACCAGCTTCAAATCTTCCGAGGCGAGACGGATCTGATCAACGAGCGCCTGACCGATCGGATGATCGTGGTAGACGAGCTTCCCGAGAATCTCCGTGAGATCCGCCTGGCTGAGTCCGGCCGGTTTCAGTGTGTCGAAATACCATTTGGCGACTTCGTCAGGGTGGTTGGCGGTATATTCGTGCACCTCGATATTCGCCTCGGCCAGACGGCGCAGCGCGTCCTTGTTGGCCTGCAGGAACGGCCCGTTGGCGCCGAGCACGCAGCAGGTGTGGCCTTGGTAGACCCCCGTCTGCGTGTCAGCGATCTTGGTGAAGCCGAACTGCTTCTCAATCGAATAGGCCCAGGGGTCGAGATGGGCGGCAAGGTCGGCGTCGCCGCGATTGACGGTCTCGCCGACAAGATCGAACGGGACTGCCTTCCAGGTGACGTCGGTTTCTGGATCGATGCCCGCCTTGGCGAGCGTGACCTGGAACGCTACTTGCGGCGGCGCGCCGATGCCATAGGTTGCGATCGTCTTGCCCTTGACGCCTGCGATGTCCTTGATCCCCGAAGCCTTGGACGCCAGCAGGCGCTGGCATCCCCCATGCGAACCGACGAACAGCTTGACGTCAAAACCTTGTTCGAGCGGCTTCAGCCAGTCGCCGATCAGGCCAGCGCCGGCGTCCGCCTTGCCGGTAGCCAGCGCCTGGATCAGCGTCTGGCCGCTGGCGCCCTGGTAGAACAGCTCCACGTCGAGGTTATGCTTGGAATAGATGCCCTTCGCGACGCCGAAGCCGAGCGGCGAATGGCAGGCGGCGACCTCGGTCCAGGCGAGGCGCACCTTAGGCGCAGGACCGGCGATCGCCGGCGAAAAGACGCGCGAGCCGAGCACGCCGGCCGAAGCGGCCACGCCGGCGGCGCCCACCGTCTTCAAGACGGCGCGTCGCGAGAGGGGAGGGGAATGCAGTTCGCTCATGTCATTGCTCCTTCGTGCTTCAGGTTTTCGTAGTTGTGGATTTTCCGACTGTCAGGCCGCCTCACGCACGGGTTGGTCGGCGCCGATCGCGCCGACCTTGTCGAGCGCCTGCGCGAGGTCGGCGAGAATGTCTTCGGGGTGTTCGAGGCCGACGGACAGGCGCACATAGCCGGGCGTGACCCCGGCCGCGTGCTGCTCCTCGGGCGTCAATTGCTGATGAGTGGTGGAAGCTGGATGGATCGCGAGCGAACGCGCATCGCCGATGTTGGCGACGTGATGAAACAGCTTCAGCTCGTCGATGAAACGCCGGCCGGCCTCCAAGCCGCCGTTCAACTCGAAGCCGACCAGGCCGCCATAGCCGCCCGAGAGATAGACGTCGGCGCGGCGACGGTTCTCGCCCGTTTGCAGACCTGGAAAGATGACCCGCGAGACGGACGATTGCCGGGTAAGAAAATTCGCGACCTGAACCGCGTTTTCATTGTGCTGGCGAAGCCGAAGCGGCAGGGTCTCCAGGCCCTGAATGAGCTGGAAGGCGTTGAAAGGCGAGAGCGCCGCGCCGAGGTCGCGCAGCAGTTTCACCCGCGCGCGAAGGGCAAAAGCGATCGGGCCGAGCGGCTTGGCGGCCTCGGTCCAGATCGCGCCGTGATAGGCCTCGTCCGGGGTTGTGAGGAGCGGGAACCGCTCGGCGTGTTGTTCCCAGGGAAAGTTGCCGCCGTCGATGATCAGGCCGCCGATCGAAGTGCCGTGGCCGCCGATATATTTGGTCGCGGAATAGACGACGACCGCGGCGCCGTGTTCGAGCGGACGCGCGATCAGCGGCGAAGCGGTGTTATCAATGATCAGCGGCACGCCGTGCGCGCGGCCAATGTCGGCGACCTCCTTGATCGGGAAGACGTTCAACTTCGGATTGGGCAGCGTCTCGGCATAATAGGCGCGGGTCTTGGCGTCGGTCGCCCTGCCGAAATTCTCGGGGTCGGACGGGTCGACGAAGCGCGTCTCGATGCCGAATTGCTTTAAGGTCTGTGCGAACAGCGTCCACGTGCCGCCGTAAAGATCGGTCGAAGAGACGATGTTGTCGCCTGCCTGCGCGAGATTGAGCACCGCATAGGCGCTCGCCGTCTGCCCGGAGGCGACGGCGAGCGCCGCCGCGCCGCCCTCCAACGCTGCGATCCGTTGCTCCAGCGCGTCCTGCGTCGGGTTTTGCACGCGCGTGTAGATGTTGCCGATCTCCTCCAGCGCGAACAGACGCGAAGCGTGGGCGGTGTCCTGGAACTGGTAGGAGGTCGTTTGGTAGATGGGCACGGCGACAGCGCCGGTTGTCGGATCGGCGCGATAGGCGCCGCCGTGCAGGGCGAGTGTCTCAAAGCGTTTTGAATCGGTTGCCATGTCCGAGGTCTCCAAAGCAAAGAGCGTCAATAGGCGGAGGCGTGTTCCGGGATTTTCTGTGCGGGATCGAGAAGATCCGCGTGATGCCGCTGGGCGACATCCGGATGCGAACGCAATCGTGATTTCAGGTAATTGCGCCCCGCCTCGCGAAACAGCGGATTCTGGGGATCTTGCGTCAGGCCGCGCGCCTCAGCCGCAAGCGCTGGCGGCAGATCGAGCACGGGGACATGGGCGTCATGATTGGCGCCGAGAAAGAAGGCGACCGATAGCCGGTCAGACCCTGCGGGCGGCGAGACGACGCGATGGACGTTGGCGCGCAGATAGCCGTTGGAGGCGAGTTCCAGGATTTCGCCGATGTTGACGACAAACGTCCCGGCGATCGGCGGCGCGTCGATCCAGCCCTGTTCGCCCTCGACCTGCAATCCTCTCTGTTGTTCCTGGAGCAGCAGGGTCAGAAAGCCGGAGTCCTTGTGGGCGCCGACGCCCTGATCGCTTTCACCCGGGGCGCGGCCGGGATAGCGGATGATCTTGATGAGCTGGTTGGGCTCGGGCGTATAGATCGGCTCGAACGCATTCTCCGGCTGATCGAGCGCCGCGGCGAAAGCCCGCAAGACGCGAATGCCCAGCGCGGTGATCTCGCTCTGGTAGCGCAGCAGCGTCGGCTTCAGCTCCGGGAGGGCGGCAGGCCATTGATTGGGGCCCTGCAACCGCGACCACGGCGGCGCTGATTTGTCGAAGGGCTTTGGCGTCTTCTCGGCGCCGATGTCGATCTGCTCGCGCCAGTCCGGCTTGCCGCGCGTGTGCTCGTAGCCGGCGCGATTGTAGCCGCGAAAATGCCGCGAGTTGATCATTTCGATTGAAAGCTTGTCGCGCTCGGGCAATTCGAAAAAGCGGCGCGACAGGGTCAGAACATCGCCGATCAGATCGTCGGCAATGCCGTGACCGGTGAGGTAGAAGAAGCCGACCTGCCGCGCGGCGTCCCTCAAGGCGTGCAAAAAGGCGGCGCGGGTCTCGGGGTTCGAGTCGAAATGCCTAAAATCCAGGCTCGGAAGAGCTTCTGGGGGCGCATCGCTGGTCACTCGCTTGATCATCTCATCCGGTCCATTGAACGATCGGAGAGACAATCGACCATGTGCAAATTTATAAGTCAAGTGAGTCTATAGACTTTATGGATAACGAATTGTCCGGAGGGACCGAGAGCCGCTGTCCGTCCCGCCCGCCGGACCACGACCCAGCCCAGCCTCGCCGACCGCCCGCGTTTCGTGCGCGAACCAAGCCCGGTTGACTATGGAAACGCGTCCAATCATCCCATTTCTCGATAGGATTTTCGATTGCGCGACAATTGCTCATACAATATACCTATTTCTATAGACTAAAATTCAATTCGAATAACCTGTCGATGCCGAACCTGGGGCTGTGAAATGGCGGATGAAATCGAAGGTCGTCGCACGTTAAGCGAGTCGGCGGCACGCCAGCTTGCGAATGCGACGAAGACGCGCGCGCAATGGGCCGGCATTTCGCCGCGCTGGCTTGTCAATTTCCTGGCTTGGACGCCGGTCGAGGCGGGCATCTACCGGCTGAACAAGGTCAGGGATCCCGGCGGCGGCGCGGCCGACGTCGAGTGCAGTCCGCGCCGCGATCGCGACACCGATCTGCCCGAGACTTTCGTCGATTACGATTCGGCGCCGCGCGAATATTTCCTCAACGCGGTGACGACGGTGCTGGACGTGCAGACCCGCGTCTCCGACCTCTACAGCCATCCCTACGATCAGATTCAGGAGCAATTGCGCCTGCTGATCGAGAAGGTGAAGGAGCGCCAGGAAGGCGAACTCATCAACAACAAGGAATATGGCCTGTTGCCGAATGCTGCGCCCGCGCAGCGGATCAAGACCCGCAAGGGCGCGCCGACGCCGGACGATCTCGACGAACTGATCGCCAAGGTGTGGAAGGAGCCCGCCTTCTTCCTCGCCCATCCGCGCGCGATCGCAGCGTTCGGGCGCGAATGCACGCGGCGCGGCGTGCCGCCGCCCACAGTCAACTTGTTCGGTTCGCCGTTCCTCACCTGGCGCGGCCTGCCGTTGGTGCCGTCCGACAAATTGGCGATCACCGACGAGACGAAGAAAGGCGGCGGCAAGACGAGCATTCTGCTGTTGCGCACCGGCGAGAAGAAACAGGGCGTCGTCGGGCTGTTCCAGCCCGGCGTTCCCGGCGAAGTCTCGCCGAGCCTGTCCGTCCGCTTCATGGGCATCAATCGAAAGGCGATCGCCTCCTATCTCATCTCGCTCTATTGCTCCTCAGCGATCCTTACCGACGACGCGCTGGGCGTGCTCGAAGACGTCGAGATCGGTCGCTATCATGAATACGCCTGAGGCTGGTATTCCATCTCCCGCGGCGCCGACCGATCTCAGCGCATTGGGGCTTGGCGCGGGCGCGCCCGCTTCGGCGCCGGATGTCGGCGTGATCGCGCAACTGGCGAACGCGTTCTTCAAGGCGCTGCCCGGCCAGCCCGCGACGGCTGGCGGAATGGTGCTGGCGACGCCCGCGGCGCCCGCCGTGCTGCCGGCGCCGCTCGCGCCGCCGGCACAACCCGCGACGCCAGTGCTCGCAGCCTATGCGCCCGCGCAGCCGCCACTCGGCCCTATCGAGGGGCCCCCGACGGCGATTCCCTCCTCGTCGCCCGGACCCTTGTTCGGCGGCGCGTCTTCGCCGTCGGCGCCGCCGGCGCCTTTTTCGCAGGCGACGCCTCCCGCCTTCCTGCAAGTGGCGCAGCCGGTCTCGCCGTCCTCGCCTTTCGCCGCCGAACCGGATTTGCGGGCGCTGCCGCGCTTCTTTGAAAGCGCTCTGGCGTTCGCGGAATCGCCCGCGCCGCCGAACCATCCCGCCGTGCCCGCGCTGGGCGCCGAAGCGCCGGCGCGGCCGCCGATCAGCCCCATCGAAGCTCCGGCGACAGTCGTACCTTGGTCGCCGACGGCTTCGCCCGGGGTTCCCGGTGCTTCGCAAGTTGCGCAGCCGACCGCGCCGTTTGCAGGCGAGGCCGACTTGCGGTCGCTGCCGCATCTTCTCGAAAGCGCGTTGGCTTTCGTCTCGCCGCAGGCAGGCGCCGCCGCCCCCGCCGCGCTTACGCCAGAGGGCTATTATTTCCTCAACGAGGGGCATTCAGCGCCGACGCCTGGTCTGCCGGCGACGCCGGCCACGCCGGCGCCTGTGGCTTATGCTGCGCCGCCCGCCCTAGCGCCCGAGTTCGTCGCCCTGCGCGCCGATCAGGTTCCAGAAACCCCCGGTTCGCGCCGCGTCTTCGACGCTCATTCCGCCAAGCGCGACTTTCCGATCCTGCAGACCAGAGTGCACGGCCGTCCGCTGGTCTGGCTCGACAATGGCGCCACGACCCAGAAGCCGCGCAGCGTGATCGATCGGCTCTCGCATTTCTACGAGAACGAGAATTCCAACATCCACCGCGCCGCCCATACCTTGGCCGCCAGAGCCACCGACGCCTATGAAGGCGCGCGTGACAAGGTCAGACGCTTCATCGGCGCGGGATCGCCGCAGGAGATCGTCTTCGTGCGGGGCGCGACGGAGGGCGTCAATCTCGTCGCGCAATCCTGGGGACGTCGCTACGTCAAGCAAGGCGACGAGATCGTCGTCACCTGGCTCGAACACCACGCCAATATCGTGCCTTGGCAGCAATTGGCCGCCGACAGCGGGGCTCGCCTTCGCGTCGCGCCGGTCGACGACAATGGCGACGTGCGGCTCGACGAATATGAAAAGCTGCTCGGGCCGCGCAGCCGCATCGTCGCGTTCACCCATGTCTCCAACGCTCTCGGGACGATCACGCCCGCGCGCGAGATGACCGCCATCGCCCATCGCCACGGCGCGCGCGTGCTGATCGACGGCGCGCAATCGATCTGCCACATGCCGATCAATGTGCAGGAACTCGATTGCGACTTCTTCGTGTTTTCCGGCCACAAGATGTTCGCCCCGACCGGGATCGGCGTGGTTTACGGCAAGCCCGAGGTGTTGGCGGCGACGCCGCCGTGGCAGGGCGGCGGCAATATGATCGCCGACGTTACTTTCGAAAAGACGGTCTACCAGGCGCCGCCCGGACGCTTTGAAGCGGGCACCGGCAACATCGCGGACGCCGTCGGGCTCGGCGCGGCGATCGACTATCTCGAATCGATCGGCATGGCGACGATCGCCGCTCACGAACACGACCTGCTCGTCTACGCGCAAGATCTGCTGCGCCGCGTTCCGGGCCTGACGATCGTCGGCGCGCCGCGCGAGAAGGCGGCGGTGATTTCCTTCGTCCTCGACGGCTGCCGCAGCGAGGACGTCGGCCAGGCGCTCGACCGCGAGGGCATCGCGGTGCGCGCCGGTCATCATTGTGCGCAGCCGATCCTGCGCCGTTTCGGCCTCGAGAGCAGCGTGCGCGCTTCGCTCGCGCTCTACAATACGAAAGATGATGTCGATGCGCTTGCGGCGGCGCTGCATTGCATCGCGAGCCAGCGAGGCGTGAATGGGCGTTGAAGCACAATCCCACAGTCCCGGCTTCTCGGCGCCATCCGCGCCACGTGACCAGTCGACGCCGCAACAGCACGGCGCGCCATCACGTTGGCATCTTGACTCGGTCGTCGCCGAACTGCGCCTGTCGCGCGAGGTGACCCACAATATCCGGCCAAAAGGCCGGTTTCGTCGCCCGCCGTCGCGCGAGGCGATCGGCGCGATCATAGAAGGGCTCGCCGCCTCATTGTTCCCCTCCCACTATGGCGGGCCGGAACTGGCGATCGAATCGCTGGATTATTTTGTCGGCGCGACCCTCAACCAGTCGCTCGCCCGCCTTGTCGAGCAGGTGCGTCTCAGCCTCTCTTTCGCGAGCGAGCGCGAGCCGGACGAGGCGGAGCTGAACGGGCGCGCCCAATCGATCACGCGCGACTTCGCCGCTCGTCTGCCCGCCATCCGCGGCGTGCTGGTGAGCGATCTGCGCGCTGCTTTTGCGGGCGACCCGGCGGCGGCGGGTTTCCCGGAAATACTGCTTGGCTATCCCGGCATGACGGCGATTCTCCACTACCGACTCGCGCACGCCCTCCATGAGTTGGGCGCGCCTCTGCTCGCTCGCCTCATTTCGGAGATCGCGCATTCGAGGACCGGCATCGACATCCATCCGGGCGCTGAGATCGGCGCGAGCTTCTTCATCGACCATGGCACCGGTGTCGTGATCGGCGCGACGGCGATCATCGGCGAGCGCGTGCGCCTCTATCAGGCGGTGACGCTCGGCGCGCGACACTTTCCTGCCGATGAGAACGGCGCGCTCGTCAAGGGCGCCACGCGGCACCCAATCATCGAGGACGACGTCGTCATCTACGCCGGCGCGACGATCCTTGGTCGCATCACCATTGGACGCGGCTCGACCATTGGCGGCAATGTTTGGCTGACGCAAGGGGTCGCGCCGGGCAGCCAGGTCACGCAAGCTCACGCGCGCAACAACGGAAAACTGGAGTAGAGGGGCTGCCGGGCCACCGAACCCGTCGATGCGCTTCACCCGCCTTGTCTCCCTCGCGAAATTGTCGTCAGCTTAGCCCCGAGATACGCGGCCAATTTCGCGGTTTGCAAGCGAATGTCAGGAACCGCGATGATCTCCCAAAACGCCGCCTGGCTCATGGGTCCGATGGCGTACAGACGCTCCGAGGGGCGTCCGTTGCGATCGATAATCGCGCAATTTGAGTCGACATCGATTCCGACGCCGAGCAGGTCCGCGCGCGCAAGACCTCGGCCGAACAGCGATTCCACGAGCGGGTTGGCGCTGTTCCGGGGATCGGTGGTCACCCCCTTACAGGAGATGATGCGCGAGACTTCGATCGTCTCGACATCCCGAGCGCCGCGCCGACGCAAGCTGACGCGCGCCGTTTCTGCGCTCCCTTCGATTTCGACGATCCTGCCCGCAACGATCTCGATGCGGCCGCTATCGATGAAGCGGTGCAACCGCGCCGCGATCTCGGGCGCCATCCGATGCCGGTGAATATCCCACCAAGGGCGCGCGTGCTCGAGAAATCGCCGACGCATGCTGGGCGACATCATGCGCCATATGCGCTGTGTATGCGGCCGCAGGCCGTCGATGACGCTGCGCCAGTCGCCAGCGCTTGCCTCCGTGCGACGTGCCAATCCTCGCAGCCAATGACAAATGCTCGCCAATCCTTGATCGAACGGCGCCGTCGCCACGTCTATGTCCAATGCCCCCACATCGCGATGCGCTTGCGGAATGAGACCGCGCCGCGAAAGCGCAATAATCCGGCCTTGATGGCCGCGCTCAAGGAGGGCAATGGCGGTGTCGACCATCGTCAATCCAGTCCCGAGGATAAGGATGGTCGAATCGTTGGGCGCTCCTCCACCGATGGGCTCCGACCACGGGCTGAGGTGAAGCGGGCCGTCGTGGATGATGCTCTCGTACCCACAGGCGAGAATTGCGACGTCGGCCCGTACGAGGTCGCCCGACGAAAGCACGAGTTCGACACCGCCCGCGAATTCCATGACATCGCGCACCTCATCGCGCACAATAGTGAGAACTCCAGGTTCGTCGGGGGAAGGCGAATAGGCCCCAATCAGGCTTTCGAGATAGCGGCCATAGACGCCGCGTGGAATGAAGCGAAAGCGGTCGTCATCCCGTCTGACCTCTCCTTGCGCCACCAGCCAACGCCAGAAATGCTCGGGATCGTCGGCGAACGCGCTCATATTGGCGGCGCGGACATTGAGCAAATGCCCGGGGTTCCCGGTGCCGTAGGCAAGTCCTCTGCCTAACCGATCGCGCCTTTCGACAATCGTCAGGCGGATGCGAGCGGGCATTTGGCGCAAAAGATGCGCCGTCATCAAGGCCCCGCTTGCCCCAGCTCCCACAATGACGACGCTCAGGATGCCCTGCGCCTGCGGCCCGCCGCCAAACGACGAGCCAAGGTTTTTCCCGGTAGCGTTCACGCCCGCCACATCGACGCCAGTTTTCGTCCGCTCCGGCAAATCAGGCGTCCTGTTCGACGGTACGAGGCGCGGGCGAGTAGAAATGGTCGTCGATCATTGCGTCGGCTCCAGTGGCCGTCGGACGTCCACGCGCGTCTGCGTGCGGATATTTGTTCGTCGGCCGGCGTCATCGCTGAAGCGCCGGCGAAAGCATCACCTTTCAACAGCCGCGAGCCGAGGGCGCGCAAGCCCGTCGCTCATCCCAGTCGATGGCTTTCGCGCCAACTCATCGCCCAGGGCCCCAACCAGGTCTGGTCGTGGGACATCGCCAGGCTGATGGGGCCGGCCAAATGGACCTATTTCCACCTCTACGTGATCATCGACATCTTCAGCCGAAGGGTCGTG
>JBEKEI010000124.1:0-14501 GCA_050013915.1 Roseiarcus sp.
GCCGCCCGACCATTTCAGCGCCGAGGCGACCATGTCGTCGATCAGCCGGTGTTCGTAGGTGATCCCGGCGGCGACGAACTTCGGCTTGAACTCGGTCTGGTAGATTTCCTCGAACAGGTCCTTGAAGCGGCCGTCATAGGCTTTCAGGATGGTGTTCTTGGTCGAGAGGTAGACGGGATACTTGCGCAGGAGGCCGTAGTTCAGCGAGGCGCGGGCGAAGTCGCGGATCGAGTCGTCGAGGTTGTACATCGCCATCGCGACGCCCGAACCGGGGAACTTGAACACTTCCCTCTCGATGACCGTGCCGTCCTCGCCCTCGAAGCGGATGGTCAGCCGGCCCTTGCCGGGGACTCTGAAGTCGGTCGCGCGGTACTGGTCGCCATAGGCATGACGGCCGACAACGATCGGCTGGGTCCAGCCGGGCACCAGCCGCGGCACGTTCCGGCAAATGATCGGCTCGCGGAAGATCACGCCGCCCAGAATGTTGCGGATCGTCCCGTTCGGGCTCTTCCACATTTCCTTGAGCTTGAATTCCTCGACGCGCGCCTCGTCGGGCGTGATCGTCGCGCATTTGACGCCGACGCCGCAGGCCTTGATCGCCTCCGCCGCATCGACCGTGACCTTGTCGGCGGTCGCGTCGCGATGCTCGATCCCGAGGTCGAAATATTGGAGTTCGACGTCGAGATAGGGATGGATCAGCTTGTCGCGGATGAGGTGCCAGATGATCCGGGTCATCTCGTCGCCGTCGATTTCGACGACCGGTTTGTCGACCTTGATCTTGGCCATGGATCGCTTGCCTTTCCCTTGGCGAATTATGCGGCGCGCGGACGCCGCTTGCGTCATAGCACCGGGCCGGGACGAGGCAAAGCGTGACGCGGGCCGGGCCTCGCCGAAGCGCCCGCGCCGCAGTTTCCGCTGGAAACGCGACGCCTTCTGCACGAAGTTTGAGCAATCGCGTGGCGGCGCCGGAATGGCGAGACCGCTTTGCCGTTTGGGCGCCGAACGCCGGAGGGCAGGCGGCCGTGGCGGCGCGAGGCGACGGGCAAGGCGGTGGAAAATACGTCGTCGGGTCCGGGGGCTGGCGCAATCCGAGTTCGATTGCGTCGAGCGGGCGTGAAATCTGCGGCTCCGTCGGCGCGTCGGGATGCCTCGACGAGCGCGGGCTCCCGGCGTCCGGTTGACTGAACCTATCCATCGGGATAGGCCGACTTCCGATCGAGCGGCTCAGGAAGCGCTGGGATTATGGCCGGAGAATCGACAGCGTCCGCGCGCGGTCGCGGCAACCTTGACGGCCTCGCCCGGCTGGTGGGCCCGGCGGGCACAATCGCCGGCGCGGCCCCCGCGGGCGCGCGATGAAGCACGCCTGCCTTCCCGAAATCGTCACGCGCCTCAAGCGGGCGCACCGGCATCTTGGCTCCGATCTCGCGATGTTCGAGGCAGGCGGGCGCCGCTTCGATGATACCCAGAAACTGCAAGCGGTGGGGACTGCGGTGGCCAGCGCCCAGCGCGAGTCGATCCACGATTGCATCGAGCATCGCCTCGAAGGGGGCGACGCGGCGGCCGGTCCCGCGCTTCGCGAGTTGAAGCAGCCCGCCGAATGCCTTTGAAACGGGGAGGGCGCGCATCCCACGCGTCCTCCGCGTCGATGCGAGCGCCGAACCGGGGCGGAGACCAGCAAAACCATGACCAGCGACGACAGCCTGATTGCGGCGCCCGCCCACAGCCACGTCTTCCTCGGCCCGGATCATGCGCGGAGCGAACGCCGGACCTGGGCGGTGATCGTCCTATGCGGCGCGATGATGGTCGGCGAAATCGTCGGGGGGCTCCTGTTCGGCTCGATCGCGCTGGTCGCGGACGGGCTGCACATGAGCACGCACGCCGGCGCCCTCCTGCTCGCCGCGCTCGCCTATGTCTACGCGCGCACCCATGCGACCGATCCGCGCTTCACCTTCGGGGCGGGAAAGGTCGGCGATCTCGCGGGCTTCGCGAGCGCGATCGTCCTTGGCATGATCGCCGCGCTGATCGGCTATGAATCGATCGCCCGGCTGTTCGCGCCGGTCGCCATCGATTTCGCCGAGGCGATCCCGATCGCCTGCCTCGGACTGGCGGTGAATGTCGCGAGCGCCTGGCTGCTGGGCGCGGGCGATCATGCGCACGGGCATTCGCACGGCTATGCCCGTCCTCACGTCCATGACGAGCCGCGTCGGGTCGAGACGCGCGCGGGCGCCGTTGTTCTCGAAATCTTCGAGGCCGGCGTCCCGCCGCGCTTTCGGCTGCGCGGACAGGGGCGGCCGACGCCGGCAGCGGGCGAGACGACGGTGGAAACCGTCCGGCCGGACGGCGCCCGTCAGATGTTCGCGATGGCCGAGCGCGGCGGCTGCCTCGAATCGACCGACGAAATTCCCGAGCCCCACGCCTTCGCGGCGTATGTGCGGATCGGCGAGGACTCCCATGCCGTCGCGTTCGAGGAGCACGGCCACGCCCATGGCGTCGCGCGCGACAACAACATGCGCGCCGCGCTGGTCCATGTCATCGCCGATGCGGCCGTTTCGGTCCTGGTGATCGTCGGGCTGTCGCTGGCGCGCCTGTCCGGCTGGCTGTGGATGGACCCGCTCGCAGGAATCGTCGGCGCGCTCGTCATCGCGAGCTGGTCCTTCGTCCTGATCCGCGACGCCGGCGCCGTACTGCTCGACCTGAATCCCGATCCGCGCCTGGCGGCGAATTTGCGCGCGGAGATCGAAACCGGCGGCGACCGGCTCGCCGATCTCCATCTGTGGCGACTGGGGCCGGGCCATCTCGGCGCCATCGTCTCTGTCGTGACGGCGCAGGGACGCGGCGCCGCCTATTATCGGGCGCGGCTGGCGCGGTTTGGCTGCCTCTCGCATCTCACGATCGAGGTCGACGCCGCCTAGGCGACGAGTGCGCCGGTCGCGCGCGCCCTCTGCTTCGCGCGCGAGGCGGCGCCGATACGGCGCGTCCGACGCGGCAGTTCCGGCGCGTTCTGCGGCTCAGTAGCCGACCGTGAAGCGCTGGCGCGAATGGGCGGGCCTTTCCAACTCGTCGACCAGCGCGACGGCGAAATCCTCGGCCGAAATGCTGCTGCCGCCCGCGTGGCGGAGCAGAGCGTCGCCGCCGAGCCGGAACTTGCCGGTGCGCGCGCCCGGCGCGATCGCCGCCGAGGGCGACAGATAGGTCCAGTCGAGCGCCGTCTCTTCACGCAACCGGCCGAGGAAGGCGCCGCCGGCCCTGGCCTCGGCGAGGTAGAGCGCAGGAAATTCCGGCGTGTCGAACAGCCTGACGCCGGGAGCGACCTCGAGGCTGCCTGCGCCGCCGACGACGAGGTAGCGCCCGACCTTGGCCACCTTCGCGGCGCCGATGAGCTTGTCCGGGTCGCTCGCGCTGAAACGCACGGCGCTGATGGCGGCGTCATGACCCGCCAGCAACGCGGCGAGGCCCCGCTCGTCGTCGACGTCGCCCTTCTTCGCGGCCACGTTGGTCGAGACCGGAACCCTTTCGGGATTGCGGACGATCCCGGTGACGGCGTGGCCGCGGCGATCGAGTTCGGCGAGAATGCGCGAACCGACCATGCCGGTGGCCCCGATGAGCGCGACTTTCATCGGCCTCCTCCAGACGGCGACGCACGACGCCTCCCGCGAATGTCAGGTCACGACGCGTCGCCGCTGTGCGTGATGAGGCCGGCGCCGACGTCGACGATGCGCTCGGCGAGTCCGCGCGAGACGAACATTCTGGCGCAGATCATGCCGTCGTCAATGAAATAGACGCTGTCGGCGGGCTCGTTTCCGCCACGTGAAAGAAAGGCGGCGTGGCCGAGCGGGAGCCGCGCGTGCGAGGCCGGCATGCTCGCCCAGAGGCCGCGCGCGAATTCGAGCTGATCGGGCGTGAGCGCAGTCCAGGAGCCCCCGGCGCCGATGATGCGGTCGTGCGGGCCGGCGACCGACGCGCAATAGAGGCCTTCGACATGCGCCGACGAGGCTTGCGGCGCGGCGAGCGCGAAGGCGCCCGCGGCGAGAATCGTCGGCGCGAATACGCGCGATGCAATTCGGAATCTGTCCACCATTGATAATTTCCTTTCCGCCTCGCGCAAAGCAATATTCGTGCAATGCGTTGATCGAGGCTGACGTCGCGGGGAGCGCCCGCCTGTCCGGCGGCAGGCCGGCTCCGCGCCCGCGCCGCGTTCAGGAGCGGCTCAGCGCCGGGCCGAGCAGGATGAGCGCGACGGAGACGATCGCCAAGGCGACGCCGAGCCCCTCGACCGGTCCGAGCTTCTCGCCGAACGCCAGGACCGCGATCGCGTTGATCGCCACGAGCTGGATCACCGCAGTCAGGCTGAACGCGGCCGACATGCCGAAGGCGCGAACGAGGCGCAGCGTGATGAGGTTGCCGACCGTGTACAGCCCAAGGGTCAGCGCCATCTTGCCGAGGCTCGGCGCCAGCGCCCAGGATTTCGCGGCCCCCGCCGCGATCACGAAGATCGCGGTCGCGGCCGCGAGTTGCAGCAGGGCCGCAGGGTTCATCGGCCGATCTCGCGTCCGCGGCTCAAAACTCCTCCCACCCTGCCTCGTCGATCGCGGCGCGCGCGCCATTGGCGACCGACTTGGCGGCGACGCGGGGGGCCCGCGCCGCCTTGCGCGCCTCGGGGCGCGACCAGGTCGCACCGGCCGGTTGAGACGACCGGGCGGAATCGGGCGGCGCGGCCTTTTGCCGCTGCCGGCCCGACGCATTGTCGCCGACCGGCCGGCCGACCACGAACTGCCCGATCAGGTCGGACAATTGCTCGGTCTCCTGCGAAAGGGAATGGCTCGCGGCGGTGGATTGCTCGACCATTGCTGCGTTCTGCTGCGTCACCTGATCCATCTGGTTGATCGCCGTGTTGACCTGCTCCAGCCCGGTCGCCTGCTCCTGCGCGCCCGCCGCGATCTCGCCGACGACTTCGTTGATCTCGCTGACCTGCGCCATGATGCGGTCCAGCGACTTGCCGGTCTCGGCGACCAATCTCACCCCTGCGTCGACCTGCGCGGTCGAGGCGGAAATCAGCCCTTTGATCTCCTTGGCCGCCTCCGCCGAGCGCTGGGCGAGCGCGCGGACTTCGGAGGCGACCACCGCAAAGCCCCGGCCGGCGTCGCCCGCCCGCGCCGCCTCGACGCCGGCGTTGAGCGCGAGCAGGTTGGTCTGGAACGCGATCTCGTCGATCACCCCGATGATCTGGCTGATCTGCTTTGCCGATCCGGCGATCGCATCCATCGCCGCGACCGCCTGCCGCACGACGATCGCGCTGTTCTTGGCGTCGCCGACGGCGGCGGCGACCACCTGGCGCGCGTGGGCCGCCCCTTCGGACGACTTCTTGACGGTGGCGGTGATCTCGTCGAGGGCGGCGGCGGTCTGCTCCAGGCTCGCGGCCTGCTGCTCGGTGCGGCGCGAAAGGTCGTCCGAGGCGGTCGAAATTTCCTGGGTGCCCGAGTGGATTGCGTCCGTGCTGCCCGCCACGCTCTGCATCGCCTGTTCCATCTGGGCGATGGCGGCGTTGAAATCGGCCTGCAGCCTGCGAAACGATTCCGGAATGTCGGACGCCAGCCGATAGGTGAGGTCCTTGGCGGCGAGCCTGGCGAGCCCCTCGCCGATCGCCGCGACCGCGGCGGCGGCTTCGCGCTTGGCGTTCTCCTGCGCGCCCTCCGCGATGCGGCGCTGCTCGTCGAGGGCTTCGAGGTAGACCGAAATCGCGAGATCCATGTCGAGCATCGCTGCCTTGACGAGCGCCGACAGCGTCTCGGCGACACCCTCCGGGCGGCGCTTGGCCAATTGCAGGAGCCGCGGCCATTGCTCCCGCACGACGGCGTGGATCAACTGCTCGAGCACCAGGGCGTAGCCGCCGATATACCAGCGTGGCTCGAGGCCGATGCGCGCGTGGACCTTGCCGATCCGGCGAACGGCGTTCGCGTATTCATCGTCGAATCGCGCTGCCGCCAGCGTGCCCCAGTGGCTCTCCTGCATCGCCTGCGCGCGCGCCATGTGGGCTTCGTCGCCGAAGAACTTTCGCGTCTCCGGCGTCGCCTTCACCCTGTCGTAGAAAGCGTTGAGCGCCGATGCGATCGCCTTGCTGATCAGCGGCTGCAGCCCGGCGAGCGCCGTCCGACTGGATTGATCCATGCCGATGAAGGCGAGGCGCTCCCCGAGCGCGTCGTTCCCGGCCGCTGATTCCGCCATGCTCATTCCCCCGCCCCCGCGGAGGCCTGACAGCCACCGTGATCGAGCGCGCGATGAGGTCGCTTCCGCAGGGAGCGATCGCAGCTCTCGGAGGGAGCTGTCTCATATGTAGGGGCCGTAGCTTGCGCGGGGCCGTCCAGTTTCTAGGGCCTGCGCCGATTCGGCGCGCTTCAGCCGCTCGCGATGATCGCGCGCAGGAACGCGACATGCGCCGCGAAGGCGGCGCGGCCGGCGGCGCTCGCCTTCACGGTCGTGCGCGGGCGCCGCGCGACGAAGGCCTTGGCGACCTCGACGTAGCCGGCGCGCGCGAGATGGTCGATATGGGCGCCGAGATTGCCGTCGGTCGCCCCGGTCAGCGCTTTGAGCCGGCCGAAGTCGAGCCCGTCCTCGGCGGGGCCGAGCGCGGCGAGCGCGGCCATGATGCGCAGGCGGACCGGTTGATGGATGACTTCGTCGGGCGCGTTCATCGCTCAGGCCCGCCGCATCCAGAGGCCGCACACGATGAGCCCGCCGCCGTTGACCGCCGCCAGATAGAGGCCGAAGGTTTCCCCTGTCCAATAGTAGCCGGCCACGACAAGCGCGGCGAGGCCGACCCCGATGATGGTGAATGCGAAGCCGAACCACAGGCCCGCCATCGCATAGGCGAACATGAAGAGAGTCGGCCAGAAGGCGTTGAGCTCGCGCGGACCGAAATGGCCGAACAGCGTCGACCAGACGAAACCGAAGCCGACCATGATCGCGAAGCCGAGAAGCAGGCGCGGGCCGAACGGCTCGCCCTTCGCGCTACCCCGTAAGATCGCGACGCTGCCGGCGACGCCGAACAGGTCGAGCGCGGCCCACGACCAGCCCGCCCAGCGCCCGTCGAACAGAGCGGCGACATTGGCGACGGCGACGACCGCGCCCCAGAACATCAACATGACGCTCGCCACGCGGTAGATCGTCGACTGCTTGACCCTGCGCGAGATCGCCTCGATGTCGGCGAGCATGGCGTCGGCTTGGTTCCGGTCGATGGTCATCCGAGGTCCGCCGCTGGGCCAGAAGAATTCGGCGCAGGCTGTCTGGCCGCCGCGACGATCGCGGCGAGGGCGCCCGGCCGATGCAGGATGCCGATGTGATCGACGTCGGCGACGCGCCGGACCCGGGTCGTCGCCGCGTAGGGCGACAGCGCCGGCTCGTATCGGTCGACGTACATCATCTCGTCGTCGTCGCCAACGATCACGTCGATCGGGGCCGCTGTCGCCGCGAAGCCGCGCTTCCAGTCCCAGGGGGCGGCGAAATTGGACAGCAGCCGCCAGGAATAGCGCGGCGTGACGAATTTTACCCGGTCGGGCGCGATTGCGAAGGCAATCACGGGCATCGCCTGCGCCCAGTCGACGCCCAGCCGCGTCAGCAGGCCTATCGCGATGATCCGCGGGACGTCGGCGATCGCCCACCGGCTCGGCCGGCTGGTCGGCGCTGCGGGCCCGAGATACGGCGCGAGCAGGACGAAGCGGCCGAACAGCTTGCCCATGGGCCCGCTGGCGATCCGCAGGGCGAAACCGCCGCCCGAGGAATGACCGATGAGAATGGGACGCGGCTCGGGATGGCGGGAACGCAGTTCGGCGACGAGGTCGGCCAGATCGTCGTCGAGCTGGCCGAGATAGCCGACGTCGCCGCGCGTCCCCGACGCGCCGTGGCCGCGCGCGTCGATCGCCGCCGTCGCCACGCCCGCCCGCGCGAGGGCGCGGGCGACTTCGTTCATCGAGTCCGACGAGGCGGACGACCCGTGGACGAGGATCGCGAGGCGGTCGGCGGCGCCGTCGACGGCGGGATAGAACCGATAGGCGAGCCAGCTCCCGTCTCGCGCCTGAAATCGGCTGAGCTCCGGCCGCTCGACGGCGCCGATCTTCATGGCGCCCTCCAGGATCGAGGCGAGGGGCGGCGGGCGCCGCAGCGGCATGGCGAGGAGCGCGACGATGGCGAGCGCGGCGAGGCCGAACAGAGACAGCGCCGAGGCGAGCGCGGTGGAAAGCGACGGGACGAGCGACATGGCGGCGATCCTTCAATGGGAAAGCTTCGGGCGCTTCGGGCGACTTTATTGCCTGACGGCGGCGACGATCGCGGCGAGCGCGGCGGGTTCGTGCACCACGCCCATGTGATCGACGCCCGGCAGCACCGTCAGATGGACATTGGCGGCGAAAGGCGCGAGCGCGTCAGGGTAGCGGTCGGCCGCCATCAGCTCGTCCTTTTCGCCGAGGATGACGTCGACGGGCGCCGCCGCGGCGGCGAACGCGCCTGCCCAGTCCATCGGCGGCCCGAAATTGTTCAGCAGCCGATAGGAGTAGCGCGACGTGCCGGACCTGGTCGCGAAGGCGATCGCCGGCAACGACTGGCCCCAGTCGAGTCCCACGCGGCTGAGAATGTTCAGCGCGACGATGCGCGGCAGGTCGGGCTCGGCCCAGCGGCCCGGCCCCTCCGCGGGACGATTGGTCGGCGCGAAATAGCCGAGATAGGGCGCGAGCAGCACAAACCGGTCGAAAACCTTGCCCTCGGGCTCGCCGGCGATCCGCAGCGCGAATCCGCCTCCGGCGGAATGGCCGACCAGCGCGAGCCGCGCCTCGGGAAAGCGCGGGCGCAGCTCAGCGACGAGGTCGGCGAGATCGTCGTCGAGCTGGCCGATATAGCCGATGTCGCCGCGGGTTCCCGATCCGCCATGGCCGCGCGCGTCGATCGCAACCGCCGCGACGCCGGCCTCGACGAGCGCTTTCGCGATCGCGTTCATTGCAGTCGAGGAGCCGGAGGAGCCGTGGACGAGGATCGCCAGCCGGTTGGTCGCGCCGTTGGCGGCGGGATAGAGGCGGTAGACGAGCGAAGCGCCGTCGCGCGCCCGGAACAGGCTCGGGGCGGGCATGTCGGCGCGGCTGATCGCGGCCGCCCCGTCGTGGATCGAGGCGAGCGCGGGCGGCTCGGACAGCGGCGCGGCGAGCAGGGCGCCGACGACGAGGCCGGCGACGCCGGCGGTTTCGAGAGCCCAGCGGATAGGACGAACGGCAGCGAGCGAATCCATGACAATCTCCCTTCAGATAACTCTATGCGCCAGAGTTATCTGAAATTATTGTTCAGTCAAGCCGCGCGAGCGGAATCTTTGCCGGACCGAGGGCGGATCGTCACAAAATGGCGTCACAGAATGCGCCTGCCCGTCGTCGACGATTGTGTGACGAGGCGATTCTGCTACGATCTACGAGCGGCGTCCGGGTGATATGTAATGAATCAGTTCACGAAAATCGTGCGAAGCGGCGGACCGGACGCCCGGGTGAGACTCGCGTTGCTCGGCCGCGCCCACGCCGCCGATTCGAGCGGACATCCGCTCAAGATCCCGCGCATGGGGCTCACCCTTGCCGCCTATCTGCTGCTCGAGGGATCGACGATGCGCGCGAGCCGGGAATCGGCGGCGCGCTTCCTCTGGGAAGGGCTCGAGAAGGAGCGCCAGTCGGGCAATCTGCGGCAGCTCCTGTTGCGGCTCCGTGGCCTTCAGGCTTCGCTGGGCGTCCGCCTGTTCGACATCGACGACGACGAAATCGCGCTCAAATCCAACGGCGCCGACATTGACGTGGCAGCGTTCCGGGCCGCCATCCCCGCCGACAGCGAGTCGAGAATCGCGACGATCTGCGAGCGTTATGCCGGCGATCTGCTCGGCGGCATGCACGAGAACGGCGAGAAGCTCTCGGCCTGGCTGTCGGCCAAGCGCGCCCTGTTGCGCGCCGAATTCGTCGGCGCCGTGCTGCCATTCGTCGAAAGCCGCGAGGACGACGGCGGCCAGGAGGACCCGAGCGGCGGTCTGAGATTTCATGCGGCGACCCGGCTGATCGCCGTCGAGCCGTTCCAGGAGGCCGGCTACAGGGCCTTGATGCGCACCTACGCCGCGCGCGGCGACAACGCCGCCGTGCGTCGGCTCTATGAACGCCTCGAGCGGCTGCTCGGCAAGGAACTCGGATGCAGGCCGTCGCCCGCCACGCGCGACCTCTATCAGACCTTGTCCAATATCGCGCAATTGCCACCCGTGATCGCCGTGCCCCAATTCGAGTCCGAGCCGGGCGCGCGCATCCCCTCCATCAAGGCCCTGGCGGCGGCCGGCGGCCAGCCGCGGATCGCCATCTTTGCGCCGGGGCCGACCGAAACTTCCGGCCTCGCCCAGGATCTGGTCAATGATTTCCTGAATGAACTGGCGTCGCGGCTCTCGCAGACGCGATCCCTCGTCGTCACGCTGCCGGGGCCGGCGCCGGGCGCCGTAGGACCGCCTGCCGTCGCCGACGTCGACTATGCCGTCGAAGTGCGCGCCCGCCGCGGCGGCGCGCCCGGCATGATCGTCCGGCTCGTCGGCATGACGACGCGCGAAATTCTGTGGGCCGGCGATTTTGAGGGCGCCGATGCGATCGCCGATGCCGTGGCGACAATGGTTCATTCGATCGTCGGCCAGATCGAGAACCGCGAGCTTCAGCTGCTCGACGCAGGCCCGGACGGCCAGTCCGCCTACCGCCTGTCGATCAAGGGTCAGCGGCTGCTGCGCACGATCGATCTCCCCTCGATCCGGCGCGCGCGCGCGCTGTTCAAGGCGGCGATCGGCGTCACGGCGAATCACATTCCGGCCCTGGCGGGCATGGCCCACTCCTATGTGCTGGAATGGCTGGTTCGGATGAATCCGGAGCCGTCGCTGCTCGACACCGCCGAGCGCATCGCGCGCATGATCCTTTCGATCTCGCCGGACGATTACCGGGGCTTTCACAAGCTGGGCTACGCGCAGCTGTATTCGAGGAAGTTCGACAAGAGCGTCGAAAATCTGCGGCACAGCATGCGCCTGAATCCAATCGACCTCGATGTGCAGGTCGATCTCGCGGACGCTCTGATCTCGAACGGCGACGCGCGGGAAGCGATCAGGCTGTTCGCCGAGTCGAAGCAACTCGGCCGGCGGGGCGCCGACAATGATCACTGGATACTCGCAGGCGGGCTCTATCAGATCGGCGAATACCGGGCGGCGCTCGACGAGATCGCGAATATGCAAAACCCGCTGCCTGCCTTGCGATTGTCCGCCGCCAGCCATGCCATGCTCGGCGAACGGGTCGCGGCCCAACGGCTGAGGGCGGAGCTCATGGAATATAACCCGGGATTCAAATTGGCGCAGTGGTTGTCGATCATGCCATGCCGTGACGTCGGCCACGTGCAACAGTACTCTGAAGGGCTCCGGATGGCGGGGTTCGCATGAGGCCGGCTGGACGTTGGGTCCGGCTCGAACTGGAGGCTATGAAATGACGCGACTGACGATCATGCATTCGAAGACCGACAACAAGACCTGGCTCGTCGATGTCGACGGCGCGGTCGTATCCGAAATCGACAACGACGTCGTCGCCGGCGAGATCGCCAGCGATTCCGATCGGACGATTGTCGTCGAGGTCAGGGCGCACGCCGCGTCCCACGCGTACCACCCGGCCTAGTCCTTGTGACGGCGGCCCGCCGTTTCGCCGGGGCGGCGCCCTTCCCGGGCCGGCCCCTCGAGACGTGCGGTTTCGCCTCCCCCTATCTCGACCGGTCGCGTCCCGCCGAGGACACCATCGCTGCGATGCGGCCGCGCTTTTCCGAGTTCGGCGTCACCCGCCTCGCCCGGGTCACCGGCCTCGATCACATCGGCATCCCCGTCTGGTCGGCCGTGCGGCCCAATGCGCGCACCCTCGCCGTTGCCCAAGGCAAGGGCCTGACCGACGCCGCCGCCCAGGCCTCGGCTGCGATGGAGGCGGTCGAGGTCGCCGTCGCCGAACGGCTCGACCTGCCGCGCCGCGCCGCCTCGGGTCACGCGCTCGCCGCCGAAGGGCGCCTCGCCGACCCGCTGCCGAGCCTGCTGCGCGCCGGCGCCGTCGCGCCCGAGCCCGGCGAGGTCATCGACTGGTTCGAAGCCTTCGATCTCCTCCGCGGGGCGCCGGTCTGGGTGCCGCTGGAAGCCGTAGAACTCGGCAGCGCGCGCGCCCCCGCGCGCTACTGGCAGTCGACCGACGGCCTCGCCTCGGGCAATATTCTCTGGGAGGCCGTGCTGCACGGACTCTGCGAGCGGATCGAGCGCGATGCGCTCGCGCTGTGGGTCTTGCGCGGCGACGCCGAGATCGCCCCTCATTGCCGCGATCCCGCCGAACTCGGCGACGTCGCGCTCGACGGCCTGATCGCGCGCATCGCGGGCGCCGGCATGCAGCTGCGCCTCTTCGACGTCACGAGCGACGTCGGCGTCCCGGTCTTTCTCGCCGTCCTTTCGCCGCCGCCGACCGGCCAGGAGGCGCTCTGGCGCCATTTCGACCTCTCGGCCGGCAGCGGCTGTCATCCCGATCCTGCGCGCGCCGCGATCCGCGCCGTGACCGAGGCGGCGCAGACGCGGCTGACGACGATCTCGGCGATCCGCGACGATTTCGATCCTGCGACCTACCAGACCAGGATCGACGCCAGCCTTCTGCCCTATGTGAGGCTCGCGCCCTCGCGCTCGGCGCCCCGCCCGGCGGCTGCGCCGGTCGAGCGCGCCGCCTACGTCGATTGGCTCGTCGCGCGCCTCGCCGCCGCCGGCGCGCGTTCGGTGATCGTCGCCACGCTCGAAGCGGCCGACCCGGATTACGCCGTCGCCAAGGTCATCGTCCCGGATCTCGAGAACCCGCCGGGCGATCGCCGCTTCCGCTACGGCCGGCGCGCGGTGCGCGCAATGACGGCGCGGCGATGAAGGTCCTGTTCGTCGGCCCGACGCTCTACGGCGAAGTCGCCGGCGGCCGGCTCGATCGCGCGCCCGAACTGCGCTGCCGCGGCCCGGCGCGCCAGGGCGACATCGCCAGAGCCGTGCTCGACGGAGCGACGGCGATCGGCCTGGTCGACGGCCGCTACGAGGATGTCGCCGCGCCCTGGCACAAGGAGATCCTGTTCGCGCTGCGCTACGGCGTCGCCGTGCTCGGCGGCGCGAGCATCGGGGCCTTGCGCGCCGTCGAATGCGCGCCGTTCGGCATGATCGGAATCGGCGCGATTTTCGAGGCTTATGCGAGCGGCGCGCGGGTCGACGATTCGGACGTCGCCCAGCTCCACGCGCCTGCGGAGCTCGACTATGCGCCGCTCACCGAAGCGCTCGTCAATGTCGAGGCGACGTTCCGCCGCCTCGTCGCGGCCGGGCGGCTGGAGGCGCGCGCCGGCGACGCCCTGTGCGCCGTCGCGCGCGGCATGTTCTTCAAGTCGCTGACGTTCGAGGCGGTGGCGGAGCGCGCGGGGGCCGGAGCAGCGGAAACGGCGCGCCTGCTGGCGCTGATCGCCGAGGGCCGGGTCGACGTGAAGCGCGAGGACGCGTGGCTGCTGGTCGCCCGGATGCGGGCGCTGCCGGCCGCCCGGAGCGCGGCGGCCCCGGCCTGGGCGATGGCGGAACCGCCGGCCTGGCGGAGGTTCCTCGGCAATCTGCGCGCGGCCGATGTTTCGCCATGACGCGCCGAAGCGGCGCCGCGCGGAGTCCGCGGGGCTCTTGACCGGGATCGCCGTTCGTGACCCACTCGACCCCGGAGTGGAGGCAAAATTGTTTTCCATCATGAGCTTAGCCCCATCGGCGCGAAACCGGCGGCGCCGGTCGTGAAGGTCCTGTTCGGCGCCCGCCTGTTCGACGGCGAGCGGATGCGCGAGGATTGCGCGCTCGTCCTCGACGGCGCCGCCATCGTCGCGCTGACGCCGGTCGCCGACCGGCCGCGCCATGGCGAAGCGATCGATCTGGGCGGCGGCGTGCTCGCGCCCGGGCTCATCGACTGGCAGGTCAATGGCGGCGGCGGCGTGCTGTTCAACGCGACGCCGACGGTCGAGGGCGTCGCCGCGATCCTCGCCGCCCATCGCACGGACGGCACGACGTCGCTGCTGCCGACCGTCATCACCGACGCGCCGGCGACGCTCGAGGCCGCGCTCGCCGCCGCCGCGCAGGCGCATGCGCGGGCGCCCGGCGCGCTCGGCGTCCATGTCGAGGGGCCGTTCATCGACGTCAGGCGCAAGGGCGCCCATCCCGCCCATTTCATCCGCGCGATGACTGGAGCCGACGCCGACCGGCTGATCGACGCCCGGGCGGGCGCGATGGTCGTCACGCTGGCGCCCGCCGCGGTCCCGAACGATCTCGTTGCGCATCTCGCGCGGGCCGGCGTGATCGTCAGCCTCGGCCATGCCGAGGCGAGCGCGGAGGAGGCGCAGGCGGCGTTCCGCGCGGGGGCGCGCGCGGTGACCCATCTCTACAATGCGATGAGCCAGCTCGGCCATCGAGC
>JBEKEI010000125.1:0-14278 GCA_050013915.1 Roseiarcus sp.
GGAAACTCTCGATGCGGAGCGCCCGCAGCCGCTTGGCGAGTCGCGAGTAGACGAGCGAGGCTTTCGATTTCTGCAGGTGGATGCCGGATTCCTGATGAAGCAGCGCGGCAATCCGGTCGAAATCGTCGCTCGTGAACGAGAAGTCGCCCTGCGCCGACTCTTTGTAGGCGTGATCGACAGGCTTGGGCTGCGCCATGGTCTTCACGCCGCCTCGCGCAGGGTCTTGGAGAAGATATCGTCGAGCGCGACCAGACTGATCATGCGCCCGTTGATCGCCAGGACGCCGCGCACGAATCGCCTCGCCATTTCGGACGCGACGTCGGGAGTCGGCTGAACCGTCCCGTCACCGACGGTGAGAATCTCCGAAACCGCGTCGACCAGCAGGCCGATGATCTGGCGCCCCACCTGAGCCACGATGATGACGTGGCGCGACGTCGGGTCGACCGACTCGAGGCCCAGGCGCGCCGCGAGATCGACGATCGGCAGCACGGCGCCGCGCAGATTGATCACGCCGCGCACGAACTCGGGCGAATGGGGTAGCGCGGTCGCCGGCGTCCAGCCCCTGATCTCGCGTACCGACCCGATGTCGATGCAGAATTCCTGGGCTCCGATGCGGAACGCCATCAACTCGATGGCCTTGAGCGTATGTGCCGTCGTCTCGGACATCGTTCAACCCGCTTCCGCAAATTCGAGGCCTGACGGCGCGACGTCGCCGCGCGAGCGGGCGACCAATTCATCGACGTCGAGAATCAGGGCGACACGCCCGTCGCCGAGAATGGTCGCGGCGGCGATGTCGGGAACGTGGCAATAATTGGCTTCCAGGCTCTTGATGACCACCTGGCGCTGATCCTGGATCGCATCGACCAGCAGGGCGTTGCGCGCGCTGCCCTCGGTCTCGATCAGGATGATGACGCTGTTCAGCGGATCGGATGGGGTCGTGCGAAATCCGAGCGCGCGGCCAACGTCGATCAGGGGTACGAAACTGTCGCGAATCGCCAGCACGTGCGCGCCGGCGCCGAGCGCATGCACGTCGCCCGCCTTGGGCCTCAGCGTCTCGACGATGGCCGTCAGCGGAACCACGAGCGTCTGTCCGCTGGTCGAAACGACCATGCCGTCCAGCACCGCCAGCGTCAGAGGCAGACTCATGGTGAAGGTGGAGCCCTTGCCGGGTCGCGAGGCGATAGAAATGCGCCCGCCCAGCGCCTGGATCGATCGTTTCACGACGTCCATGCCGACGCCGCGCCCCGAAATGCTCGACACGGTGGCGACGGTCGAAAAGCCCGGCAGGAAGATCAGGTTGTCGATCTCGCTGTCGTTCAACTGCGCCTCGGCGGGGATGAGCCCCTTGCGGACCGCCACGTCCCGCACGCGCGCGCGATTGATTCCCGCGCCGTCGTCTTCGACCTCGATCACCACGCGGCCCGATCGGTGCGCCGCCGAAAGCCGCACGACGCCATCGAGCGGCTTGCCGGCCGCGACGCGCTCCTCGGGCCCTTCGAGCCCGTGGTCGATGGCGTTGCGAATGAGATGGGTGAGCGGATCGGCCAGCCGTTCGACGACCGTCTTGTCGATCTCGGTTCCTTCGCCCTCGGTCTTGAGGCGCGCGGACTTGGAGGTCGCGTCCGCCACCTCGCGCACGATTCGGGACATGCGCTGAAACAGCGATTTGACGGGCTGAGCGCGGATCGCCATCACGCTCTCCTGGATCTCGCGCGTCAGCTGTTCGAGTTCGTCGAGCCCGACCGTGACCGCCGAGGCGCTGGCGAAACCCGCCTCGATGATGCGTTGGGACAGCATGGCCTGATTGATGACCAGTTCGCCGACGAGGTTGATCAGCCGGTCGACCCGTTCGAACTCGACCCGAATCGTGGCGGCAGGCGGAGCGACTTCATTCTTCGCGGTCTCCGTCTTGGCCGGCGGCGGCGCGGGCGGCTCGTGAGCCGGCTCGCGCGTCTCGAGGGCTCGCGGAGGCGCCGGCGGCTTGCCGGCAGGCGCCGCCTGGACGGCCTCCGGCGGGTAGGGTTCGGCGTTGAGTTCGATTTGGACCTTCTCGATCAGCGCGGCGACATCCGACTGCGTCGGCGCCGCGTTCGTCCCAGCTTCGATCGAAAGCTCGCAATCGCCATCGACGAACTCGAATATCTCGCGGACCGCCGCTTCATCCTTGGCGGTCTCCAGCTCGATCGTCCAGACGAAATAGGCGCCGTCGGGCTCGAGGTCGGCGAGCAGCGGCAGCGCCGAGGCGTCGCAGGCCACCGTCATGTCGCCAAGCCGCCCGAGCTCGCGTAGCAGCACCGTGGCCTCGTTGGCGTTCGCGTAGAGCTCGCGCTTCGGCTTGAAACGGATCGCGAAGTTTTGCCGGCGTTCGGCCGGCGCCGCTTCCGGCAGGTCGAGGTCGTCGAACGTCATCAACGTCGGCTGGAAGTCGAGCGGTTCGACCGCTTCGGCGTTCGCCTCCTCCGAGCCGCCGCTGAGGGCCCGGAACTCGTCGAGCACGGGAATCCATGTGGCTTCGTCGACCTGCGTCCCGTCCCGCGCCGCCGCGACGAGATCGGCGAGAATATCGGCCGCCCGCAGCACGGTCTTCATCACTTCGGGCGTCGGCGCGAGACTCCCGCTGCGAACCTGATCGAGCGTGGTCTCGAAAATATGCGCAAATCGCACGAGATCGTCGAGCTTGAACGCGCCCGCGCCCCCCTTGATCGAGTGAACCGCCCGGAAGACGGCGTTGACCGTCTCGGAATCGGCGTTGCCCTCGTTCATCTCCAGGAGGCCCGCCTCCAGTTCGACGAGCTGTTCCTCGCATTCCTGGAAGAAGGTCAGCTTGATCGTCGCCATCGTGTCCAAGCGCGTGGTCCCTTTCCGGTTCAGGCCGCGACGCGGCGAATCGCCTCGACGAGCTTGACCGCGTCGAACGGCTTGACGATCCAACCGGTCGCTCCCGCCTTGCGCGCCCGGCTCTTCTTGGCGGCGTCGCTCTCGGTGGTCAGCACAAGGATCGGAATCGCCCGGAACCGCGCATCCCTGCGGACGGCCTCGATGAAGCCGAACCCGTCGAGTTTGGGCATATTGATGTCGGTCACGATCACGTCGGGCGTTTCCGCCGCGCGCAGAACCTCGAGGCCATGCATGCCGTCCACGGCCTGCGTCACGCGAAAGCCCGCGTCTATGAGCGCAAGGCTCAGCATGTCGCGCATCGTGCGTGAATCGTCGACCGTCAGTATGACCTTGCTCATGTCGCCACTTCTTCCGCGGAGATTTCGCCCAGCCCGATGCCTAGCAGGCAGAGCGCCTCGCGGAATTCAATCGAGGGTTCGACGACGCTAAACGCGACCTCGTCGGCCTTCCATGTCGCAAGCGCCGACATGATCACCTGCACGCACTGCGCTCCGACCCGCTGCACGCGCGCGGCGTCGACGCTGACGTTCGAGCCCCGTAACGCGAGCAGCGATTCCGCGAGCGGCGCGGCGTAGATGACATCCAGCACCTCGGGAAGCTCAACCACTTTCGCCACTGATTGCGATTGCGTCATTTTCTGAATTTCCTCCAACTCGCCGCAACCGCGCCGACGGGCGCGCCGCCCCTAAAAAAGAGTTTGCGCGCCGACCGGCCGCGAGCCGCCGCCCGATCGCCCCGACCGCGCGCACGAGCGTCGATCGGAGCGGGACGACCCTCGCGCGCCGATGTCCCGTCGCGCCGATAGCGAAACCATTCCTCGTCGCACGTTCGATGATCCCTTCCCGGCTGGCTGGTCCCCGCCGGAACCCGACGCCGGGCCCCGCCCCCCGCATGGTCGAGCCCACGCGATCACCCTCGTCATATCCTTGAATCAGTTTGGCTTATTGCATCGTCCGCAAATGCTGAATCTCCCGTCCGCCATCGGTTTTAATTAGCCGACGGCGGTTAACAATGAGACAACGCGCTCGCCGAAACAGAGCTCGCGGCTGCCGCGCGGCGCAAAGGTCCGCGCGGCCGCGGGTGCGTCCCGCCAGTCCCGCGCAAGCCAGAGCTGCTCAGGTCGAAGCCCGTCCTCGACAGGAATGGATATGCTCTCGGACGTCCTCGCCGCGCTCCACGAGGTCAAATCGCAGTTGCAAGACCGATTGGCGCGACAACCCGAATATCGAGCGTTGCTGGCCGTAGACAGAGCGGCCTTGCAGCTCGCCGCCGTGTTCGATTGCGATCCCGAGACTTTCGCTTTTTCAGAAAGTCAGTGGGCGGCCGAGGCGCCGTCGACGTCCGAGCCGGGCGTCGCCGGCGGGGCCAAGCGCAGCGGCTGGTTCGACGATCCCGCGATGAAGACGCCGGGCCCGTCCGGCGAGCGTGGCCGGACGGCCGACGCGGAGCGCTCCCGGCGGTCGACGGCCAAGGGCGTCGCACCGCATGACGAACCTGCCGATTCGCCGCCCGAGGCGATCGACGGTGCGCCGGCCTGTCCCGAACAGCCTATCCCCGCCAACGATATGGCGGCCGCGCCGGATTCGTCGCTGCCGCCGCCCTACGTGGTCGCTCCGCCGATTTCGGTTGTCGCCTCCGCCCGCGGCGCGGAGCGCGCCCACGACCGCGCGTCCGTTCCGACCATCCGGACGGTCGTCATCGCCGACGCGCCGAAGCTTATGGTGGAAATCTCCGGCATGGGCGCCATTTACGAACTGGCCGGCGAGGTCGCCGAACGCCGGGCCACCGAGGACGGCGGCGCGCCGAGACAGACGTCCGCGCCAGCGCCGGTGGCCATCGCCGGACCGACCGCCAACGCACTGAGCCGGCTGGACCGCGATTCGGACGAGCCCGGCGCAGCCGCAGGGGCCGGCGGCCTGACCACGGCGCTCTATGAATCCACGGGTGACGCGCCCGACCTCGACCCGCCGGAAGAACGCCAGATGGCTTCGGCGGCGCAGGATGTCGCCGAGGACGAAGCCGCAGGCGACGGCGCACCCGCTTTGTTCGACCAGACCTTGGCGGCGGCGGCGAAGCTGGCTTCTGCGCCTGCCGCCAGGACCGCCTCGCCCGGCGCCAAACCCACCCCGCCGCGCAGCTACCTTCCGATCATCGCCGCCCAGCGCCTGATCCAGAGCCGCCGGTTCTGACGCAGCGCAGGAACCCGACGCCACGGCGTTCGCCGGAAGCGCCGGCACGGAGAGGCGAACAGGGCCCCGGCGCTATTCCGCCGCTTGCGGCCGCTCTTCTCCCCAATCCTTCTCGACGCCGTCGGCTTCGTCCGCCGAGGCTGTCGCGCGCCCGGTCCTGCCGCGCGACAACCAGTTGGAGAGGCGATCGAGATAGATGTAGATGACCGGCGTGGTGAAGAGGGTCAGCGCCTGGCTGACGAGGAGGCCGCCCACCATCGCGTAGCCGAGCGGCTGTCGCAGTTCCGAACCGGTCCCCGTGCCCAGCATGAGCGGAACCCCGCCCAGCATCGCCGCCATGGTCGTCATCATGATCGGGCGGAAACGCAGCAGCGCCGCCTTCCGGATCGACTGTTCGGTCGAAAGATGTTCGTCGCGCTCGGCGGCGATTGCAAAATCGACCATCATGATGCCGTTCTTCTTGACGATGCCGATAAGCAGGATGAGGCCGATCAGCCCGATCAGACTGAACTCGAAGCCGAACAGCATGAGGGTCGCCAGCGCTCCGAAGCCGGCCGAAGGCAGGGTTGAAAGGATCGTGAGGGGATGGATGAAGCTCTCGTAGAGGACGCCGAGGATGAGATAGACGACGATCAGCGCCGCGAGGATCAGCAGCGGCACCGTCGAAAGCGAATCCTGGAACGCCTGCGCATTGCCCTGGAACGTCGTCGTCAACGCGCCAGGCAGATGCAACTCCCCTTCGGCGCGTTGTATCGCGCTGGTGGCCGGTCCGAGCGCCACCCCTTCACCGAGATTGAAGCTGATCGTGACCGCGGGGAACTGCGACTGATGGCTGATCGACAGCGGCGCGATTTTGGCCGTCGTCCATCTGGCGAACGCGCTCATCGGCACCATCTGCCCGGTGCTCGGCGACCGGATATAGAGCTTGTCGAGGCTGTTCGGATCGCCCTGAAGCCGGGGCGTGATTTCCTCGATCACATTGTACGTGTTGACCTGGGTGAAATATTGGGCGACCTGCCGCTGGCCGAAGGCGTCGTACAGCGTGTCGTCGATGAGCTGCGGCTGGATGCCGAATCGGGACGCCATGTCGCGATCGATCGCGATGGTCAGCGTCGTTCCGGCGCTCTGCTGATCGGTCGCGAGGTCGCGCAGTTCGGGCAGGGTGGCGAACTTCGCCATGATCTTCGGGATCCAAGCGTTGAGTTCGTCGATGTTGGCGTCCTGCACCGTGTACTGGAATTGCGTTCGCGCCGCGCGCGCGCCGACGTTGACGTCCTGCGCCGCCTGCAGAAAGAGACGCGCGCCCTGGACCTTTGCGAGCTTCGGCCGCAGGCGGGCAATGATCTGGAACGCGTTGGCGCGCCTTTCTTCGCGCGGCTTGAGGGTGATGAACATGCGCCCGTTGTTCTGCGCGGTGGTGCCGACGCCGGCGCCGAGCGCCATAGCGACGGTGTCGACGTCGGGATCGGCCTGGACGATTGCGCCGAGCTCCTCCTGCTTCTTCATCATCGCCGCGAACGAAATGTCCTGCGGGGCGTCGGAATTGCCGAACAGGATGCCGGTGTCCTGCTGCGGAAAGAAGCCCTTGGGGATCACGACGAACAGATAGCCGGTCGCGCAAACCGTCGCGAGGAAGACCATCAGCGTGGCAAATTGGCGACGCAGGACCAAATCGAGCCCTCTTTCGTATCCGTCGGCAAGCGCCGCAAAGCCGCGTTCGCTCAGCATGTAGAGCCGGCCGTGTTTCTCCTTCGCGTGTTCCTTGAGGAAGCGCGAGGCCAACATGGGCGTCAGCGTGAGGGACACGAAGGCGGAGACGGCGATCGTCATCGTCAGGGTGATCGCGAATTCCCGGAACAGCCGACCGATGATCCCGTTCATCAGCAGCAGCGGTATCAGGACCGCGACCAGGGAGAGCGAAATCGAAATGATGGTGAAACCGATCTCGCCGGCGCCCTTGAGGGCGGCGCGCATCGGCGTCTCGCCCTGCTCTACGTAACGCGTGATGTTCTCGAGCATGACGATCGCGTCGTCGACGACGAAGCCGACCGCGATGGTGAGCGCCATCAGCGAGAGATTGTCGAGACTGTACCCCGCCGCCCACATCAGCGCGCAGGCGCCGAGCAGCGCCAGCGGCACGGTGACGCTCGGGATCAGCGTCGCCGCCACGCTCCTGAGAAAGATGAAAATGACCATCACAACCAGGGCGATCGTCAGCGCCAGCGTGAACTGCACATCCTGCACCGCGGCGCGGATGGTGGTGGTGCGATCGGACAGGACGGAAATATGGATATTGGCGGGAATGGCCGCTTGCAGATGCGTCATCGTCTGGTTGATCTTGGCGACCGTCTTTATGACATTGGCGCCGGGCATCTTGAAGATGACGAGAAACACGTCGCGCTTGCCGTTGCCCCAGGCCGCCTGGGTGTCGTCGGCCGGACCGGTGACCGCCTCGCCGATATCGCGCACCCGCACCGGTGCGCCGTTTCGATAGGCGACAATGACGTTGTTCCACTCCTCCGCCTTCGTCAGTTGATCGTTGTCGAAAATCGTGAACGATTGCTTGGCGCCGTTGATGTTGCCCTTGGGGCTGTCGACTGTCGCAATGCCGATCTGGGCGCGGATGTCCTCGAGCTGGAGATTCTTCTCGACCAGCCTGGCGGGATCGATCTGCACCCGGATCGCCGGCGTCTGCTGGCCGCCGACGCGCACCAGCGAGACGCCCGAGATCTGGCTGATCTGCTGGGCGAGGATGTTCTCGGCGTTGTCGTCGACCTCGGTGATCGGCGCCACGTCGGAATAGACGGACAGGATCAGGATCGGCGTGTCTGACGGATTGACCTTCCGGTAGGTCGGCGGACTTGGCAGATCCTTCGGCAATTGGCCGGACGCGGCGTTGATCGCGCCCTGGACATCGTTGGCCGCGGCGTCGATGTTGCGATCGAGATCGAACTGCACGGTCACCGCCGTCGCGCCGAGCGAACTCGTCGAGGTCATCTGGGAAACGCCGGGAATCTGGGCGATCTGCCGCTCGAGCGGCTGGGCGACGGACGAGGCCATCGTATCGGGCGAGGCGCCGGGAAGGGACGCGCTCACCGTGATCGTCGGGAAGTCGATCTGGGGCAGCGGCGCGACCGGCAGGAGCGGATAAGCGACGAGGCCAGCCAGCAGGATCGCCGCCATCACCAAGGTGGTCGCGACGGGATGTCGGATGAAGCCGCCGGATACGCCGCCGTTCATGGGTCAGCTCCCCGAGGCGGTCGCGGCGCTGACGGCGACCGGCGAGCCGTTCTGGATGACGTACTGGCCCGCCGTGATCACGCGTTCGCCCTCATCGACGCCCTTTTCGATCACCGCGCGATCCTGGTCCTGGCGCCGCACGATCACAGGCCGCAGCACCGCCCGGTCCCGGTCGTCGACCACATACACGAATAAGCCGTCGGGGCCGCGCTGCAACGCCGCCTCCGGCACGACGACGACATTGCCGAGCGTGCCGACCGTCAGCCTCGTGGACACCGCCAGGCCCGGCCACAGGACACTGTCCTTGTTGGCAAATTCCGCCTTCAGACGGATCGAGCCCGCTGCGGCGTCCACCTGGTTGTCGGTCACGGTCAGCCGGCCGTCGGCGAGGGGCGTGCTGTCGGCGGAATTCAGCGCCTTGACTTCGGGCGCCCCCGCTGCGAGGGCGCGGTTGATGCGCGCCACTTCGTCCTGCGGCGCGGTGAAGACCACCGCGATGGGCTGGAGCTGGGCGATCGTGACGATCCCGGTCTGCTGGGCCGCCGCGACAATGTTGCCTTCGTCGACGAGCCGGAAGCCGGTGCGGCCAGAGATCGGCGCGCGGATCGTCGTATAGTCGAGCTGCACCGCGGCGGCGTCGATCGCCGCTGCGTCGGCGGCGATCTGCGCGATCAATTGCGACACCATCGCGCTCTGCGTATCGAGCTGCTGCTGTGTGGCGAAACTCTGCTTGGCGAGCGTCGCATAACGCTGGAGATCAAGCTTGGCGTTCGCGAGGTTGGCATCGTCCTGGGACTTTTTCGCCTTGGCCTGGTCGAGCGCGGCCTGATAGGGGCGCGGATCGATCTGCGCGACGAGGTCGCCCGCCTCGACCATCTGGCCCTCGGCGAAGCCGATCTTGACGACCTGGCCGTCGACGCGGGTGCGAACCGTCACCGTGTTGTAGGCCTGCACCTGGCCCAGCCCCTCGAGGTAGAGCGGGAAGTCGGCGCGCTCGGCGCGCGCGACCGAGACCGGGGCGGGCGGCGCCTCCCTGGGCGCAGCCGACGCGGGCTGCTGCGGGCGCGCCTTGAAGGCCTCCGGCAGCAGCGCGTTCAGCCTGCGCGCGTAGCCGCCCGCCGTCGGCGACCATTTTTCGGCCGTGTCGGGGGCATAGACGCAATACAGGCCAACGCCGGCGACGATCAGCGCCAGCAGGCCGGCAAGTCGACGAAACTTCATTCGTTCACCTCGGCTTGGGCGGCACGCAGCCGCGCGGCGCGCAGCGTCCGCCCGGCGGCCGGCAGGACGCGCCACATTTCGGATCGACAATAGCAGCGAACCCGCGCGCGAAGGACGCCATCAACCAGAGTTGATCCGCGCCCGCGGCTAAACCCCATGCGCATACAGTCGAATTCCCGGCCGGGGCTCGCGCTTTCACCAGCGGATCAGCGACGCGCCCCAGGTGAAGCCGCCGCCCATCGCCTCGATCATGACGAGGTCGCCCTTCCCTATGCGGCCGTCCCGGCAGGCGACCTCGAGCGCCAGAGGGATCGACGCGGCGGAGGTGTTGCCGTGCAGATCCACGGTCATGACGACCTTTTCCGGCGCAATGCCGAGCTTGTCGGCCGAGGCGTCGATGATGCGCCGATTCGCCTGGTGCGGCACGAACCAGTCGATGTCGGCCGCAGTGACGCCGGCGTCGGCGAAGCACGCCTTGACGACGTCGGTCACCATGCCGACGGCGTGGCGGAAGACCTCCCTGCCCTCCATGCGCAGATGGCCGACCGTCCGGGTCGTCGAAGGACCGCCGTCGACATAGAGCTTGGCGCGGTGCCGGCCATCGGAGCGAAGCTGCGAAGCGATGATTCCGGGCGAGGCGAGCCCGCCGTCGGTCTCCTGCGCCTCCAGCACGATCGCCCCGGCGCCGTCGCCGAACAGCACGCAGGTGGTGCGATCCTCCCAATCGAGCAGCCGCGAGAATGTCTCGGCGCCGATCACCAGCGCCCGCTTGTGCGATCCGGAGATGAGAAACTTGTCGGCGGTCGTCGTGGCGAAGACGAAGCCCGAACAGACCGCCTGCAGGTCGAACGCGACCCCATGATGGATATCGAGATTGGCCTGGACCTGGGTCGCGACGGCCGGGAAGGTGTAGTCCGGCGTCGAAGTCGCCACGACGATGAGATCGATATCGGCGCCGGTCAGCCCGGCGTCGATCAGCGCGGCGCGCGCCGCCCGGGTGGCCAGATCGGAGGTCGTCTCGCCGGGGGCGGCGATCCGGCGCTGCCGGATGCCGGTTCGCTGCTGGATCCATTCGTCCGAAGTGTCGAGCGTGCGCGCCAGTTCGGCGTTGGTCAGCACCCGCTCGGGCAGAAAGGCGCCGACGCCGCGGACGACGGAACGAAGACGATGCTTGATCATGGGCACGGGCTGTCCTGTCATCGACCGCTCAGGACTCGACCTGGACGGGGGGCGAAAGATGGGCGCGCGCCTCATTGGCCTGCGCGATCATCTCGCGAATCTTGCCGAGCAACTCGTGCCGCGCCATGTCGTAGCCGACCTCGATGGCCCCGGCGAAGCCCTCGGCGTCGGCGCCGCCGTGGCTCTTGATGACCACGCCGTCGAGACCGAGGAAGACGCCGCCATTCATATTGCCCGGGTTCATCTTTTCGCGCAGCGCCCGGAACGCGCCGCGGGCGAAGAAGTAGCCGACGCGGGCGCTCCAGCTGTGGCTCATCGCGTCGCGGATATATTGGGCGATCTGCTTGGCGGTGCCTTCGGCGGTCTTGAGGGCGATGTTGCCGGTGAAGCCCTCGGTGACGATGACGTCGACCGTGCCCTTGCCGAGGTCGTCGCCCTCGACGAAGCCGCGATAGTCGAGATGCGGCAGGCCCGCCTCGCGCAGCACGCGTCCGGCCGCCTTGACCTCCTCGAGCCCCTTGATCTCCTCGACGCCGACATTGAGCAGGCCGACCGTCGGGCGGTCGATGTCGAAGACGATGCGCGCCATCGCCGAGCCCATGATCGCAAGGTCGATCAGGTGCTGGGCGTCGGCGCCGATCGTCGCGCCGACGTCGAGCACGATCGACTCGCCGCGCAGCGTCGGCCAGATCGCGGCGATCGCCGGCCGGTCGATCTGCGGCATCGTGCGCAGGCAGACCTTGGCCATCGCCATCAGGGCCCCGGTGTTTCCCGCGGAAACCGCGACGTCGGCCTCGCCCTTCTTCACCGCCTCGATCGCCTGCCACATGGACGAGGTGCGTCGGCCGGCGCGCAGCGCCTGGCTCGGCTTGTCGGTCATCTTGACCGAAACGTCGCAATGGGCGACCCGCGCCTTGCGCGCCAGCGCCGGATGGGCGTCGAGGATCGGCGCAACCAGCTTCTGATCGCCGAACAGCGTGAACGTGAGGTCGGGCCGGCGCACGAGCGCGATCGCGGCGGCCGGCACGACGACCGATGGTCCCTTGTCTCCTCCCATCGCATCGAGCGCTATGCGAACCTCCTTGATCATTTTGGTGAAAACCTCCCAAGGGATCGGCGCGGGTCCCTCCTGGTCGAAACGCCGCGGACAATAGCGGCTTCGGCGCCCAACGCAACCGATTGGCGCCGCCGCGCGCGCCCGGGACGAGGCATGGCCGCGGCGCGCCGCTACGGCTCGTCTGCGCGCGGTTCGAAGTCCGCCCCCGGCCTTCTCGGATAGGGGTCCAGGGCGAGGATCATGAACTCGGCGGCGAGCGCGCCCAGATCGATCTTGCCGTCGACGACCGGATCGGGATGATCCTCGTCGCCGAGCGCGAGGACGGTCGGCTCGGGCGCGGCGATCGGCGCCCCGCGCCTGACCGGGGCGGTCGCGACGGGCGCGGCGAAGCGCACGTCGACCGGCTCGTCGAGCACGACTTCGAGCGGCTCCAGCGAAACGACGCAGGTCTGGGTGACCTCGGCGTGGACCTCGCCATTGACCCGGAACGCCCCGCGCCCGCTGCGGCGCAGCGTGAATCGCGCGCGCAGGCGCTTGATCGCGTGGAGATCGTTGAGCCGGGCGAGCGCGAGGCATTCGGCCTCGCTGGCCTCGATCGCGCGTTCGAGACCGCCTTCGGGAATGGATTCGACGCGAACCGCCCGGGAAAAAGGAGCGGCGTCAGCCATGTCCGGCCTCGCTGCCGGCGAGCGCGTCGGTCGGTTCGGGAAATTCCGCCTCCCCGCGCGCGAACGTCTCGAGCGGCGTCCGGTCGAGCGCTTCGGCGGTCGCGCGGACGAGCCTGGCGAGCCGGGCGGCCGCCGGCGCGCCCGAAGCGTCCGCGACCCCGTAGACGTTTCGCGCCAGCGCCGCGGCCAGCCGGTCGAGATCGTCGTCGTCGAGCGCGTCGGCATAGGCCTTGTTGCGACCGTAGAAAGCCTCCGCCATCCGCTTGAGGCGCCTGGGAACGGCGACGTCGCCGACGCCGATCTCGCGCAGCGCCACTTCGAAGTGGCGGAACACGCTGTCGGCGAGTTCCTGGGCGAGTTCGGTTCCGATCCCCGAAAGCCTGGTCAGCCGGCGCAGCGCCAGCCCGGCGTAGAGCGTGACCATCTCGAACCGCCCGTCGTAGCGATCCGGCACGCCGAATTCGACATAGAGGGCGGGTCGCCGCGAAGCGGCCACGATCCTGCCGTGAAGTTGATCGATCAGGACGCGGTTGGCGCGTCGGGCGCGCCAGTGCGCGAGGATCATTGCCGAGCCTTGCGTTCCATGAGCGGCCTGGGTTAGGCATCATGGGCCGCCGTGGCAAGGAAAAAGCGCGCGTGAAGCGGAGTCGACGATGTCGCGAGGTTGGCGGGCTTTGAAGACCGGGGGCGGCGGAGCCCTGAGGTTGGTCGGCGTGTTCGCGCTCGGCATGAGTGTGGGCGGATGCCTCGGCTATGACGGCGATTTCGACCGCGGCTATGTCGCCGACCAGCGCACGATCGAGCAGGTCAAGATCGGCGCGACCACCAAGCCGCAGGCGCTCGCCCTGATGGGCACGCCGTCGACGACCTCGACCGTCGGCGGCGACGCCTGGTACTACATCGGCCAGAAGATGCAGCGCTCGCTCGCCTTCATGCCCGCGACCATGACCGACCAGAACGTCCTGGCCGTCTATTTCGACAAGAGCGGCAAGGTCCAGCGGATCGCCAACTATGGCCTCAAGGACGGCAAGGTGTTCGATTTCGTCTCGCGCACCACCCCGACCGGCGGGTCCGAGCCGAACTTCCTCGCCAACATGTTCAAGAACCTGCTGCGGTTCACCTGAGCGGGCGCGCCGCGCCCGAGGTTCAGGCGGTTGCGATATAGTCGCGCAGCGCGCGATGCTCGGTCTCGATCTCGTTGACGCGATACTTCACGACGTCGCCGATCGACACCAGGCCGATCAGCTTGTCGTTGTCGACGACCGGCACGTGGCGGAAGCGCCCCGCGGTCATGGTCTCCATCACGCTGTCGATCGCGGTGTTCTCGGTCACGGTGAACACTTTGGCGGTCATGTGGCGGGAGACCGGCTCGCCGAGCGCGTGCTCGCCGCCGGCGGCGAGCGCGCGGACGATGTCGCGCTCGGAGATGATGCCGAGCACGGTCCGCGCGGCGTCGGCGACGACCAGCGCGCCGATGCCCTTGCTGGCGAGCAGTTCGACGACCTCCTTCAAGGTGCGGTGCGGTTGGGTCGTGACGACATCCCCGCCCTTGGTCGCAAGAATGTGAGCAACGCTCATGTGCGCTCCCTCCGTGGTTGCCGTTCAACGCGGTCGCGGCGGACATTGCGCCGCTCGCCCCGCGCGTCAAGTCAAATTCGACCGACGTCGCGCCGCCCCGGCTGGTTGCGATCGCAGGGGCCACGCACTATGGTCGCGCCGCTTCGTGGGCCGGGTTCCGCCCATCGGATTGGGGCGTCGCCAAGCGGTAAGGCAGCGGATTTTGATTCCGCCATCCGGAGGTTCGAATCCTCCCGCCCCAGCCAGGA
>JBEKEI010000126.1:0-17451 GCA_050013915.1 Roseiarcus sp.
GCGGGCTTCAATTTGCCTGCAATCCTCTGATTTTGCTCGATCGGCCGCAAAATGTATTTCCAAATGTATCCAAAACGAAAGGATTTGTCGGGCGACGCGACCCGGGGCGCCGCCGCGCGCGGGGAGCCGGACGGCGGCGCGCCGCCGACCCGCGCGGGTTTCAATTTGCCTGCAACCCTCTGATTTGCCTCGATCGGGCGAGAAATCCATTTCCAAAGGTTTCCACACCGAAAGGATTTGTCGGGCGAGGAGGGGCGCAGACGCCGACCTGGGCCGTCCAGGAGCGAGCAGCGGGTCGATGGGACAAGAGGGCGAGGGGATGAGCCATCGGCCGGAGAGACGCGAAGCTGAACGCCCGGCGCCGCGGAGCCACGCCGCCGTCGCGCCGTCAGGCCAGGGCGAGCGCAAGCGATCGCCCGGGGCCAGGAGGCCGGTGTTCGCTTCGCCCCTCCCGGCGATCGCAAGCGATTGGCGAACCCGGCCGGGCGTGCCGCGCAGCCGATCCGTTGGTCAGTCGATCACACTGTGCGTGGCGCTACCTCTCCGAGCGCACGGCGAGTTCGCTGCTGCCGCGGCGCGGCGAACCGCGAGTCGAGCGCCTCAGCGAAGCGGTCGAAGCGATCATCGCGGCGACGCTGCTGCGCCTCGGCATGGGGTCCCGCGCCGATCGACCCCGCAAGTCGTTGATTGCGGACAGGGTGACGGGGTTACTGCTTGGGGCTCGGTCACATCTGAGCTCATGGAGGCGCCAGCGCCTGCTGTCGCGCTGGTCGATGCTTCGGCGGAGCGCAAGTCGAGCGTCAAGGCCGCCACGGACGAAGCGACCATGGCGGCATATCCCATCGGCGATGGCGAAGAATGATTGTCAAGCTGCTAGAAGCCTCTCCGGCAGAGGTTCCGACCGGAACCCGCCACGGCTTCGCGGGAGGCGCCATGATGGTCCAGGACAACGCCAGCGCCGATGAGACCGCATCGCGCCCGCTTGATCTCAATCCGGAACGCGCCGGGCGCGCCCACCGTCCGCCCTATGCGATCGTCGACATCGGCTCAAATTCGGTGCGGCTCGTCGTCTATGAGCAACTCGGCCGCGCGCCCTTGCCACGATTCAATGAGAAGTCGTTGTGCCGGCTCGGCGAAGGTCTCGCGCAAACCGGCGCGATTGCGGCGGAGGGGTTTCGCCGCACGGTCGAGGCGGTGCGGCGGTTTCGCGCCATCGCCAATGCGATGGGCGTGGCCAAGATCGATACGACGGCAACCGAAGCGATCCGGCGCGCGTCGAACGGGCCAGCGCTCGCGGCCGCGATAGCCGCCGAATCGGGTCTGGAGGTTCGCATCCTGAGCGGCGCCGAGGAAGCGCGATTCGCCGCGCTCGGCGTAATCTCCGGCTTCTTCCGCCCGGTCGGGTCGGTCGGCGACATGGGCGGGGGCAGCCTCGAAGTCGCCGAGGCGCTCGACGATCATGTCGGCGATCGCTGGGTCAGCATGCCGCTCGGCGCGTTGCCGGTCGAAGCGATGCTTGCCGACGGTTCGTCCGAGGCCAAGCGCCGGGTCGATGCGATCTTGCACGAGCATCTCCCATCCGCGCTTGGTCAGCCGGTGTTCTATCCCGTTGGCGGCGGATGGCGCGCGCTGGCCAAGGCGCACATGGAGGCGGTCAAGGCGCCGGTCAAAGTGGTGCATGGTTACACTCTGGGGATAGAGGAAGCGCGCGGCTTTGCAAAATCGCTGTTGCGACTGACGCCAGCCAAACTGGCCGCGACGCCCGGCGTGCCGGAACGGCGCGCGCGGACATTGCCGGCCGCCGCGCTCGTGCTCGATCGCGTACTGAAGCGCCTCGCGCCCGAGCGTGTGGTGTTTTCTGCGCTCGGCCTGCGTGAAGGCCTGCTCTATTCGCAACTGAGCAAGGCGGAGCGCTATCTCGACCCGCTTGTCGAAGGCGCGCAACTCGTCGGACTGCCGATGGCGCGCGTGCCCGATTTCGCGCCTGCGCTCGTCGCCTGGACAGCGGATATCTTCGCTCGGGAGCGGCCAGCCGACGCGCGCCTGCGCGTCGCCGTCTGCGCGCTCTCCGACATCGCCTGGCGCGATCACCCGGATCTGCGCGCCGAGGAGAGCTTTCGCCGGCTTCTGCAGTTTCCGTTCATCGGCCTCGATCACGCCGAGCGGGTGTTCATCGCCGCGGCGATCCACGCGCGCTACGCTGGGCGTCCCGACGCGCCCTGGCTCGGCCCGGCGAGCGGCCTGCTCACGATCGCGATGCGGCGTCGCGCGCAGATTCTAGGCCGCGCGATCCTGCTGGCCTATCGCTTTTCCGGCGGCGTGCCGGAGGTGCTCGCCGGCGCGCGGCTGCGCATCGACTCCGACTGCGTACGGCTGGAAGTCGGCGCCGCCGCGCGCGCGCCCGACAGCGAAGTCGTCGGCGAGCGTCTGAAGATGCTCGCGGCCGCGCTCGGCGTGCGGCGCAGCGAGATCGTCGTCGTCGACGAGAGGCAGTAGTTGGGACGCGTGAGCCGGCGAGGGTCGATGGTTCATACCGAGCGCGGCGTTGGGGTCGGACCGAGCCGTCGCGAGGCGTGTCAAACGGCGATCTCGAATCGGCCGCGAATGGACCGGCCCTGTTACACATCGAAGCAGACCGACTATCCTGCATGCGATTCGGACTCGAACCAGCGGTCGCCGCTCAACCCGAATGTTACCTGACTCGGGAAGCTGCGGAGCGCGGGATTCATCGGAGCGTTCGGCGATGCTGACGACCACGGTTGAAGCGGTGACGAAGCTCGGACGCGATGATCGGCATGCGCTTTTCACGCTTTTTCGGCGCTACTACGATAGCGTCAGCTTCGAGCGTTTCGACAGGGACTTGTCGAACAAAGACAGCGTGTTTCTGATGCGAGATCCGGACGGTTGCGTCCGGGGGTTTTCGACGCTCGTGGTGATGAACGGGACGTACGAGGGCGCCACCATCAAGGTGGTGTTTTCCGGCGACACAGTCATCGACAAATCCCATTGGGGATCGCCCTCCTTCGCCTTCGCCTGGATTGAGCGTATCGGTGCGCTGGCGTCGCAAGCGCCGGAGATTCCGCTTTATTGGCTGCTCATCGTCAAGGGCCACCGCACCTACCGCTATCTTCCCACGTTCGGCGTCGATTTCATCCCGGACTGGCGCAAGCCGATCGATCTGAGACTCGCCGGCATCCGCGATTCGCTGGCGTCGGATAGATTCGGCGTCGCGTATGACCGGGAGGCCGGCGTCGTCCGCTTCGCGACTTCGCAGGGACATCTCGCGCGGGAATGGGCGTGCATTTCCGACCGCGAGCGCAAGCGCCCGGACGTCCGCTTCTTTCTTGAACGGAACCCCGGCTATGTAATGGGCGAAGAGTTGGTTTGCCTCTGCGAACTCAAGCGAGACAACATGCGTCCGTTGACACGAAGGCTTTTCGATCGAGGCCGCGGCCGATGAATGCCTGGGACGCAATCTGCCGAGCGGCGGCGGCGCCCCATGCCGCTTTCCAGATGGCCCTCGCCAATCCCAACAGGGCGCAGACCGATCTTCTGCTCCGCATCGTTGCTCGCAACGCGCAGACCCGGTTTGGACGCGAACACGGCTTCGCCGATATCGCGACGGTCGAAGATTTCCGGCGCGCGACGCCTATTGGCGATTATGCCGCGTTCCGTGCGGCGATCGCCGAAGTGGCGGCTGGGGCCGACGATATCCTGACTCGCGACCCGACAGTCGTCTTCGAGGAAACCGGTGGCACGTCGTCGGGACGGAAGCTCATTCCCTATACCTCGGCGAGTCTGGCCAGCTTTCGGGCGGCAGTTCTGCCATGGCTCGCCAATCTCGCGCAACGCCGCCCTGGCGTCGCGGCGGGTCGCGTCTACGTGACGATCAGTCCGGTAGCCCGCGCGCCGCGCCTGACCCTGGGCGGAATCCCCATTGGCCTGAGATCGGAGGCCGCCTATCTCGGCGACGACCTCGCCGCCGCGCTCCTGCCTCTGCTGGCCGTTCCGCTCGAAGTGGCGGGGTTCCAGGATGTTGCACAATGGCGTCTCGAGACCCTCGCCCATCTCGTCGAGTGCGAAGACCTCAGTTTTGTCTCCGTCTGGAGCCCGACCTTCTTTGTGGAGTTGATTCGGGCGTTGCCGCTTTGCGCCGACGAAATCAGGCGACGGTCGAGTCCAGCGGCGCGATCACGCTTGGCGCGCGCCCTCGGACAGCGCAGGTTCGACACCGCGCCGCTCTGGCCGCGCCTGGATACGATTTCGTGCTGGGCGGACGGGGGCTCGGCGAGCCTTGCCCGTCAACTCGCTGGCCTGTGCCCGCAGGCGACGATCGAGCCCAAGGGCCTGCTCGCGACCGAAGCCGCAATCACTACGCCATGGAACGGAGGCGTTGGCAGCATGCCCGCACTGACCAGCACGTTCATCGAATTCATCGGACGCGACGGCGAGGCCCGAATGGCGCATGAACTCGACGAAGGGGAGGACTATCGCATCCTCGTCACCACCTGGGGCGGCCTTTCTCGCTACGAGATGGGCGATCTCGTTCGCTGCCTTGGATATGAAGGCGCCGCTCCGCGACTCGTGTTCTTGGGGCGGGAGGGCTTGGTCAGCGACATGGTCGGCGAGAAGCTGGACGAGGCTTTCGTCGTTGGGGTGTTGTCGCGCCTGTCCTTCGCCGCCGCACTGGTTCCGTGCAGGACGCCTCGGCCGCACTACGAAATCTGGCTGGACGACGAGGCGACTCCTCTCGACGCCGTAGCGCGCGAAGTCGAACGCGGCTTGAGCGAAAATCCGCAATATTCCTACGCCCGCGCGATCGGACAACTCGGCGCTTGCGTTCCTCTCTCGCGGCCCGGTTACATCGCCGCGCGCAACGCGGCCCGCACCCTAGCCGGCGCCCGCATAGGAGACCTGAAGTCGACCGCGTTGATTCTCGACGAAGCCTAGTTCTCGTTCGCACTCGCGCCGCCGCGCATTCTCCGGAACACGCTCGATATTCACCGGGAGCGGCGTATACTCTGGTGATTCGCCGTGCGATCGCCTTCATCGGAGGGTCGGATGAAAGTCGCCTTGGTTTCTCCGAAGGGACCGCTCTATCGAAACAAGAGCGGCATATTCAAGAAATCACTGCGATACCAACCCCTGACCCTGACGACCCTCGTCGCATTGGCGCCGCCGGAACTCGACATCGAATTCAGGCTGTTCGACGAGGGTGCGGGCGATGTTCCTCTCGATCTCGACGTCGATCTCATCGGGCTGACCGTCATTACCGGGAGCGCGCGCCGCGCCTATGAACTTGCCGATCACTATCGCGCGCGCGGTGTAAGGGTCGTGCTGGGCGGTCCCCATGTCACGCTCCTGCCGGAGGAAGCGCAGCGACACGCGGACGCTCTCTGCGTCGGCTACGCCGAGGAGAGTTGGCCGCGACTGCTGCTCGACTTCGCAGCCGGCGTCCTGCAACGGAGATATGTTCAGGCGCCCGACTTCAAGCTCGCCAACCTGCCGTTCGCGCGCCGCGATCTCCTGGACAAGCGCCATTACCTCACCCAGGCTGTGTTCGAGGCGACGCGCGCCTGCGCCCATGATTGCGAGTTCTGCGTTTCGCCCTCGGCTTGGGGGCGCAAGCAATTCCAGAAGCCGGTCGGGCATGTCGTCGAGGATATTCGCCGCGTCGGAGCGAGGAAGATTCTCTTCATCGACCTCAACCTGATTTCCGACCGGGACCATGCGCGCGAACTGTTCACCGCGATGATTCCCCTTGGCGTGCGCTGGTTCGGTCTCTCCACCAGTCTCGTCGGCCGCGATCCCGAATTGATGGAACTGATGGCGAGAAGCGGTTGCGCGGGACTGCTCATTGGGTTCGAGACAATGTCCTCGGCCGGCCTGAATGACATCCGCAAGCGGTTCAACGATCCCAGCGCCTATCGCGAATTGATCCGCAATCTGCATCGCTTGAAAATCAGCATCCAGGGCTGTTTCGTTTTCGGCAACGATCACGACACCGAAGCGGTTTTCGACGAGACGGTGGATTTCGTGCTGGAGTGTCGCATCGATCTGCCGCGCTTCGCCGTCCTGACGCCGTTTCCGGGCACGCCGTTGCATGCCCGGCTCAATCGGGAAGGACGGATCCTCACGCGCAACTGGGATCTCTACGACGCGCAACACGTCACGTTCCGGCCCAAGAGCATGAGCGTCGACGCCTTGCAGCGTGGGCACGAACGCGCCTGGCGCAGGGCCTATTCCTACAAGGCGATTCTGTCGCGTCTGCCGCAGGCGGGCTCGCAAATGCCGCTCTCCCTGGCGGTCAATCTGGGCTATCGCTTCTATGCACATCACCTCGATACCCATTACAATTGCGATTGGCTCGAACTGAGAAGCGCAGCGGCCTGATGCGCCTGACGCTCGTCCATCCCGCGATCGGTCGCAAACCCGGCACGCGCTATATGCGATCCTGGCAAATGGAGCCTTTGCCGATCGCTTCGCTCGCAGGCCTCACGCCGCCCGATGTCGACATCGCCTTCTATGACGATCGCATGGAACCGATCAATTTCGACCGAGCCGCCGACCTCGTCGCCATTCCCGTCGAGACCTACACGGCCAAGCGCGCCTATCAGATCGCCTCGGAATATCGGCGACGCGGAGTTCCCGTCGTCATGGGCGGCTTTCACGCGACGCTCGCCCCTGAGGAAGTCTCGCTCTTCGCTGAAGCGGTCGTGATCGGTGAGGCGGAGACGATATGGCCGCAAGTGATCGACGACGCCAGGTGTGGACGGCTCCAACCGCGCTACCAGGCCGTCGCGCCGCCTGACCTCTCGGGGATCCGATACGATCGGCGCCTGTTTCGCGACAAGAACTATCTCCCGATACGGCTGATCGAGACCGGGCGCGGCTGCCGGTTTCCCTGCGAGTTCTGCGCCATTCAAACCTTCTTCGACCGGAGCGCCCGCCATCGCCCGATCGATGCAATCGTCAGGGACTTGAGGGCGCTCAAAGACGAGGCGAACCTGTTTTTCTTCGTCGACGACAATTTCGCCGCCGACCTGAAATTCGCCGCCGATCTCGCTGGGGCGATCGCGCCGCTCGGGATTCGCTGGGTGACGCAGATGAGCATCAACGCCGCCCACGACGAAGCCCTCTTGGCGCGCATGAAAAAGGCGGGTTGCGTGGGCGCGCTGATCGGCTTCGAAAGCCTCGACGAGGCCGTGCTGCGCACGATGCGCAAGAGCTTCAACACGATGAAGGGTGGGTTCGCCGTCGCGCTCGCCAATCTGCGCAGGCATGGCCTCAGGGTCTACGGAACGTTCGTGTTCGGCTACGGCGAGATGCGAAACGACGTCTTCGAGGAGGCGGCCGATTTCGCGATCGACCATCGCTTCTATATCGCCGCGTTCAACCATCTGACCCCGTTTCCGGGAACGCCGCTTTACAAGCGCCTCGCTGTCGAGGGGCGGCTCGTCTATGAGAAATGGTGGCTCGACGACCGCTATCGCTACAATGATCTGCCGTTTCGCCCGCAGGACGCGGAGCCGGACGAGGTCAGGCGCGGGTGCCTCGCGGCGCGCCGGAAATTCTACGGCTGGCGCAGCATCGGCCTGCGCATGCTTGACCGCGTCAACCGCGCCGATTCCGTGATGATGCGAAACTTCCTGCCGATCAACGTGATGCATCGCGCGGAGCTTACGGCGCGCGACCATTTCCCACTGGGCGATCCGCAATGGCGAGGCCGGCTCATGCCCGTCGCCTGACCACGGCGACAGAAAGGACGCGGATCGCCTTCGAGATCGCCGATCGATCGCAGGCGGACGAGATAGCGCGCCTGATCGGCGACAGCCCGGTGGAAGGACGCTTTTCGATCGCCTTTCGGCGCGACCCCGACCCGTTCGCGAGCGAAGTCGGCGCGGTCCGGCCCGGCGCCTTCGTCATCGCGCGCGACGGCGCGAGCGGCCAGCCGATCGGGCTCTGCGAGCGCGTTACGCGTCGCGCCTTCGTCGACGGCGAACCGGTCGCGCTCGCCTATCTCGGCGCGCTGCGCGTCGTCCCCGCGCACCGCCATCGCATCGCGATCCTGCGCGGCGGCTTCGCAGCGCTGCGCGCGCTGGAGCACAGCGACGAGGCGCCCTTCGCGCTGACGTCGATCGCCGACGACAACGCGTCCGCCCGCCGTCTGCTGACGGCCGGGATCGAGGGCCTGCCGACCTATCGCCCCTACGCCGGCTATTCGACGTTCGCGTTGCGGCCCCGCCGCGCGCGCGTGGCGCCGCAGATCGAGACCGCGACGGAGCGTGACATTCCGGCCCTGGCGGCCTTCCTCGACGCGCACAATGCGGCTCACCAGTTCGCGCCGGCATGGAGTGTGGCTACGTTGCGGGGGCTCGACGGCCTCGGCCTGACGACGGATTCGATCCGACTCTGGAAGGACGACGGTCGTATTCGCGGCTCGATCGCGCTGTGGGACCAGCGCGCGCTGCGCCAAACGGTCGTCCTGCGCTACCCGGCGCCGCTCGGCGCCCTGCGCCCGCTCGTCAATTTCGTCGCGCCGTTGACCGGCGCGCCGCGGCTGCCCCCGCCCGGAGCGCCCCTCACGCAAGCCACGATCGCCCTGGTCGCGGCCGAGGACGAAGCTGTCTTCGAAGCGCTGCTGGCCGCGGCGCTCGATTTGGCGCATCGTCGGCGCTTCGACGCCGCGGCGCTCGGAATGCCGACCGCGAGCGCCTGGCGCGCGGCGGTCCCGCGCCGCGGCGCGATCGAATACCGCACGACGCTCTATTGCGTGTCCTGGCCGGGCGGCGCATCCGCCGCGCCGCGCGAACCGCGCCCGCCGCACCCGGAACTGGGGTTCCTATGAACGGTGGGTCCGCCGACAGGCTCGGCTCGAGGGCGAGAGGGAAGGTTCAATCATGCGCCGATGGCTTCTGATCGTGGTCTTCTCCACTGTTCGGCGGCGGCGCTTTCGCGCAGCAGCCCGACGTCGCGGCCTTGCACGACGAACTGCGCGCCCTCCGGCAGCGAGTGCTCGACGCCGTCAACAAGGGGGACATCGACTCGCTCGTCAAGGAACTCAGCCCGACGATACGCTTCACCTCGATGAACAACGAACTCGTGAGCGGCCTCGATCAGGCTCGCGACTATGAGCAGAGGATATTCGGCGGCTCGAACGCGCTTCTGCAGAAGATGATGCCTCCGCTTGGCCAGGTCCGTCGAAGCCCAAGACGGCGAACCCCGCGCGCAGCAGCGCCAGTTCGGTCGCCAGATGCTCCTCCTTGCAACCATCGATACCGTGCACGATCGTCACCAGCGGACGGGCGCTTCCGTCGGGGACGTGCAGGTTGGCGTGCAGCGTCAGGCCGCCAAAGGCGAAATCCAGCCGCCTGAAGCGGTCGCCGTACGCGAGGGTCTCGGCCTCGAGACAGAAGTCGCGGCACAGCGCGTAGAGGCCTCGCCGGCTGTCGATGAGCGGCAGGCACCCCCACCGCGCCATGTTGCAGAGATAGGAGAGCGCGCGCAGCTCGCCGATCTCCTGCGGTCGCGCGAGTCCGCTCCGCCGTCGCCGCAACGAATCGATTTCCTCGCCCGCGACATCGGCGGCGACGCTCGCCCAGGCGTCCATCGATCCGATTCGGTCGAGGAAGCGAAAGATGATTCTCTCGTCGACGCCGGACGCCAGCCATCGATTCCAGAAGGGCTGGGTGACCTTCCTGAGGCCGACGACGCGGGACAGCGACCGGAGCGTCCGGCTGAAAACGTGGTCGAAGAGCGTGTAGGCGTCGGTGTCGCTGACGTTCTTCGCGACCGCGCTCATGCATCCTCGCTATCCCCGCGTTTGGCGGCGCCGCCCGAGGCTGCCGAGCAAAGCGCTCCGCGAGAAAAGTTTTTTAGAATCGGCGGCGATGATGAACCGCTGGGTCGGAGCTTTCCACAGGATAATGCCGACGCGCGGGGACGGCGCGTCGTCATCCGATGGCGACTCGACTAGCCTGCCGGTCCGGAGTGGTGATCTGGGGCGGCCATCCCCATCGACCGAAGGTTCACCGCGATGCGGGTTCGCCACGTCACCTTCATCCGCCCCAATCTCGGCGTCGGCCCCTCCGCCGACGCGATGACGCCGCTGGTCTTCGCGATTTTGCGCGCACGCACGCCGGCCGACATCGCGACGACGCTGATCGACGAGCGCATCGAGCCGATCGTCATGGCGCCGACCGACCTCATCGCGATCACAGTCGAGACCTTCACCGCGCGGCGCGCCTATCAGATCGCCGCGATGTATCGGGCGCGTGGCGTGCCGGTGGTGATGGGCGGCCATCATCCCTCGATGGTTCCCGACGAGTCCCTGCGCCACGCCGACGCGGTGGTCGTGGGCGACGCGGAAGGGGTCTGGGAACAGATCCTCGAGGATGCGGGAAATGGCGCTCTGAAGCCGCGCTACCGGGGCGCGCAAGGCCATGCGCCCGAGGATCGTGTCGTTTTCGACCGCAGCATTTTCGCGAACAAGAAATATGCGCCGATATCCCTGGTGCAGGTGGGACGCGGCTGTCGCTTCGCCTGTGATTTCTGTTCCATCCACGCCTTCTATGGCGCACATCGCGAGCAGCGTCCGCCTGGAGACGTCGCGGCGGAAATCCAGGCGCTGCCCTCGCGCCAGATGATCTTTTTCGTCGACGACAACCTACTCTGGCGGCGCGATCGATTCGAGGATCTGATGCGCGCGCTGATACCGCTGAATCGACGCTGGTCCTGCCAGATCACGATCGACGTCGCGCGCGACAATTCGCTGCTCGATCTCATGGCGCAAGCGGGATGCGCACTGGTTCTGATCGGCTTCGAGTCCTTGGACCGCGGCAATTTGCGCCAGATGCATAAGAACTGGAACGGCGTTTCTGGCGGCTACGGCGACGTGATCAAGCGCCTCCACGCGCGCAACATCATGATCTATGGCACGTTCGTGTTCGGCTACGACGCGGACACTCCTGCGGCGTTCGAAGCCGCGGCGGCCTTCGCCCAAGCCAATACGATGGCGATCGCCAATTTCAATCCGCTGACGCCGATGCCGGGCACTGGCCTCTATGACAGGTTGAAGGCGAATGGCGAGCTGCTGCGGCCGAATTGGTGGATCGACCGCGACTATCGATATGGCGACGCGATTTTCGCGCCCAAGGGCATGAGCGCCGGGCAACTTCGCGATGGCCCGATGCGCGCTCGCCGCGCCTTCTACAGCTGGCGCTCCATCGCGTCCCGCGCGCTGCGGGGCGTAAGTCTATGGCGCAATCCAAGGAGCATCGGACTCATGATCCTCGCCAATTGGATTTCGCGGCGCGAAATCCTGCGCAAGCAGGCCCAGGCCCTGAGTTCCGCTCCGTTGCACGCTCAGGAAAGGCCGATCGCATGAAGGTCACGCTGATCAAGCCGACGATCGGTCGTCCAACCCATAGTCTCTATGTCGACGAAGCGCGCATGGAACCGCTCAATCTCGGCGTCCTCGCCGCGCTGACCCCGGAGGACGTCGAGGTCGTCATGTATGACGATCGCTGCGAGCCGATCCCCTATCACGAGCCGACCGACCTCGTCGCGATCACGGTCGAGACCTACACCGCTCGACGTTCCTATGAGATCGCGGACGAGTATCGGCGTCGAGGCGTGCCCGTCATCATGGGCGGCTTCCAACCGACCTTCGTGCCGGAAGAATGCGCGGAGCACGCGGATTCGTTGTTCATCGGCGATGCGGAGACCGGCTGGGCGGCCGTGATCGACGACGCCCGCAAGCGCCAATTGAAGCCGCTCTATGGCGGCGCGCCGGGGCGGCCGCAAACCGGCGTGCTGACGCGCCGGGATATATACGAGGACAAGGGATACCTGCCGGTCAGCCTGCTTCAGTTCACGCGCGGTTGTCGTTTCGTCTGCGACTTCTGCGCCGTCACCAGATATTTCGACCGCAAGCATCATGTCCGCGCGATCGACGAGACGCTGCGGGAGATCGAGAGCCAGAAGCGACGACTGCTGTTTTTCGTCGATGACAATATCGCCTCAAATCCGCATGCCTTGAAGGAACTCTGCCGCGCGCTGATTCCAATGCGCATCAACTGGGTCAGCCAGGCCTCTCTCGACGTTACCGCCGATCCCGAGGCGATGCGGCTGATGGCGGAATCGGGCTGTCTCGGCCATATCATGGGCTTCGAATCCATCACCAAGGCAAGCGTGAAGGAGGCGAAAAAGTCGCCCAACATGCCCCGGTTCGACGGCTATGAGACGCAGATCCGCATATTGCGCGACCATGGATTTCAGACCTGGGCGGCGTTCACGCTCGGCTATGACCACGACACCATCGACAGCGTGCGACGCACGATGGATTTCGCATTGAACAATCGCTTCACCTTCGCCGCCTTCAACATTCTGATGCCCTACCCCAACACCCCTCTTTACGACCGGTTGGCAAGAGAGGGGCGTCATCTCTACGACGGCAAATGGTGGCTGCACCCGCATTATCGCTTCAACGACGCGTCCTTCGTTCCGGCACGGATGACGCCCGATCAATTGACCGAGGTCTGCTATGAGGCGCGGCGCGAATTCAATCGTATTCCCTCTCTGCTCTGGCGCTTCTCGGACGTTAAGACGAACATGCGCACATTGACTCGGATGCGCGCATTCTGGCGCTTCACGCCGGTATTCCGCCGCGAGGTGTTCAAGAAACACGGCATGGTCTTCGGACATTTCGGGCACCAATGAGCGCCAGTCGATTCTTTCACCTCTACGCCTACGCGTGCCCGGCGATCCTGACGCCGCTGGCGTTCTTTCTCTGGCGGCGGCATTACGACGGCAATGCGCAGCTCGCCGCCGTGGCGCTGGGGATTCCGATCGCGCACGCCTATCTGGTTCCGGGAATCGGCACGAATGTCCTGAAGATGTGGCGGTTCAACGCGCGCTTGAAACTGGGAGCACTCCGGCCGCATCACGGCTTCGTCTTCGGCGGTGCGACCGCGACGCTCTCGCTGCCGATCTTTCCGGCGCCGAGCGCCGAACCAACCGCGTCGTCGATCCTCGGCGTCGCGCTCGGCGTGGGGGCGCTGCTGCTGTTCGTGAACTGGATCTACGACGCCCTGGCGCTGCGTCACGGCGTGCTGGAAGTCTATAACCAACCCTGGGCGGACGGCGCGGGGCCCTGGGCGATCGCAGCCGATTACGCTTGCTGGTTCTTCGGCGTCTTCGGCCTGCTCTACGGCGCGGGCCTGAGATTCGCCGAAGGCGCCCTTCTGGCAGCGCCGAGCTGGGGCGAGATGCTGGCGATCGGCGCCGGGCTCGTGATCGCCACGGCGGTTCTGCCGACCCTCGGTTACATCTGCTCATCCTATTTGAGGCACGGCCACAGCGGCTGCCGCCCGATCGCGAGAGGCGCGGACGCATGAACCGCTGGCTGTCTCCGGAACAGATCAACGCCTTGGCGTCCGACCCTGCCAATCTCAGTCGCTCGGACGTGCCGCTCGACGTCGATCCTCGGCGCCCGTTCGTGCCGGAGTCCTACACCCAGCTCTATTACACTCCGATTTACCCCTCGCTGCACTTCGAGCATCGGCTGAGGTACAACCAACTCTTCGGCTGCCGCATCAACGAATATATCATGATGCTGGAATCCGACCTGGTCGAGCACCTCCTGATTCCGCTGCAGCGGCGATTAAGGACGCGTGGCGACGCCGCGCTCGCGCATGCCCTGGGAATCATGGTCGAGGAAGAGCGACGTCATTTTGATGTGTTCGCGGCGCTCAACCGGGCGTGTCGGCCCGATCTCTATCCGCCAGGGCGCCAGCGTGTATTTTCGCGCCTCCCGATCTGGTCGAAGGCGATGTTCTGGGCGGCGGGCCTGTTGGCGAACCGTCTCCCATTTTCATTGTGGTATCTGATGGCGCTGGAGGAATCCTCCACGGCGCTGGCGCGCGACGGGCGGTCGCTTGCGACGGGTTTTGAACGCGAAGCTGTTCCAATCCATGCTGCTGGGGATCACCACGCCGACCCGTGGCGGCGCCGGCGCGAGGGTGATCCGGGAATTCGTGCGAGAAATGCCTGAATTGCAATCGCGCGAGGAGGAAATGATCCGCGCCGTACTCGCCCTGCGCGACGACGAGGCGTTTCAGCGCAGCCTGTTCAATCGTCGCATCATGCCGATGACGTTCCAGATTTTCGACGGCGCCGAGGAGCTCGCCGACCTCGGCAAGCACATGGCAGGCTATGACCGACGCTGAGCCGAAGCCGACCCTGGAGAGGCCGAGTGGATTCTCGCTCGCGCTCAACTTCGTGCCGCTTTTCCACGTAGCCACCGGGTTCGCGATCGCCTTCGCCGCATGCGAGACGCCCTGGGGCCAGTTCGGACTTTTCTCGGCCTGGATTTATTTGGCGCCGCCCCTGGCGGCCCGTCTCGTGCAGATGGCCTTTGGCCGCCCGTCCGGCCGGTTGACCCAGGACATGCCGGCCTATCGCGTCTGGTGGGTGCTGGCGCAATTGCAGGTTCTCTTCAACCGCCTGCCCTGGATCGAGGAGATATTGCGGTTGGTTCCCGGCCTCTATGCGCTCTGGATCCGTCTTTGGGGCGGCGAACTCAGCCCATTCGCCTACGTCGGACCAGGCGTGGCCATCACCGATCGGCACATGGTTCGCGTCGAGCGCGGCGCGGTGCTGGGTCTTCGCGGCGCGTTGGCGGGGCACATGGCGACGCGCGACGCGAGCGGACGCTGGCTCGTCCTCATCGGCTCGCCCCTGGTCGAGGCGGAGGCGGTTCTCGGCGGCGAAGCGGGTCTGGGGCCGGGAGCTATCCTGCGGCGTGGCGCGGTTCTGCCGCCGCGTCGGCATATCCCCGCATTCGGGGAATGGCCGAGGCGCGCCGGGGCCAGCGAGGAGCCTTCTTGAGCGCCGCGCCTCCGATTCCGACGGCGACGAATTTGATCGTCGCAGTCAGCGCGATCGCGGTCTCGCTGGCCTGCCTCTGGGGGGCGTCGCACGCGCATGTCTGGTGGGGCGTCGCGGTGGCGGCCTTCATCTTCGCATTCAGCAACAATACGATCTTCTCGCTGCATCATGAGGCGGTGCATCGCGGGTTCTCTCCGAACCCAGCAGTCAACGAAGCCGCGGGAACGTTGTTTGCCGCCTTTTTCCCCACGACCTTCTCCATCCAACGCGTCAGCCATCTCGGCCACCATCGCCGCAACCGCAGCGACGAGGAGCTCTACGACTATTATCTCCCTCACCAATCCTGGTTGTTGAAGACCTATTGGATTTATTGCCTGCTCACTGGATTCTATTGGTCGATCATCCCGGCGGCGGGGGTCGTTTATGTCGGGTGGCCATGGGCGTTCCGCGCGAGGTGGTTTCAGCAAGGTCCCGCGCGCTGGTGGGGCTTCGAGCCCTTCGTGCGCGACATCGCAGCCGAACCGATCGGGCGGGTTTGGCGCGAGGGATTGTTCACGCTCGCGTTTCAGATCGCGCTGTTTCTCGCGCTCGATCTCAATTTGATCGGTTGGCTCGTCTGCTATTGGGCGTTCGGAATCAATTGGTCATCGGTGCAATACACTGATCACGCGGAAAGTTCGCGCGACGTGATCGAAGGCGCCTGGAACCTCAGATTCTGGGCGCTGACGCAGGCGATCTTCCTCAACTACAACCTGCATCTCGCGCATCATCGCGAACCCGGCGTGCCCTGGATTCATCTGCCCACGCGCGTTCGCCCCGACGACCCGAATCCGTCCTTCTGGACGATCTATTTCCGCCTGTGGCGGGGCGCCAGGCCCGCGCCGGCGCCGGCGACGCCCAATCCATGAACGGCCAGCGGGGGATACGCGATGTCTAGGGTCGTTCTCGTCCTGCTCATGTCCGCGTGGCTTGCGCCTCTCGCCCTCGCGCAGACCACGGGAACGCCGGCCGATCACGAGGCGCTGCGCAAGCTGAAGGACCAGGTTCTACAGGCCGTCAACGCGCGCGATTACGCGCTTGCGAGAAAGCTCATCAACGATCCCTTCATGGCGACGGTGATCACCCAGGACAGCTTCACCGACTTCGACAAGTTGAAGAGCTACTTCGAGGGCCTGTACACGCGCGAAGTCCTGCAGATGAAGTCGGTCTCCATCTCTGCCGACGCGGATGATTATTCGCAAATCATCGACGGCACGTTCGCGTTGACAAAGGGATCGACGAAGGAGCGGTACGAGCTGGCGGATGGTCGCATTTTCGACATCGCCGGCCGTTGGACCGCCGTTACCTTGAAACAGAATGGCGAATGGAAGTTGTTGGCGATCCACATGGGAACCAACTTCCTCGACAATCCGGTTCTCGCCGCGATCGAGAAGAGCGTTCTCAGGTTCGGCGCCGCGGCAGGCGCAGTCGGACTCGTCATTGGTCTAGCGGGCGGATGGCTGTTGGGCTGGCGTTGGGCTCGGAAATAGGGGCGGCGCCGTGAGGAATCATCGCGCGCACGCCGAGCGCGAGCGCGAATCCAGTCGCGACGTCAGTCAAGTGGTGCTGATGCGTCAAAATCGTCGACGTCGCCAGCAAGGCCAACCAGAGATAGTAGAACGCCGCCAGCGGCCTTGGCGCGACGGCTGCGCAGCTGAGCAGAATGAGCGTAGCGAAAGCTACATGCAGCGAGGGCACGGCAGTGAACGGGCGCGTCGAATCCACGGCCTCGATGAAATCATAGAGCGGCTGGAGACTCCTCGCGTCTGGACGCGGCGCGAAGCCCAGCCGCGCGGGGGCGGCGATGAAAACGAGCCCGGCGATCAGCAGCGCCAAGGTCGATTGACGCGACAGGACGCCGATCCCCTCTGCGGTGCCGTGAAGTACCGGCAATACGAAGAGCGGGAACAGGGAGAGATAAGGAATAATCATCCAAGACACGAACGGGAGCTCGTTTTCCCAAGCGAAATAGAGATCAAGCGCGCGGCCCGACGCGCGTTCAAGATAACCGACCCCAAAAAAGATCGGAAAGAATAAAAGACAAAACAGCGCGAGAAATTTGCAATAGGCGATCCAGCGGCTGCGATCTGGCAAATTCATCACGATCCGTACTCTTGCCGGCAATGAGCGCGCGAGCAGATTTTCATCGCCAATCCCCCTTGGACTGCAAGGTCGATACTTGGCGCCAGACGATAGGCAGCTCCGCGATCCGATCAAGCCGAAACCGTCGGATCAGGCTCGCGACCAACACGATCGTCTCGGTAAGCCCATGCCGATGCGGATGCGTGAGTCGGCGCCAAACGGCAAATGCGCGACGCAAGGAAATTGGTGGCGCGGTCCGTGCAAGAACCGATTGGGTGGCCGCCGAATGCCTGAAGAACGACCGAGATCCGCTGCTCGCCTAGCGTCGCCCCGTTAAGCGATCGCTCGACAATGCGAGCGATTACGTTGCATTGTAGCAATTCGGCGATTCCGGGTTCGGGGAGTCAGGCGCCGTCGGCCTGGATCAATGGCGCCAGGCCG
>JBEKEI010000127.1:0-13915 GCA_050013915.1 Roseiarcus sp.
CCGTGGCCGAGGTTGCCGATTCTGGTCGGACAACGAGCGGACGGGTCCGCGTCGTTCGTCCTCGGCGTTTCGGTTTGCGCGCTCGTTTCGGCCCTTGCGATCCTTGGCGCCGTCGGCGCCAGCCTGCGCAGCGCGCGGCGCGGCCTCGCCGGCGAAATCGTCGCCGCGGCCCCGACGCCGGTCGCGAGGGTGAGTCGGCGCGTGCCGTTCGGCAGGGCGCCGCTCCTTCGCAAGGAACTGCTGTGGTTTCGCCGCGACGGCAGCGCGGTCACCCAGGTCGTCCTGATCCCGCTGACAATGGCGGCGTTCCAGCTCTTCAACCTGCGCGGCCTGCTGTCGGACGCGCAGGACGCGTGGAACTATTTGTGCGGCGCGGCGATCCTGTTTGGCTCCTATTTTCTCTTTGTGCTCGGGCCGAGATCGCTAGCGTCCGAAGGCCAAGCGCTTTGGATTGCGATGACTTGGCCGCGCGGCCTCGAGAGCCTGCTGAAGGCAAAGGCGCAGCTGTGGGCCTTGCTCGCTTCGGCCATCGTCACGACGATCTTCGTCTATGCCGCCTGGCGGTTTCCCGCCAGCCTCTGGAAGATCGCGCTCGTCGGCCTCGGCTGGTTCGTCTTCGCGCGCTCGCTGGCGGAGAAGTCGGTGACGCTGGCGACGGTCGCCTCGCCGTCGGGCGAACCCGAGCGGCCGTCGCGAGGCCGGAGCATGGCGGTTTCCCTGGGGATGTTGAGCTTCGCCGTCGGCGTCCTCTCGCAGCAGTGGAGCCTCGCGATCTTCGGGATCGGCTGTTCCGTCATGACCGCCGCCGCCATGTGGCAGAATTTTCGCTTCCGACTGCCCTATCTCTACGACCCCTGGTCGGAGGCCCTGCCGCCGCCGCCGACGCTGATGCACGCGATGATCGGCATTGGCGCGCTGGTCGAAGGCGCCTCGGTCCTCTCCGGGCTCGCGCTGTGGCGGTTCGGGCGCGACAGTCTACCCGTCGCCAACGCCCTGATCTATGCGATCTGCGCCATCGCGGTCGCGCTCGCCATGGCGCGATTTCTCGCTGGCCGCGGCGTGCCTACGGGCGACGTCTTCCTGTGGCGCGACGCGCGGCCCGGCCGGGCGGCGCCGGAACGCTGGCTCGGCCCCGACGGCGCAGGCCGGCGCCGCGTCGCGGCGATGGTGGCGGCCGGCGTCGGACTCGGGGCGGCGTTGGGCGTCCTCGCGCATGGCTATGTCGCCCTGTTGCGTGGCTTTCCCTGCTTCGGCGCGCTCATCGCCGAGGCCGAAGCGCGCATCGACGCGATCCCGCACGCGCGCGCGTCCTATTTCGCGACGGCCGTACTGTTCGCGCCCTTCGCGGAGGAATATCTGTTTCGCGGCCTGCTCTATCGCGCGCTCGACCGAGAATGGGGCGGTTGGCGCGCCGTCCTCGGCAGCGCCGGCTTCTTCGCGATCTACCACCCCGCGCTGTCCTGGGCGCCGGTCACCGCCCTCGGCGTCGCCAACGCGATCCTGTTCAAGCGAACCGGCCGTCTCGCGCCGGCGATCGCGCTGCACATAGCCTATAACGCCGTCGTGTTGGGCTGGAGGTTCGGGTGAGCGGCGCTGCGGCCGGCCTGCGGGCGATTTGCCGGCAGCTTCCTCGCTCGCGACCTATATCCTGTTCGCCAATTCCGGGCGGTTCCTGCAAGGCCTCTGGCCCGAGCGCGATCTCGCCGCCGCGGACATCGCCGCGGCGGGGCAGAAGGCGCTCGAAAGCGTCGGCGGCGTCGCGGCGCTCGCGGGCTGTCCGGGCGTCCCGGCGGATCCGGGCGGCCTGATCTTCGTCAGGGACTGAAGGCAAGTCGGGAGCGAGAGCCGACCCCAGGACGCGCACGGCTCGGCGCGCCGAAATCGGCCTTGACATTCCTTGATGGCTATATATTTTAGCCCTAAATGAATCGGCCGCGCGTCCTCGCCAGGAGCACTCGTCATGCGCATCGTCTGCATCGGCGGCGGAGCGGCCGGGCTCTACTTCGGGCTGCTGATGAAGAAGCAGAACCCTGCCCACGAGGTCGTCGTGCTCGAGCGCAACCGCGCCTATGACACGTTCGGCTGGGGCGTCGTGTTCTCCGACGCGACCATGCAGAGCATGCGCGAATGGGACCCCGACACCGCAGCGGAGATCGAGAGCGCGTTCAACCATTGGGACGACATCGAAGTGCTGTTCAAGGGCCGCACGATGCGCACGACCGGCCACGGCTTCGTCGGCATCGGCCGCAAGCGGCTGCTCAACATTCTGCAGGCGCGCTGCGAGGCGCTCGGCGTCGAACTGAAATTCGAGCGCGAGGTCGAATCCGACCTCGAATTTCCCGACGCCGATCTCATCGTCGCCAGCGACGGCTTCAATTCGAAGATCCGCGCGCGCTACGCCGCGCAATTCGCGCCCGATCTCTCGAAGCGGCCCAACCGCTACATCTGGCTCGGCACCAGGAAGCGCTACGACGCCTTCACCTTCGATTTCCGCAAGACCGAGCACGGCTGGTTCCAGGCCCATATCTACCGCTTCGACGCCGACACCTCGACCTTCATCGTCGAGACGACCGAGGAAGCGTTCGAGGCGCACGGGCTCGGCGCGATGGACCAGGCGCAGTCGATCGCGTTCTGCGAGGCCCTGTTCGCTGAGACGCTCGAAGGCCATGCGCTGATGACCAATGCGCGCCACCTGCGCGGCTCGGCCTGGCTCAATTTCTCCCGCCTCATCTGCGGCAAGTGGAGCGTCGACAACGGCCGCTGCCCGGTCGTGCTGATGGGCGACGCCGCCCATACCGCGCATTTCGCGATCGGCTCGGGCACCAAGCTGGCGATCGACGACGCGATCGAACTCGCGCGCCAGTTCCGCGACCGCGGCGACGCGCCCGGCGATGCGCCGGCCGTGCTCGAGGCCTATGAGGCGGCGCGCCGCAACGACGTCGCGCGCATCCAGAACGCGGCGCGCAACGCGATGGAATGGTTCGAGGTGGTCGGCGCGCGCTATTGCGACGCGCTCGAGCCCGAGCAGTTCATGTATTCGCTGCTGACCCGCTCGCAGCGGATCAGCCACGAGAACCTGCGCCTGCGCGACCGGGTCTGGCTCGAGGGCTACGAGCGCTGGTTCGCCGCGCGCGCGGGCGTCGCGGTCGCGCCGGGCGCCGCGCCGCCGCCGCCGATGTTCACCCCCTACCGGCTGCGCGGTCTGACGCTGCCGAACCGCATCGTCGTCTCGCCGATGGCGATGTATTCGGCGCGGGATGGCGTCCCAGGCGACTTCCACATGGTCCATCTCGGCGCCCGCGCGCTCGGCGGCGCCGGGCTGGTGTTCGGCGAGATGACCTGCGTGTCGGCGGACGCGCGCATCACCCCGGGTTGCCTCGGCTTGTGGAGCGACGCGCAGGCGCAGGCCTGGGAGCGCATCGTGCGCTTCATCCACGAGGAGACGCCAGCCAAGGCGGGGCTGCAGCTCGGCCATGCCGGCCGCAAGGGTTCGACCCGGGTCGCCTGGGAGGGCACGGACCAGCCGCTCGCCGAGGACAACTGGCCGCTGATCTCGCCTTCGGCGCTGCCCTATCTCGCCCATTCGCAGGTCCCGCGCGCGATGACCCGCGCCGACATGGACCGCGTCCGCGACGATTTCGTCCGCGCGATGCGCCATGCGGTCGCGATCGGCTTCGACATCGTCGAGCTGCACGCCGCCCACGGCTATCTCCTGTCGAGCTTCCTGTCGCCGCTGACCAATCTGCGCAGCGACGAATACGGCGGCTCGCACGAGAACCGCGCGCGCTTTCCGCTCGAAGTGTTCCGGGCAATGCGCGCGATCTGGCCGCAGGACAAGCCGATGTCGGTGCGGCTGTCGACCAACGACTGGGCCGAGGGCGGCAACCGGCCGGAGGACGGGCTGATCTTCGCCCAGATGTTCCGCGCCGCCGGCGCCGACATCATCGATTGCTCCTCGGGCCAGGTGGTCAAGGAGGAGCGGCCGGTCTACGGGCGTCTCTACCAGACGCCCTTCGCCGACAAGATCCGCAACGAGGGCCATGTCGCGACGGTGGCGGTCGGCGCGATCGCCGACGCCGACCAGGTCAATTCGATCATCGCGGCGGGCCGCGCCGATCTCTGCGCGATCGCCCGCCCGCATCTGGCCGACGCCGCCTGGACGCTCCACGAGGCGGCGAAGATCGGCGTCACCTCGATTCCCTGGCCGAGGCAATATTACGCGGGCCGCGCGCAATACGAGAGCGGGCTTGCGCGCGCCGCCGCCGCCACGGCGCCGGCGCCGGCCAAATGAGCGCGGCGCGCCGGCTCGACGGACGCCATGCGCTGGTCACCGGCGCCGGCGGGGGCATCGGCGCGGCGATCGCGCGCCGGCTCGCCACCGAGGGCGCGCGGGTCACGCTCGCCGGGCGCCGGCGGGCGCCGCTCGAGGCTTTGCGCGAGAGCCTGCCCGAAGGCGCCGGCTTCGTCGCCGACGATTTCGACGTCACCGACGCGCAAGCCGTCGCACGCGGCTTCGCGGCCGCGCGCGCCGCCTTCGGACCGGTCGCGATTCTCGTCAACAACGCCGGCGAGGCGCCGAGCGCGCCGTTCGAGACGACCGATTTCGCGCTGTGGCGGCGGGTCCTGGCGGTCGACCTCGATGGGGTTTTCCTCGTCACCCAGGAGGCCTTCGCCGAGCTCAAGGCGGCGGGCGGCGGGCGCATCGTGAATATCGCCTCGACCGCCGGCCTGATCGGCTATCCCTATGTCTCCGCGTATTGCGCGGCCAAGCACGCCGTCATCGGCCTTACGCGGTCGCTCGCGCTCGAACTCGCCGGGACCGGCGCCACCGTCAACGCGGTCTGCCCGGGCTTCACCGACACGCCGCTCGTCGCGGGCGCGATCGCGACCATCGTCGCCAAGACCGGCCGCGACGCCGAGGCGGCCAAGGCGTCGCTGACGCGCGCCAATCCGCAGGGGCGGCTGGTGGCGCCCGAGGAGGTCGCCGACGCCGTCGCCTGGCTCGCCTCGCCGGCGGCGGGCGCGGTGACCGGCCAAGCGATCGCGGTCGCCGGCGGCGAAGTGATGGTCGGATGAGGAGACGGCGATGAGCAGCGGCGAGCGGCCTTTCAGGGATTATCCGGCGCGCCATTTCGGCTGGGCGGCGAGCGCGGACGGCCGCGTCGCGACGCTGACGCTGAACCGCCCGGACAAGAAGAACCCGCTGACCTTCGAAAGCTACGCCGAGCTGCGCGACCTCTTTCGCGACCTCGCTTACGCGAGCGACGTGCGCGCGATCGTGCTGACCGGCGCCGGCGACAATTTCTGCTCGGGCGGCGACGTGTTCGAGATCATCGCGCCGCTGACCAAAATGGCGATGCCCGAGCTGCTCGCCTTCACGCGGATGACGGGCGACCTCGTCAAGGCGATGCGCCGCTGCCCGCAGCCGATCGTCGCGGCGGTCGACGGGGTCTGCGCGGGCGCCGGCGCGATCCTCGCGATGGCCGCCGACCTGCGGCTCGCGACGCCGGAGGCGAGGACCGCCTTCCTGTTCGCGCGGGTCGGCCTCGCCGGCGCCGACATGGGCGCCTGCGGGATCCTGCCCCGGCTGATCGGCCAGGGCCGCGCCGCCGAGCTGCTGTTCACCGGCCGCGCGATGACGGCCGAGGAGGGCCATCGCTGGGGCTTCTTCAACGCGCTGCATGCGCGCGAGGATCTCCAGGCGCAAGCCGCCGCGCTCGCCCGCTCGCTCGCCGACGGCCCCTGCTTCGCCCATCGCATGACCAAGACCATGCTCAACCAGGAATGGGCGATGGGCCTCGACGAGATCATCGAATCGGAGGCCCAGGCGCAGGCGATCTGCATGGCGACCCAGGATTTCCGCCGCGCCTTCGAGGCCTTCGCGGCCAAGCGCAAGCCCGAATTCCAGGGCGACTGAGGAGGCCCGCATGACGATCCGGATCGGACCCGACCGCAGCAGCCTCGCCTGGCCGTTCTTCGATGACGGCCATCGCGCCTTCGTCCACGAGATGGACGCCTGGCTCGCCACGTCGCCCTTCGCCGGCGTCGACCATCATGATCCCGACGCGGCGTGCCGGAAGCTGGCGCCGATGCTCGGCGGGGCGGGCCTGCTCGCCTATGCGACGCCGGGCGCCCATGGCGGGGCGCGTGAGGCGATCGATTCGCGCAGCCTGTGCCTGGCGCGCGAGACGCTCGCCTGGCACGACGGCCTCGCCGATTTCGTGCTTGCGATGCAGGGCCTCGGTTCGGGCGCGATCAGCCTCGCCGGCTCGGAGGCGCTGAAGGCGCAAATTCTCCCGAGAGTCGCGCGCGGCGATCTCATCATGGCCTTCGCCTTGTCCGAGCCCGAGGCGGGCTCCGACGTCGCCGCTATGGCGTGCTGCGCGCGCGAGGACGGCGATTCCTACATCCTCGACGGCGACAAGACCTGGATCTCCAACGGCGGGATCGCCGACGTCTATACCGTGTTCGCGCGCACCGGCGAGGCGCCGGGCGCGCGCGGCATTTCCGCCTTCGTGGTCTATGCCGATACGCCCGGCCTCGAGATCGCCGAGCGCATCGAAGTGATCGCGCCGCATCCGCTCGCGCGGCTCCGCTTTTCCGGCTGCCGGGTGCCGCGCGCGCAACGGCTCGGCGCGGCGGGCGAGGGGTTCAAAATCGCGATGCGCACGCTCGACATTTTCCGGCCGTCGGTCGGCGCCGCCGCGCTCGGCTTCGCGCGCCGGGCGCTCGACGAGGCGCTCGCCCATGTGAAGGGGCGCCGCATGTTCGGCGCGACGCTCGCCGACCTCCAGCTGACCCAGGCGCGGCTCGGCGAGATGGCGACGATGATCGACGCCGCGGCGCTGCTGACCTGCCGCGCCGCCTGGCGGCGCGACGTGCAGAAGCTTCCCGCGACGCGCGAGGCGGCGATGGCCAAGATGACCGCGACCGAGAACGCGCAGGCGGTGATCGACCAGGCGGTGCAGATGTTCGGCGGGCGCGGCGTGCGCGTCGGCGAGATCGTCGAACGGCTCTATCGCGAAATCCGCGCGCTCCGCATCTACGAAGGCGCCACCGAGGTGCAGAAGCTGATCGTCGCGCGCGAGCTGCTCAAGGACGAGATCAGGGTCGCGGCGCCGCCGCCGGCTTGACGGAGATGAGGCATGCACCAGATTCTGCAACCCGAGGGCTGGGCGCGCCCGGTCGGCTATTCCAACGGCGTCGCCGCGCGCGGCCGCCTCGTCTTCACCGGCGGCCAGATCGGCTGGAACGCGGACTGTCGATTCGAGTCGGACGATCTGCTCGACCAGATCGGCCGGACGCTCGCCAACATCGCCGCCGTACTGCGCGAGGCCGGCGCGACGCCGCAGCACATCACGACGATGACATGGTTCCTCACCGACCTCGGCGAATATCGCGGCGCGCTGAAGCGCATGGGCCCGGTCTACCGCGCGGTCATGGGCCGCCACTTCCCGCCGATGGCGGTGGTCGGGGTCGCCGGCCTCGTCGAGCCGCGCGCCAAGGTCGAAATCCAGGCGACCGCAGTCATCCCCGATTGAGCAGCGCTTCTCCCTCCCCCGTGAAACGGGGGAGGGCCGGGAGGCGCCAAGCAGAGGAACGACTCGGCACAGCCACGGAGTCTCACGATGCACCGATCCGCCCATGTCGACACTTTCGCGCGCGACCGCCTGCCTCCTACCGAGCTCTGGCCCGCGCTGCTGCTCGACCGCCCGGAATTCGCCTATCCCGAGCGGCTGAATTGCGTGTCCGCGCTGCTCGACCGCTGGATCGAGAAAGGCGAGGCCGGCCGGCGCTGCCTCGTCGCGCCGGGCGAGGCGTGGAGCTATGGCGAACTCGCACAAAGGGTGAACCGGATCGCCAACGTGCTGGTCGGCCGGCTCGGCCTCGTGCCCGGCGGTCGCGTGCTGCTGCGCGCCGCCAACAATCCGATGCTGGTCGCGATCTATCTGGCGGTCATGAAGGCGGGCGGGATCGCGGTTGCGACCATGCCGCTGCTGCGCGCCGGGGAGCTCGCAAAACCGATCGAGGTCGCCGCGATCCGGCTCGCACTGTGCGACGCACGGCTCACGGACGAGATGGACAAGGCGCGGGCGCTGGCGCCGCGGCTCGAGCGGGTCGTCACGTTCAACGGCGGCGACGGCGCAGGCCTCGAGGCGATGATGGCCGACGCCTCGCCCGAATTCGCCGCCTGCGACACCGCCTCCGACGACGTCTGCCTGCTGAGCTTCACCTCGGGGACGACCGGCGGCCCGAAGGCGACGATGCATTTCCACCGCGACGTGCTCGCGATCGCCGACGCCTATGGCGCGCATGTCCTGCGTGCGCGCGGCGACGACCTCTTCATCGGCTCGCCGCCGCTCGCCTTCACCTTCGGTCTCGGCGGTCTCGTCATTTTCCCGATGGCGGTCGGCGCCGCCTCGGCGCTGATCGAGAAGGCGGGCCCGAACGACCTGCTCGAGGCGATCGAACGGTTCCGGCCGACGATCCTGTTCACCGCGCCCACTTCGTACCGCGCGATGCTCGCCGCGCGCGGTGGCGCTGATCTGTCGAGCCTGCGGCTCTGCGTCTCCGCCGGCGAGACCCTGCCGCTGCCGACCTTCGAGGCGTGGAAGGCGGCAACCGGAATCTCGCTGATGGACGGCATCGGCGCCACCGAAATGCTGCACATTTTCATCGCCTCGCCGCCCGAGGACATCCGGCCGGGTTCGACCGGCAGGCCGGTGTTCGGCTACGAGGCGAGGATCGTCGATCGCCACGGCGTCGAGGTCCCGCGCGGGACGTCCGGCGAACTGGCGGTGCGCGGCCCGACCGGCTGCCGCTATCTCGCCGATCCCAGGCAGACGCGCTATGTGCGCGACGGCTGGAACGTCACCGGCGACACCTTCGTCGAGGACGAGGACGGCTATTTCTGGTTCCAGGCGCGCTCGGACGACATGATCGTCTCGGCCGGCTACAACATCTCGGGGCCCGAGGTCGAGGCGAGCCTCGTCGCCCATGCGGCGGTCGCCGAATGCGCCGTGGTCGGCGCGCCCGACGAGGCGCGCGGCGTCATCGTCAAGGCCTATGTCGTGCTGCGCCCAGGCTTCGCGCCCGACCGCGCGCTCGTCGCCGTGCTGCAGGAACACGTCAAGGCCGACATCGCGCCCTACAAATATCCGCGCGCGATCGAATTCCGCGCCGAACTGCCGAAGACGGCGAGCGGCAAGATCCAGCGCGCCGCGCTGCGCGCCGAGGCGGAGGGCCGCGGCTGACTTGTTCATCCCCTCGTCCCTCCTTTGCCCGCAATACGCGCCGAGTACCCTTCTCCCGCATGGCGGGATAGGCGGCGCGAAGCGCCGGATGAGGGCAGGCGCGCCTCGAGACGTCATCCGGCCGGCTGCGCCGGCGACCCTCCGCAGGATCTGCTTCCCGGCGCCAGCCGCCCCGCCCGACAGAGCCTTTCGTTGGGGAAAGATTTGGCAGTTCATTTCTCGTCCGATCGCGGCAAATCAGAGGGTTGCAGGCAAGGGGAAGCCCGCGCGCAGCTCCCGGGCCGCGGCCCGCCATCCCTGCTCGTCGCCCGGGCCCGGAGGCCGGCGGAAATTTTTGGAAATTTCTGGAAATCTTTGGAAGTCTTTTGAAGTCCTTTTGAAGTCCTTTGAAGTTCTTGGAAGTCCTTTGGAAGTCCTTTGGAAGTCTCTCATCGCCGGGGCTCCCATTGCCCGGGCTCCATGGCATCGCTTTGTATTTCAATGGCTTGCGAGAGGCCGGACGCTGTTCTGACCCTGAGGCTGCCGCGCTCCCGGGGCTGTCGCAGGGCCCGGCGGGCCAGCGGTGGAACAAGGACGAATCGCATCGCGAACACGCCCAGAGCCGGCCTCCGCCGGGATCGCCGCCGGCGGACTTCGCGCGCGATCGCGCTGACGGAGGCGGCGCGAAGGGACGCGGGGATGGCGAGTTCGGGCATGGCGGGGCTCCGGCCGGGGTGACGCGAACTGGCACCATAGCCAAACATTCTGAATTTCGCAAGCATATTCTAACATTTCTCTTTTACACAACGATCACGGCGGCGCAGAAGGAGCGCCCGGTCGCCTCGGCGCCCGCAGACAGCGCGGCCTCAGCCGCCGTCGTCATCGCGAGCGCAGCCCGGACGAACGCCAGGCGTTCGCCTTTGGAAGCGACCCGGCGGCCGTGGCCTCCAGCGCCATGCGCCAGTCCCGCCCGACAACGACGCCCAGACTTGCCCCCGGCCGGCGTGTTCGACCCCATCCTGCCCGTTCGCGACCGCTGGATCGCTTCTCGAGGCGCGCGATCAACGACCAGATGCCGATGGCGGTGTGGCGCGCCGGCATCGACAAGATCGAGGCGGCGGCGAGGGCTGTGGACATGCCGCTCCGCCTCGACGACGCAAACGCGTGCCCACATGCCCACGGCGGAAGCAGAAGCAGCAGGAAGCGGCCTAACCCTGTTTTGGACGACAAGAGCAGGCGCGATTAAACCTCGAGTGCGAACCCCCCGGTCCGACGAATGGGGTCCACTTCACTTCGTCGCCTATTCGCGCCGATCATCTCGCCGCTACCCCCGCCGGCGCCGATGCGCCCGCAAGCGGCAGGTCGTACTCGTCGAACAGCGTGCCTTCTCCCCCCTCGCTGACCGCCGCCAGACCGAGGGCTTCGGCGATGGGGACCCAGGCTTCGCCATCGGCCGTCTTGCGACGCAGCTTCATGTCCGGCGCCGGCGCGTAATAGCCGATTGTGCGCCGCCTCCAGAGCTTGCGGGCCGGCCGGTAGCCGGAGTCGATCTCCGCTCGCGCCAGCACGCCGCTGACATAGTCTTTCTTGCGGCGTCGTTGCGGCCAGAGATGCTCCGGCAGGCATTCGAGCGTCTCGACCAGGCCATCGGCGAAAAAGCCGATCGTATAGCGGTAGGGCCCGAGCGGCCGCGCGGTCAGACCGCCGCAATGGGTCTTGAGGCCCGCCAGCATCAACGCAAGGAGCCAGAATTCGCCCTGGCCGCGCTCGACACGAACGAGCCGGCCGTCGGTGTGGACGTCGAGCGTCTCCGGTCCCAGGCGCTCGAACAGGGGCCCGACATGGGCGCGGGCGAAGGCCGGGTCGTCGATGGCGCGGTTGAGCGCGCCCATCCAGGCGGTGTGCCCGTAATCGTCGACGATCTCCGGATCCGCGCCGCGCGCGAGCAGCGCTTCGATCAGCGCGACATTGCCGGCGCGCGCGGCGAGCATCAGCGGGGTGGCGCCGCAATAGGTCCTGTGGTCGACGCCATAGAGGTCGCAATCCTGCAGCACGGGCTTTGCGGATCGTTCGAGATACGCCCGCAACTGCCGCGCGCGCGTCGCCGCCGCCGCGCGCGTCGCCCGGCCCATCGGGTTGCGGGGATCTTCCGAGAAGCCCGGGACCCTGGCGAGGTCGACCAACTTGCCTTCGTGAAAAGTTCGCGCGACGCGGGCCAGCAACTGCCCCCGGTGGGTCAGCGTCAGCGCAGGCGCGAAATTCGCTTCGGCGAGCCTTTCGACATAGGCGCCCTGTCCGTGCCACAGCGCATAATCGAGCAGCGCCTGTTTGGTCTTGGCGGACGGATTCGTCGGATCGAGCGCCTTGGGCGTCCATTCCCGCAAGGTTTGCAGCGACCAGGGCGTCCATGGCGTCGGCCGTGCGGCCAGAAACGTCTCACGGATCGCGCGCGCCTGCTCCTGCTTGCCCTGCAGTTCGAGTTTGCGGGCCTCTTGCGCCCATTCGTCCTTGCTCGACGCCGGCGCCGCCGTCGGCGCGATTTCCGCGATCGCCTCGAGCTCGAGCAGGCGGAGCAACGGGTGCTGAACGTCGGTCTCGACGATCGTCAGCCCCTCGACGGCGCGGGTCATCGCGACATAGAGCGCGTTGACGTAGAACTTGTTGATCTCGAGCGATTTGTCGGTCTTGTCCCTGGCGCGGCGGTATTCGAGTTCGTCGCCTTCGAGATCGCCCGGCGCCACGTCGCGGCACACTTCGGCATAGGCCGCGCGGTTGGCCGAGATCATCTGGAACAGGATGACGTTGGGATATTCGAGGCCCTTCGCCTCGTGGACGGAGAAGATCAGCGGCGTTGCAAAATGGGCGCGGGCGGCCGCCTTGTCCTCGTCGCGCAGGACGATGACGGCGTAGCGGACGGACGCGCGCGACGTGGCGTCGAGCGCGCGCAAGGCCTTGTCCTCGCCCTCGAGCAATTGCGCCGCGCCCGCCGCGCCGGAGGCGCAGCGGACGAGGAAACTGCTCTCGCGGTCGACCGAGCCGAACCGCGCCTGCTTGATCCGGAGGAGACGATTGGCGAGGCCGGTGACGGCCTGGGTGTTGCGGAAATTGGTCTGCAGGACCGAGATTTCGCGCGCGATGGCAGAATCGTCGGTCGGTTGCGCCGTTCGCCAGAACAGCGCGCGAACCGAGGCCCAGGAGAAGAAGTTGGGATGCACGATCTGGTGCGAATCGCCGCACAGCAGGAAATGATCCTTGGCGTTGAGCGTATCGAGGATCAGCGCGAGCTCGGCGTTGGTGAAATCCTGCACTTCGTCGACGACGACGAAATCGTAGCGCGGCTCGGCCTTCGCGCGCCAGGCGTGCGCGACGAGGTTGAGATCGATGAGCCTGTCCTGATTCAGCCAGGCCCGGTATTTCTCGAACAATTCGTGCACGGCGGCGCGCGCTTCTCCCGCCGGGTAGAGCGACTGCCGCACGCCGAGCGCCTGATAGTCGGCCTCGGTCAGCGCCCCGCCGGCGGGCGCGCCGAGCACGCCCCGGAATTCCTCCAGCAGCGCATGCGCGTCGGCCTGTCGCAAATCGCCTTTCAGGGCGCCGCGCCGGCGCTCGAACCAGGCGCGAAAGGCGGGAAAGCGGAGCTCCTCGCCCTCGGGGACGGCGATCGAATCGACGAACTCGCGAAAACTCATGAATTCGGCGTCCTGGCGAGGATTTTCATAGCCATGCGCGCCGTAGAGCCGGCGCGCCGTCTGCGCCAGATAGGCCGAGAGCGTCACGTAGAGAACATTCCCCGTCGCCTCGCGCATCTTGGCGAGCGTCACCGCCGTCTTGCCTGAGCCCGCGGGGCCGATGATGACGAGCGGCGGCGCGTGGCGGCGGACCGCCTCCTGGGCGGCGTCGAGAACGATCGGCTTGTCGATGAGATCGAATTCGACCGCCTCCGGCGGCAGCCATTTGAGCTCCCAGCCCAGGCGCGCGCTCGGCTCGGGCTGAGGCGCCGGATCGTCCGGCCCGGCCTCGATCTTGTCGCGATCCACCGGCGCGCCGCGCAGGAAGCGGGACTTTTCATAGGCGTGATCGGCGATCACCTCCAGAAACAGGCAGACGGTTTCGCCTTTGTAGGGGACAAATTGCAGCAGCAGGCGCGCCTCGTCGCTGAGCTTGGCGCGCCAATAGGGCGTCGGGGCGAGCTTCTTGAGCCCGGCGGCGGCGAACTCGCCGCGGGCGAGCGCCGCGCGCAGGCGTTCGAGCGGTTTGGCGAAGCGGCCGGGGCGGAGGTCGCGGTATGTGACGATTCGCATTGGGCGAGTGTACGCGAACGGCGCGCGGAAGCCACGATCGTTCAGCAGGGCGCCCACGGAAATCGCATTGGAGATCTCGCCTGGCGATCGGGTTTCGGCGTGCGGGGCTTGCAGCGCGGTCGGCGTTGCGTGGCGGCTTCGGGGCGGGCCTGGAAGGTGCGGCGCACGTCGGCCGGCCGTCCCGGGGCCGGCAAGGTTCATCGGCGAGGATTTCCAGGCCGCTGCTGTCGAGGCGCCGCGTCGAAACAAGCGGGATCGCCGACCCCATCCGCCACGCTGCCAGGGCGGGGCGCGCGCGTAAAGCTCGAGCCGCCTCCGGCGTTCGCTACGCGCAAAGAGGCGCTCGGCTAAGCCTGACCCGCACGCCCGGCCCCGGCCCGT
>JBEKEI010000128.1:0-27264 GCA_050013915.1 Roseiarcus sp.
GACGTCGGCGCCAAGGGCGAGATCTACGCGCGCCTGCGCGAACTCGCCGACGAGGGGCTCGGCATTCTCGTCGCCTCCAGCGAAATGCCCGAGCTGCTCGGACTTTGCGACCGCATCGTCGTGCTGCGCGGCGGGCGCACGATCGCCGAGTTCGACGGCGGCGTCGACGAGGAGACCGTGCTGAGCGCGGCGTCCGGCGAGGAGGCGGTCCATGTCTGAGGCCGGCGCGCGCCCGGCGACGGCTCCGCTCCGCGCCTCGAAGCGCGCGCCGCGGCTCGATCTCCTGGCGATCGCCGTCCGATTCCAGAGCCTGATCGGCCTCGTCCTGGTCGCCATCGGCGGGGTCATCTTCTCGCCGGTGCGGCACGGCCACGTGCTGTTTCTCGCGCCCGACAACATCGCCAACATCATCCGCGCGATTTCGGAAACCGGGATCATCGCGGTCGGCATGACCTTCGTCATCATCACCGCGGGCATCGACCTCTCGGTCGGCGCGCTGCTCAGCCTGTCGAGCGTGCTGACCGCGACGATGATGGTCGGCGTCGGCTGGGGCCTGCTGCCGACTCTGCTCGCCGTTCTCGCCGTCGGCGTCGCCTTCGGCGCCGTGCAGGGCTGGATTTCGACGCGCTTCCGGCTCGAGCCGTTCATCGTCACGCTCGCCGGATTGCAGGTCGCACGCGGCCTCGCGCTGGTCGTCTCGGGCAATCAGTACATCAACATTTCCTACGGCGAGGGGCCGGGCCTCGCGCCGCCGATCTTCGCCGTTCTCGGCGACCGGCTGTTCGACAATACGGTGCCGGTGGCGACCCTCGTCTTCATCGCCTTCGCCGTCGTGGCGACCATCGCCCTCAACACCACCCGGTTCGGGCGCTACGTCTTCGCGGTCGGCGGCAACGAGCGGGCCGCGCGGCTTTCCGGCGTACCGGTGACCGCGATGAAGATCTCGGTCTACGCGATCACCGGGCTCGCGTCGGCGGCGGCCGGCATCGTCCACGCCGGCCAGTTCAACTTCGGCAGCGCCAATGACGGCACCGGTTACGAGCTCACCGCGATCGCCGCGGTCGTCATCGGCGGCACGAGCCTGTTCGGCGGCGCCGGTTCGATGGTCGGCACGGTCGCCGGCAGCGTCATGCTCGGCGCGCTCGCCAACATCCTGCAGCTCAACAACATCAACGCCGCGCTGCAGCTGCTGGCGACCGGCGCGATCATCGTGCTCGCCGCGGTTCTCCAATCCCTCGTTCGTCGCCGCGAGGGCGTGACGCGTTGAGCGTTCGGCGACGCAAGACGACGGCCGGCGCGAGATCGCAGCCGGCGCGACGAACTGGACGACCACGAACCCGCGAGGGGAATTGGTCGGTTTCGAAAGGGAGGAACCAGCGATGGTCGGCAACACGGCATTGGAACGACGGCGGCGCGTCCTGCGGACGTCCGCTGTGGCGGGAGGGGCGTTCGCGCTCCTGACGGGTTCGGCGATCGCCGAGCCCCTGGTGAAGGATTGCGGCAAGGACGGCAAATATGTGATCGGCTTCGCGCAGGCCAACAATGCCGAGCCCTACCGCCAGCACGTCAATGACGAACTGACCGCGGCGGCCAAGGCGGTCCCGCAGTTCACGCTGCAGATCGCCGACGGCGCCGGCAACGTCAACACGCAGACCTCGCAGGTCGACAATTTCATCACCCAGAAGGTCGACCTGCTGCTGATCTCGCCGTTCGAGGCCTCGCCGTTGACCCCGGTCGTGGCGCGCGCGGTGAAGGCCGGCATTCCGGTCGTCGAACTCGACCGCAAGACGGTCGGCGAACCCGGCAAGGACTACACCGCGTTCATCGGCGGCGACAATTACAAGATCGCGCTCGAGGCGGGCGCCTTCACCGCCGCCACGCTGCTGCCGGGGGGAGGGGACGTTGCGGTTCTCGAGGGCCTGCCGAGTTCGACCCCGGCGGTCGAGCGCCTCAACGGCTTCAAGGACGGCGTCAAGCAGAACGCGAAGATCGTGATCGTCGCAGAACAGGCCGCCGACTGGCTTCCCGACAAGGCGCAGACAGCGTTCGCCGCGATGCTTCAGGCCCATCCCGACATCAAGGTCGTCTACGCCAGCAACGACATGATGGCTGCGGGCGCGCGTCTGGCCGCCAAGGGCGCGGGCAAGGACGTCAAGATCATCGGCACCGACGGCCTGCCGGGGCCGGCGGGCGGGATTCGGGCGGTCGCCGAGGGCGAGTGGGCGGCCACCTTCACCTATCCGACCGGCGGCAAGGAGGCGATCGAGATGGCCAAGTCGATCCTGCTGGATTGCGCGGCGTCGGTCCCCGCGACGGTGACGGTGCCAACGCTCGCCATCACCGCCAAGAACGCCAAGAGCCTGATGGGCGACTGAGCCCGCCCGGCGCCTTCGTCATTCGAGAGGGTCCGGCGCGTCGAATCGAGACGCGCCGGCGATCGGTCCGCTACTTGATGCCGGTGATCGACTGGACGCCGAGCACCGCCTGCCAGGCGACGATTCCGGCGATCAGCATCATCGTCGAGCCGACCGCGAGCGCGATGGTCAGAAACAGCCCGTCCTCCTCGAGATAAGCCATCGCGATCAGCGCGATCACGAAGGCGGGCGCAACGTTGCTGAGCGGGATCGGACTGAAGACCAGGGTCATGCTGAGCAGGACGACGAGCAAGCCGACGAAGCGCTTGGCCGCCACCTGCGGCAGCGGCCACCGCGGGCGGATCACCCTTTCGATCTGGGTCAGGATCGGAACCACCCGCTCGATCGAGCCGGTGAGATAGACCGTCGGCACGGCGTAGGCGCCGACGCGGCGAGGAAAGGCCGGCGACGAGCGGCCCGCCACCATCTGGACGCCGAGAATGATCATCAGCGCGCCGGCGATGATGGAAATCCCCGGCGCCATCGCGATCACGGCCAGCATCAGGATGACGACGGCGAACGAGCGCAGGCGCAGGCGGTCGAGCAGCCAATCGAGCGGGAATCGGTCGGGCGGCGCGGCGGCGCTCAATTCGCGCAGGATTTCAGAGACCGGCGCGTGCTCGTCCGACGCGCGCGGATCCTCCGACCGCGCCGGCACGGGCGTCTCTCCCAATATGTCGTCGCTCCAGGACATTTGCGCGCCTTCCCTGCCCGAGATGGGCCAATTGCGCAACAGGGCGAAGGTTCCGCTCATCGGACCCGGCGCCGGGGTCGACGAGGCCGCCCATGCCGAGCGTATTTTCAACGAGACCGTGCGCGCCTGGCGACGCCCGAATCACGCTTCTCGGAGGCCGGCGTTTCATGGCACAACGCCGTCGCGAAATATGGTCCGGGGAGACAGGACCCATGGAGCCCGCCGACCACCCTTCGCTCACGCTGACCCAGGAGAGCGCACCCGACGCGGCGACCGCGCGGGCGATCGAGGCGGGGCTCGACGCCTACAACGAATCGGTCGTTCCCTATGGCGACTGGGCGCCGCTCTGGATCGTCGGGCGCGACGGCGCCGGCTCGGTTCAGGCGGGCCTGCGCGCGATCACGGTCTACGACTGGATGTTCGTCATCTGGCTCTGGGTCGGAGCGGCCCATCGCGGCGCTGGGATCGGGTCGCGCCTGCTGGCGGACGCAGAGACGACCGCCCGCACGCGCGGCTGCCGCGCCAGCTATCTCGACACGTTCAGCTTCCAGGCGCCCAAATTCTACGAACGGCGCGGCTACCGGGAATTCGGGCGGCTCGACAGCTTTCCCCCGGGTCATGCGCGGATATGGCTGTGGAAGACGCTGTAGCGGGCGCTCGCAGCGCAAGAGCATATTGCGCCGCCGCGAACGATCGTCACGGCTCCGGCAGGAACTTCACCATGTGGGCCTCGTCCACATAGACGCCGTAGTGCTTCAGCGCGCACCCGCTCGGTTGCCCACTCGAGGAAGCCCAGCCGGGCATGGAGCCGCCGCGCCGGCGCGTTTCCCGTCCCGACGGCGCGCTGGCGCTGCTCGGCGACTTCCGCGGCGTGGCCCGTGACCGCCGCGATCAGCGCCGCACCTATGCCGTGGTGGCGCGCGGCGGGGCGCCCATAGATGCCGAACAATTCGCCCTTGCGCCGTTCCTTTGGCTGTTGAAGACCGCGGAACCCGGCCGTTCCCCGCACCTCTTCGCCCGCCCACGCCGCGAGCACGAAGTCGGCCTCCAGCCGATCGGCGAACCAGGCGAGCGGCCGGCCGGCGCCCTGCTCCAAGGTCGCGCCGAACGCCATGGGATCGTCGCGCAGGCCTGAGACAGATCGCGCGATCGGCCACGGCAATCGGCCGCGCGCGGCCGACGGATCGCGATTGGTCGGCTTGGCGCAGCGTAGGAGCTCCGGTGGACTCCCGGCCGAACAGCCAGTTGCACGGTTCCGGCGGCCGATCGACACTCGGCGGAAAGATCGGCCGGCGCCGAGATGGGCGGAACACCCGTCATCTGCGCCCTTGACGAAACTAAGACGACCGGTCATATTGGTGCGATGGCAAAGCCCAATGTCCGCGAGCAGTTGCTTTCCGCCGGCCTCGAAGCGCTCCACGCGCGAGGCTTCAATGCGACGTCCGTGCAGGACATCACCGCGGCGGCGGGCGTTCCGAAGGGCTCGTTCTACAACCATTTCGCGAGCAAGGAGGATTTCGGCGCCGCCGCGATCCAGCGTTACGCGGCCAGCGCGCACGCGCGGCGGCGCATCTTGGGGGACGCGGGGTTGTCGCCGCTGACACGCCTTCGCCGCTACTTCGAAAGTCTCGTCGCGCTCCCGCGCTACCCCGGCGCCCCGGGCTGCATGCTGGGAAATTTCGGCGCCGAACTCTCCAACCAAAGCCCCGCGATCCGCGCCTGCGTCGGCACGGCCTTCGCCGAATGGACCGCGGCGCTCGCCGAGGTGATCGGCCAGGCCCAGCGCGCGGGCGAACTGCCGAGCGGCGACCCGCCCGAGGCGCTCGCCGCCTTCGTCATCGATGCCTGGGAAGGCGCGGTGCTTCGCGCGAAGGTCGCGCAGAACCGGACGCCGCTTGACGCCTTCCTCACAATGGTCTTCTCCAGAATTCTGGCCTGACGTCGCGGCCGGTCCGGTCCCGGCTCCCATGTCTCGACGCAATAAGATGACCGGTCATATCAAGGCCAATTGTCGCTTTCCCGAGCAATCCAGGAGCAACGCCATGAAAATCGCCAATGCCGTCGCCTTCGTCACCGGCGCCAATCGCGGCCTCGGCCTGGCCTTCGCCGGAGCCCTGCTCGCCGGCGGCGCGCGCAAGGTCTATGCCGCAGCGCGCGATCCCGACGCCGTTTCCCTGCCGGGCGTGACGTCGGTCCGGCTCGACGTCACCGATCCCGATGCCGTCGCCGCCGCGGCGCGCGCAGCCGGCGACGTCGACCTGCTCGTCAACAACGCCGGCATCTCGAGGGGGCGCGGCTTTCTCGCCGATGACGGCGTCGAGGCCGCGCGCGCCGAGATGGAGACCAACTATTTCGGCCCGCTGCTCGTGAGCAGAGCCTTCGCGCCGATCCTTGCGCGCAACGGCGGCGGGGCGATCGTTAACGTGCTGTCGGCGCTGAGTTGGATCAGCCTGCCGACCTCGGCGACCTATGGCGCCTCCAAAGCCGCCGCTTGGTCCCTCACCAACGGCCTGCGCAACGAATTGCGCGGCCAGGGCACGCAGGTGCTCGGCCTGCATGTCGGCTACATGGACACCGACATGACCGCGCGCATCGACGCGCCGAAGTCGCGCCCCGAGGATGTCGTCAAGCTGACGTTGGCGAGGCTCGAGGCGGGCGGCGAAGAAGTCCTCGCCGACGCGATCTCGCGCGCGATCAAGCAGGGCCTGTCGGCTGAACCCGGCGTCTATCTTGGCGCGCCTGGCCACTGAACCGCCTCCCCTGGACTCCACCATGAACCCTTCGCACGCGCTTTCGCCCTGGCGGACCTTCTCGGTCGCGAGCATCGCGATCTTCCTCGTCTCGATCGACGCAACGGTCCTTTACGCCGCGTTTCCAGCGCTGCGCGAGGGCTTTCCCGGCATCGGGACGCCGGACCTCTCATGGGTGCTGAACGCCTATACCGTGGTCTATGCAGCGCTGCTAGCGCCTGCGGGCCGGCTCGCCGATCTCTATGGCCGCAAGCGCATGTTCGTCGTCGGTGTGAGCCTCTTCCTCGCCGCCTCGCTCGCCTGCGGTCTGTCCGGCCATATCGCGTTGCTGATCGGCGCGCGGATCGTGCAGGCGGTCGGCGCGGCGCTGCTGCTACCCGCCTCGCTGTCGATCGTGCTCGCCGCCTTCCCGCGAGAAAAGCGCGCTCTCGTCGTTAGCCTTTGGGGCGCGGTCGGCGGCCTCGCGGCGGCGCTCGGCCCGAGCGTCGGCTCGTGGCTCATCGACCAGTGGGGCTGGCGCTGGGCTTTCTTCATCAACCTGCCGCTCGGCGCGATTTCGCTCTGGCGCGGCTGGCGCGGCTTCGCCGAATCGCGCAACCCCGAAACCGGCGCTCCGCTCGACGGGGTCGGCGTCGCGTTGCTCGCCGCCGGAGTCGGCGCGATCGCGCTCGGCCTGGTGCGCTCGGAGGCGCTCGGCTGGTCCTCGCCGATGGTCCTGGCCTGTCTCGGCCTTGGCGCGCTCGCGCTCGGCGGCTTCGTCCCCTGGGCGCGGCGCAGCGCGTCGCCGGCGATCGACCTCACGCTGTTCGACGATGCGACCTATCGCTTCGTCAATCTTGCGACGCTGAGTTTCGGCACAGCTTTCGCGATGATGTTCTTCACCTTCTTCCTGTTCATGACCGAAATCTGGCACTATCCGCTCGCCCGCGCCGGGCTGGCGGCGACGCCGGGGCCGCTGCTCGTAGTACCGATGTCGATCCTTTCCGGCCGCTTCGCGGCGCGTTTCGGCCACCGGCTGGTGCTGATGGCGGGCGGCCTCGTCTGCGCTGCAGGCGGCCTCTGGTTCCTCCTCGTGCCGGGCGTCGAGCCGGACTATCTGCGCACTTGGCTGCCGGGCATGATTCTGACCGGCCTCGGTACCGGCATGGCGCTGCCGTCGCTGTCGGCTGCCGCGGTGGCGAGGCTGGAGCCCGCCCGCTTCGGCGTCGGCAGCGCGGTCAACCAGGCGGTGCGCCAGGTCGGCGCAGTGCTCGGCGTCGCGCTGACCATCGTGCTGGTCGGCCATGCCGCGCCGCAGCTCGCCGATTTCCGCTCGCTCTATCGCGTGCAGATCGGACTCATGCTGCTGACGGCGATGCTCAGCGCGCGCGTCGACACCCGGCCGCGGCGACTGCCGATCGAACCGGCGCCGGCGCCGGTTCCGGCGCTGCCTATGGCTCGAATGCGCGGGCGGCCAGAAGCCGCGCATAGTTCCTGACGTCAGCGGGCCAATCGGCGATCAGCGCGCCGAACCGCGCCGCATCGCCGGCGAACAGCGCGCGCGTCGCATCTTCGTAGCGCGGCCGATCGCCGGCCAGACTCGACATGAAGCGATAGGCGGCCTCTTGGGCGCGGCGGCGGCGCTGGCGCCCGTCGCGATCCCTCGAGGCTTCCTCGACAAGCCGGCGCAGAGCCACCGACGCGCCGCCCGGCTGGCCGGCAAGCCACTCCCAGTGGCGCGGCAGCAGCGTCACCTCGCGCGCCTGAACGCCGAGCCTCGGGCGGCCCGGGCCGCGCCGCAGCGCTTCGGACGCCAGCGGCGCCGGCCCGCGCCAGGCAATCAGCGCGCGCTGCACGCTAGTCGCGACATCCGCCCGGGTACCGCGAAGGTCGATCTCGATCGCGCGCGCGTCGGAATCCTCGAAGATGAGGATCTGGCCGGTTTCGCCGGCCTCGATCGCGCTCTTGAGCGCGGCGGCGACCTCGGCGAGCGATCCCGCCCCGACGCGGCGGTCGCCGGCGAAGCCGGTGAAGGTGGGTTCGGCGGCGTCGAGCATGGCGCTTCCCGGTGGCTGGTCGATTGAATTTCACCCGGATGAAATAGAATGTCAACGTCTCCCGAGCGCGCCGCCTACCGCCCCTGCTCCCATCCCCCCGCCTCATCCTCCCGCCAGTAGCTCGGCGCATGGCCGGCGGCCTTCAGCTCCGCCCATTGCGCTCGCGCCCCCGCCCGCGCCTCCTCGTCGGCGCCGTCGAACAGGATCAAGATGCGGTCGTAGGCGGCCTGCCGGCTCGCAAGCAGCGGCGCCGCACGGGCGCCGCCGACGAGGATGCGCACCCTCGCGTCGTTGGGATTGTCGTCGCCCGTCGTCAGGAAGATCGGCTGCGTCTCCGGCTCGCCGTCGCGCGCCATGCCGTGCGGCAGGAAGGTGTGATCCGCATAGGTCCAGAGGCTATCGTCGAGCGCCTCGATCCATTCGCGCTCAGGCGATTCGACGACGGCGCGCTCGCCGCGCGCCAGCGCCTCCTCGAGCAGCGCCGGCAATGCCTGTTCGGGCTTTCGACGCTGCAGATGATGGAAGCGGATTTCAGTCATTCCGCGCCGCCGCTCAGCCGTTGGGCCCGACGATGATGAAGGCGCGGTCGGTGTCGGTGTATATGAGGCCGAGGCTGACGCCGCCCGGGGCGTGCTCCTCGGTCTTGCCCGAGACATAGACGTCGCCGCGCTGCCTGGAGGCGGCGAGATACTCGCGCACGTCCTCGGCCATCCCGCGCAGCGTCGTCTGGCCGCGGCTCGCGTCCCACCCCATCGCCGCACGCAGCGCCGCCTCGGCGAACCGATCGAAGCTCGTCGAGACGCGCGCCGAAGCCGGTTCGATGACGCGCGCCTCGAACCGCAGGAATGCGTCGCCGTGGCAGGTCAGGGTCGCGTCGACTTCGGCGTTGGTGACGATATCGAACACGTTCACTTCCGTCCTGGCGCGCGAGACGACGAGCGAATGGGTGAAGGCGACCTGCATGTCGCTGGCGGCGAGCCGCAGCTTTTCGATGAAGGCGTCGCAGCCGGTCAGCGCGGCCTTGGCCGCGGCCGGCGCGGGCGCACAAGCCAGCGCGAGCAGGACGGCCGCGACCCCGGGGCGCCATCGCATCGCCTTCTCCTCACAAGATCATTTTTCGTAGTGATCGGCGACCAGCCGGTCGAGCAGGCGCACGCCCCAGCCAGAACCCCAGGACGGATTGATTTCGCTCGCGGGCGAGGCAAATCCCGTGCCCGCGATGTCGAGATGCGCCCACGGCGCGCCGTTGACGAACCGCTGCAGGAATTGCGCGGCGGTGATCGACCCGCCGTTGCGGCCGCCGGCGTTCTTGACGTCGGCGAACTTCGAATCGATCATCTTGTCGTAGGCGGCGCCGAGCGGCATCCGCCACACCTTCTCGCCGGTCGCGACGCCCGCCTGGGTCAGGCGCGTCGCGAGTTCGTCGTTGTTGGAGAACAGGCCGGCATATTCCTGGGCGAGCGCGACGAGGATCGCGCCGGTCAGCGTCGCCAGATCGACCATCAACCGGGGCTTGTGCTTGTCCTGCACGTACCACAACACGTCGGCGAGGACGAGGCGGCCCTCCGCGTCAGTGTTGATGATCTCAATCGTCTGGCCGGACATCGAGGTGAGGATGTCGCCGGGACGGATCGCGCCGCCGTCGGGCATGTTCTCGACGAGGCCGACGGCGCCGATCGCGTTCACCTTCGCCTTGCGGGTCGCCAGCGCATGCATGAGCCCGACCACGCAGGCGGCCCCCGCCATGTCGCCCTTCATGTCCTCCATGCCCGCGGCCGGCTTGATCGAAATGCCGCCGGTGTCGAAACAGACGCCCTTGCCGACGAATGCGATCGGCGGATCCTTCTTCGCCTTGCCGCGCGCGCCGTTCCAGCGCATCGTCACGAGCCGACTCTCGCGCACCGAGCCCTGGCCGACGCCCAGCAGCGACCCCATGCCGAGCCTTGCCATCGCCTTTTCGTCGAGAACCTCGATTTCGACGCCGAGCTTGGCGAGCGCTGCGGCCCGGTCGGCGAATTCGGCGGGGAACAGAATGTTGGGCGGCTCGTTGACGAGATTGCGCGCGAGTTCGACGCCCTCGGCGATCGCAACGCGCGCCTTTGCCGCCTGACGCGCGGCTTCGACGTCGCCGACCCCGATCGCAACGCTGGCGGGGCCGCGATCCTCGCCCTCCTTCTTTTTCTTCTTGTATTTGTCGAAGCGGTAGGCGCGCAGACGCAGCCCCAGCATGAATTCGGCCGCGGCGGCGGCGTCCCACGCGCCATCGGGCGGCTGGAATGCGACCGCGACCTCCTTGGCGACGCCGACCTTGCCGAAGGCGAATCCGCCGAGCGTCGCGAAATCCGTCTCCGCGAGCTCCTTGGCGCCGCCGAGGCCGATGACAACGAGGCGATCGGCCGCGACGCCGTGCGGGGCAATGATCTCCATCGCGCTCAGTGGTTTTCCCTCGAAATTGGCGGTCTTGGCGGCGGTCGCGATCAGCGCGGCGGCGTCGCCGAGCAGCGCCTCGACGCCGGGCGCGCATTTCAGTCCGGTCCCGACGAAGACGAAATACGCGCCGCCCTTGGGTGAGGTCAGCGGCGCGAATGCGATCTTGACGAATTCGCTCATCGGGTTCCTCGAGGGGCGGCGAAGACGGATTCCCGCCTCCCGCAGATTGGCTCTTCTGCGCCATAGCGGATCGAAAAATCAAGCGGTTTCAAGCGACGGACGGAAGCGCGCCGTCAAATCGCCAAATCGCCGCGGCAGGATCGCCGTCCCGGGGCGGGCAAGCGCGCGGCCGCAGCTTGAAAGACGCGCCGCCAGCCGCTAGCCGTTGACGAGCGTCACGCAAGGCTGAACGCCGATACGGGACGCCAATGGGAACGACGGTTTCATGACTCGGATCGAACGCTACATCTTCCGAACGGGCCTGATGGCCTTTCTGGCCGGCCTGTTCGCGCTGACAGCGGTGATCTGGGTCACTCAGGCCCTGCGGCAGTTCGATCTGCTGACGAGCAAGGGCCAGACGATCGTCGTCTTCTTCACCATGACCGGGCTCACCATTCCCTCGCTGGTGGCGATCATCGCGCCGGTCGCGCTGTTCGCGGGCGTGCTGTACTGCCTCAACAAGCTCAACGGCGATAGCGAACTCGTGGTGATGAGCGCCTCGGGCGTCAGCCCGGGCACGCTGCTGCGGCCGTTCGCCGTCCTGTTCTGCCTCGTCTTCGTCCTGGTCGGAGCGATGACGCTCAAGGTCATGCCCTGGAGCTTCGACGTCATTCAAGAACTGACTGCGCGCATCCATGCCGACTTCATCACAAATTTCGCGCGCGCCGGCGCCTTCACGGAACTCGAGGCGGGCTTCGTCTTCCACTATCGCGAGCGCGGCCCCGACGGCTCGCTGCACGGCGTCTTCATGCAGGATCGCCGCGACCCCACCCATATCACCAGCTATATCGCCGAACTCGGCCAGACCGTCGAGAAGGACGGCCTGAACTATCTCGTGCTCGCCAAGGGCAGCTACCAACGCCCGCAGCAGAGCGGCGATTCGGCGCTTGTGACCTTCGACAATTACACGATCGACCTCTCGCAATTCACGCCGCGCGACGACGCCGCGCGGCGGCCGCGCGAACGATCGACGGCGGAGTTGCTCTATCCCGACCCGAACGACGAGACGGCGCGGCGACTCGCCGGCAAGCTGCGCGCCGAACTGCTCGACCGCTTCGCCGGCCCCCTCTACGCCTTCGCGGCCGGCCTGATCGGTTTCGCGGCGCTCGGCGAGGCGCGCACGACGCGCCAGGGGCGCAGCCTGGCGATCGGCGCCGCGGTCCTCTGCTTCGGCCTGGTGCGGCTCCTGGGGATCGCGGCGTCGACCTTCGTCGTCAGCAAGCCGCGCGCGGAATATTTCGTCTGGGCGATACCGCTCGGCGCCTGCCTCCTTTGCCTCGACGCGATTTTCCGCGGTCCGCTGTCGCGCGCGCAGGCGTCGGCGCGCGACGCCTGGCGCGGGGCGCGCACGCTATGATTGGCGGGACGCTCGCACGCTATCTCTCGATTCGCTTCGCCAAGACGATTCTGGCGACCTTCGCCGGCGTTTTCGTCCTGATATTCACCGTCGACCTGGTCGAAACCCTGCGCCGGGCGGGCGACGTCGTGGCGGCGACCGGACCTCTGATGGCATGGCTTTCGTTTCTCCATACGCCAACCGTCGCCGAGCAGGCATTGCCATTCGCGGTCCTGTTCGGCGCGATGATGGCGTTTCTCGGCCTGTCCCGCAAGCTCGAGCTGGTCGTCGCGCGCGCCGCCGGCGTCTCGGTCTGGCAGTTCCTGGCGCCGCCGCTGGCCGTCGTCGTCGTCATCGGGATCGTATCGGTGACTCTTTACAATCCCTTCTCCTCGGCGATGAAGCAGCAGGCCGACGCGATCGAGGCGAAGCTGTTCGGCGCGGGCGGCGCATCGAGCCAAACGGCGGGAATCTGGATCCGACAGAAGAGCGTCGACGGGCAGGCGATCATCCACGCCGATGCGGTCTCCGACTACGGCGCGACGATCTCGAAGGTCACCGTTTTCGGGTTCGACGCGGCGGGCGGCTTCGTCGAGCGGATCGACGCCGAGAAGGGCGGCCTTCACGACGGCTATTGGTCGCTCGACCAAGCCGAGATCGTGACGCCGGGCCTCGCGACCCAATCGGTCAGGACTTACCTGCTGGCGACGACCTTGACCCGCGGCGAGGTTTCTCGATCCTATCTCGCGCCCGAAACCGTGCCGTTCTGGAGCCTGCGGGAACTGGCGGCGCAGATCGAGCGGGCGGGTCTCGACGCGACCGGCTATCGGCTGCGTTATCAAATCCTTATCGCCCGGCCGCTAATGCTTATGGCTATGGTTCTCGTGGCTGCTTCTTTTTCGCTTAGATTCTTCCGAATGGGCGGCGTCGGCCTCATGGTTTCCGGTGGCGTGACGGCGGGCTTCGTGCTTTATGTCGCGACAAAGTTGGTCGGCGACCTTGGCGGCGCCGGCTTCGTCAGTACGCCTGTCGCCGGCTGGGCGCCGGCGGTGGTCGGGTGTCTGTTCGGAGGGCTCGTGCTCTTGCATCAGGAGGATGGTTAATGGGCCGGCTCGCCCGCCCTCCTGATAAGCAGGCGGAATCTTGGAGCCTCGCCGCGTCGGCGATCGCTGGTGTTTGCGCGATCGTGTGCATTTTCTGCGCTGCCGCGCCCGCGACGGCGCAGACCCCGGCCGCCCCGCACCCCACCGCAGCTCCAGCAGCCTCGCCAGCGACCGACAAGGCCAAGAAGCCCGGCAAGATGATCGTCGAGGCGGACGAACTCGTCTACGACAAGGACAAGAACACGGTTTCGGCGGTGGGCAACGCGCAGCTGTATTACCAGGGTCGCATTCTGGAAGCCGACAAGGTCGTCTACGATCGCACCACCAAGCGGGTCTTCGCGGAAGGCCACGCGAAGCTGACCGACGAGAAGGGAGACGTAACCTACGGGTCGCGGTTCGATCTGACCGAGGATTTCAAGAACGGCTTCATCGAAAGCGTCCAGACGATCGCCACCGACAAGACGCGCACGACCGCCCCGCGGGTCGAGCGGTCCGAAGGCGAGATCACGACCTTCGACAAGGGCACCTACACCGCCTGCGAGCCCTGCAAGGACCATCCGGAGCGCCCGCCGCTCTGGCAGATCCGGGCGATGCGGGTGATCCACAACGAACAGACCCACGTTGTCTATTACGAGGACGCCTGGCTGGAAGTGGCGGGTGTTCCGATCGCCTATCTCCCGTATTTCTCGGCGCGCATTATACCGTCGGCACGTATCTCGGCAACGGCGTGGGGATCCCGTATTTCTTCAATCTGGCGCCCAACTACGATCTGACGGTCGATCCGACCTATTTGACCAGGCAGGGCCTGTTCGGCGACGCGGAATGGCGCCACCGCCTCGCGACCGGCGCCTACGACATCCGCCTGACCGGCATCTTCCAGCAGGATCCCGGCGCCTTCTACGCGGCGCCTTACGGCGCCGGTTCGCGCGAATTCCGCGGCTCCCTCGAGAGCAAGGGGCTGTTCTATATCAACGAAAATTGGCGGTATGGCTGGGACGTGACGGTCCTCTCCGACAAATTCTACTATAACGATTACAAGATCAAGGCGACCGACCTCACCAATTATTACTTCCAGGACGTCGTCTCGAATGTCTACCTGCGCGGTCAGGGCGACAACGGCTTCTTCGATCTGAACGGCTACCGCTTCGAAGGCCTTACCGAATACGATTTCGAGCAGCAGCAGCCGCTCGCTGCGGTGCTCGACTACAACAAGTTGATCAACCTGCCGGCCGATCGCAGCTACGGCCTCGGCGGCCAGCTGACGATCGATACCAACGTGACCAGCATCACCCGGGCCGGCGCCCTGTTCCAGAACGTCGGCGCCCAGACGCTCGACAAGGCCTACAGCCTCTACAACGTCTGCGAAACCCCGACTGGAATGCCGCAATATGCGCCCGGCAAATGCATCCTGCGCGGGATCGGGGGCGACTATTCGCGCGCGTCTCTGCAGGTGTCGTGGCAGCGCAAATTCACCGATCCCATCGGCGAGCAATGGACGCCGTTCGTGTTCGCGCGGCTCGACGGCGAAACGACCCAGCTCAACGCCAGCCAGACCTACACGTTCGTCAACGGCGCGATTACCGATTCGATCAGCAATGCGAGCCAGCCCGCCTTCTTCGCCGGACAGCAGAGCGAAACGACGATGCGCGCGATGCCGGGGGTCGGGCTCGAATACCGCTATCCCTTCGTTTCGAATTCCGCGCTCGGGCGCCAGGTGATCGAACCAATCGGCCAGCTCATCGTCCGCCCCAATGAATATATTCCAAAGCTCCAGCCCAACGAGGACGCGCAGAGCCTCGTGTTCGACGACACGAACCTGTTCGAATGGAACAAATATTCTGGATACGACCGCATCGAGGGCGGCGGCCGGGCGAATTACGGGCTCCAATACACGTCCGACTTCGCCAATGGCGGGCGCGCCAGCGTCGTGGGCGGCGAATCGATCCAGCTGTTCGGCAACAATTCCTTCGCGACCGCCGACGCCGCCAACACCGGGCTCGAATCCGGGCTCGACAAGAAGTTCTCCAACTACGTCGCGGCGGAATCATTCTCCCCGTTCACCGCCAGTCCGCTCTCGTTCGCTTCGAAGCAGCAATTCGACCAGGCGACCTTCGGCCTGACGCGTCTCGACGCGATCGCCTCGCTCAACTGGAAGGGTCTGACGACCAGCGTCGACTATGCGCGCTACGATGCCCAGCCGGAATTGGGCTGGCTTTACAAGAGGGAAGGCGTCATCACGAGCGCGCAATATTCGTTCCTCGACCATTGGAACATCCATGGGTCGATGATCCTCGACATGTCCCGGCACCTCTACGATCTTCCCGGCGAGCACACGCCTTATCTCGACCCGACGAGCTTCGGCGTCGGCTTCGGCTACAACGACGAATGCACGACGCTGAAAGTCGACTATTCCAGCTCGTACAGTCAGCCCGTCGCGCTGACGCCGACTACGCGCGACCAGACCATTCTCGTCCAGCTGACCCTGCGCACCCTCGGCGAAGTCAAGGCGAGCACCGATGTGTCGGGGCTGCTCGGCGGAACGCCGCAACCATAATGGGCCCCCACCATAATGGGACGACGGCCGCGCGTTGAGCCGCCGGGGGAGGCGGTTGTTTCGATCGATATTGGCGCATTGGACCCCTCCATGACCAAGCCACTGGCGATGACGATCGGCGAGCCCGCCGGGATCGGCCCTGAACTCGCGCTACGCGCCTGGCTGCGTCGGGCGGACATCGGCGCGGCGTTCTTCGTGGTGGCCGATCCCGCCGCCCTGGACGCCCTTGCGCGCCGGCTCGGTCTCGACGTCCCGGTTACGGTCGTCGAGCCCGGTCGGGCCGCCGAGCCTTTCGACCAAGCCCTGCCGGTCGTCGCGCTCTCGAGTTCCGCCAACGCTGCGCCCGGGCGCCCCGACGCCGCCTTCGCCGCGGCGACGGTCGAGTCGATCGAACGGGCGGTCGGCTTTGTCCGCTCGGGCGCGGCGCGCGCGGTCGTCACCAATCCGATCGCCAAGCACGTCCTCTACGCGGCCGGTTTCGCGTTCCCTGGCCAGACCGAATTCCTCGGCGACCTCGCGCGCCAATGGGGCGTCGCCGCCCAGCCGGTCATGATGCTGTGGTCGCGGGCGCTGTGCGTCGTGCCGGTGACGATCCACATCCCGCTCGCCGCGGTCCCCGCGGCCCTGACCCGGACGCTGATCGTCTCGACGGCCCGAATCGTCGCGGCGGACATGACCCGTCGGTTCGGGGTCGCGCGCCCCCGATTTGCCGTCGCCGGCCTCAATCCGCATGCGGGCGAGTCCGGCAGGCTGGGACGGGAGGAGATCGAAACGATCGCCCCCGCCGTCGCCGAGCTGCGCGCGGGGGGGCTCGACGTCAGCGGTCCCCATCCCGCCGACACGATGTTCCACGAGGCGGCGCGCGCGCGTTACGACGTCGCCCTCGCGATGTATCACGACCAGGGCCTGATCCCGATCAAGACCCTCGCATTCGACAGCGGCGTCAACGTCACGCTCGGCCTGCCGTTCGTGCGGACCTCGCCGGATCATGGAACCGCATTCGACATCGCGGGCAAGGGCCTCGCCAATCCCGCAAGTCTGATCGAGGCCGCGCGCCTCGCCGCCCGTCTGACCGCGGCGTGACCCTCGCGCGGGACGGCCTGCCGCCGCTGCGCGAGATCGTCGCGGCCCATGGGCTTGAACCGAGGAAATCGCTCGGCCAGAACTTCCTGTTCGACCTCAACCTGACCGGCCGCATCGCCCGCGCCGCCGGCCCGCTGGCGGGGGTCGCCGTAATCGAGATCGGCGCGGGTCCGGGCGGCCTGACGCGAGCGCTCCTTAGCGAAGGCGCGGCCAAGGTGGTCGCGGTCGAGCGCGACTCGCGCTGCCTCGCCGCGCTCGCCGAAATATCGTCGCGCTGGCCGGGCCAGTTGGACATTGTCGCCGGCGACGCCCTGTCGCTCGATCTCGCCGCGCTCGCCGCCCGGGCCGGCGGGTTCCCCCTGCGCATCTGCGCCAACCTGCCGTACAACATCGGCACGCCGCTGCTCGCGCGTTGGCTGGAGTCCGAGACCTGGCCGCCGCCGTTCGATCAGCTGACCCTGTTGTTCCAGCGCGAGGTCGCCTTGCGCATCGTCGCGACCCCGGCGGAGCGGGCCGACTACGGCAGGCTCGCGGTGCTCGCGGGCTGGCGCTACCGGACCCGGATTCTGTTCGACGTGGCCGCCGCCGCGTTTTCCCCGCCGCCGAAGGTGACCTCCAGCCTCGTCGAACTGATCCCGCGCGCGGCGCCCGCTCCCTGCGATCTCGGACTGCTCACCGCGGCGACCCAGGCCGCCTTCGGCCAGCGCCGCAAAATGCTGCGCCAGGCGCTCAGAGGCTTCGCCGCGACGATCGGCGTCGATGCGGGCGCCCTGCTCGAGGCCGCCGGCCTCGCGCCGACGCGGCGCGCCGAGGAGATCGAAGTCGAAGGCTTCGTCGCGCTCGCGCGCGCGGCCGAGGACCTGCGCCGGGCCCGTTAACGGGGCGGCAACGGCCGACGTTTAGCGTGAAGCGCGAAAGGCCAGCTGCTCATGAATGAACTCGATGACCATGCCGGACCGCCCGCTCTGGTCCTGCGCGATCTGCGCAAGAAGTTCGTGAAGACCGCCGTCGACGGGCTCGACCTCACGGTGCGCGCGGGCGAACTCTACGCGCTGCTCGGCCAGAACGGCGCGGGCAAGACCACGACGCTGCGCATGGTCGCCGGGCTCCTGCCGGCCGACAGCGGCGAGATCGCCGTGTTCGGGATCGACGCGCGGCGCTCCCCGATCGAAGCCAAGCGCATGATCGCCTGGCTGCCCGACGAGCCGATGCTCTATGACAAGCTCGATCCGCTCGAATATCTCGAATTCGTCGCCGGCCTCTGGGGCGTCGAGCCCCGGCGCGCGCAGAAGCTCGCCGACGAGCTCCTCGAGACGCTCGGGCTGTGGGAGCACCGGCGCGAGCGCTGCGAGGGCTTCTCGCGCGGCATGAAGCAGAAGGTCGCGCTGGCCGGCGCGCTCGTCCACGAGCCGCGGCTGCTGATGCTCGACGAGCCGCTGACCGGGCTCGACGCCGCCATCGCCAGGCAGGTCAAGGATCTGCTCGTCGCGCGTGTGCGTCAGGGCGCGACCATCATCCTGACGACCCATATTCTCGAAGTCGCCGAACGCCTCGCCGACCGCATTGGCGTCATCCAGCACGGCCGTCTGATCGCCGAAGGCACGCTCGAGCAACTGCGCGGCGCAGGCGGCGACGATCATGCGAGCCTCGAGGCGATCTTCCTCGACCTCATCGGCCAGCAGGGACGCGCCGCGTGAAGCTCCGGCCCGGCTCCTTCGGTTGGCTCGCCGCACACGACCTGCGCCAGAGCTGGCGCGGCTTCGACGCGGCGATCGGCGGCCTGACGCGCGGCAAGGCGATCCTGCTCGCCGCCACGGCGCTGGCGATTCACGTCGGCTTCTGGTGGGGGCTTCGTCGCGAGGGACCCGACGGCTTGCTCGCCGACGACGCGGTGCTGTCGCGCTATCTCGAATTCGGCGTGCTGTTCATCCTGCCGGGCATTGTCGCCCAGGCGATGACCGCCACGACGCGCGCGCTTTATGCGCGCGGCGATCTCGAAATGCTGTTCGCCTCGCCGCTTTCGGCGCGGGCGATCCTCGGCGCGCGGGCGATCGCGATCGCCGCCAACGCCATCGCATGGTTCGCGATCCTGCTGCTGCCGCTCGCCGACGTGAATGCCTTCAACGGCCACCTCCACTGGCTCGCCCTCTATCCCGCTCTGGTCGACTGCGGCCTGTTCGGCACGGGCGTCGGCATCATGCTCGCGCTGGCGTTTTTCGTGATCGCCGGGCCGCGGCGGGCGCGCCTCGTCGCGCAGATCGCCGCCACGTTCGTCGGCGCCTCGTTCGTGCTCGGCGTGCAGATCTACGCCATGCTGCCGGCGGCGGTGCACGCGGCGCTCGCCACGGCGATGCTGCAACCCGCCGCCCCGGAAGGGCTCGACTGGCGCGCCGCCGCGGCCTTGCCCGCCCGGGCCGCGACCGGCGACGGCGCGGCGCTGCTGCTGTGGACGCTCGTTTCAGTCGCGGTCTTCGCCGCCAGCGCGTTCAGCCTCGGCCGCCGCTTCGCCGCCGCCGCTGTCATCTCCTCGGGCGCGCCGGCGGCGAGCCGGCGCGAGGGAAAAGCGCATTCGTTCCGCGCGAGTCTCGGCGCGACCCTGCGCTCCAAGGAGCGTCGCATCGTTTTGCGCGATCCCTGGCTGATCTCGCAGATGTTCATGCAGATCGTCTACATGCTGCCGATCAGCCTCGTGCTGTGGCGCAATGGCGGGTCGACCAGCGCGCCGAGCGTGGCCTTCACGCCCCTCATCGTCGTCATCGGCGCCCAGCTCGCCGGCTCGCTCGCCTGGCTCGCCCTGTCAGGCGAAGACGCGCCGGACCTGTTGCGCGCCGCGCCGGTCGCCCCGGCCCAGATCGAGCGCCACAAGCTGCAGGCGATCCTGGCGCCGATTGCGCTGCTGCTCGCCGCGCCGGTCGCCGCGCTCGCTTGGTTCTCGCCGTGGGGCGGCCTGTGCGCGGCCCTGTTCGCCGCCGGCGCCGGGGTTTCGACGGCGCTGCTGAACCTCTGGCGCCAGGCGCCGGCGCGGCGCGGCACCATGCTGCGCCGCCACGCGCAGTCGAAAATCGTCGGCCTCGTCGAACACGTTCTGGCGATCGTCTGGACCGTCGGCGCCGTCATGGCGGTCATGGGTCACTGGGGCGTTTCGCTGGTTCCGGTCGCGCTCGCCTGTCTGATCCTGGCGCTGAGCCGACCGGGCGCCGGACGCGTCAGCCTTCGAGCAGGCGGGTGACGAATTCCTCGACCCCGGCGGCGACGCGCGGCTCGCGCAGGCGCTCGGCGGCGATGATCGAGAGGACCTGAGCGAAGGCGCGCTGCAGGTCGTCATTGACCAGAACGTAGTCGTATTGGCGCCAGCGCTCGATTTCCCGGCGCGCGTTTTCGAGCCGCGCCGCGATCGCGGCGGGCGGATCCTCGGCCCGGCGGTCGAGACGGGCGCGCAATTCGGCCAGCGACGGCGGCAGTATGAAGATCGAGACGACGTCGGGGCCCATGGCCTTGCGGACCTGCTGGGCCCCCTGCCAATCGATGTCGAACAGCATGTCGCGCCCCTGCGCGAGCACCGCCTCGACCGGCGCGCGCGGGGTTCCATAGCGATGGCCGTGGACGTCGGCGGACTCCAGGAGATCGCCCGCCTGCCGCATCGCCTCGAACTGGCGATCGGCGATGAAATGATAATGGATGCCGTCCGCCTCGCTCGACCGGCGCGCGCGGGTGGTGACCGAAACCGAAAGGGTCAGGTCGAGCGCCTTGTCCTGGAGCAGCATCCGCGTGAGGGTGGTCTTGCCGGCGCCCGAGGGCGAGGACAGAATCAACATCAGGCCGCGCCGCCGCATCGCCATCGATTCGCTCATTCGATATTCTGCACCTGTTCGCGCAATTGCTCGATTTGCGCGCGCAGTTCAAGCCCGATCGCCGTCAGCGTCGGATCATTGGCCTTGGCGCACAGGGTGTTGGCCTCGCGGCCGAGCTCCTGGGCGAGAAAATCGAGGCGCCGGCCGACCGCGCCGCCGCCCTCGATCAGCGCGCGCGCGGCCGCGACATGGGTCTTCAGCCGATCGAGCTCCTCGCGAATGTCGGCCTTGGCCGCGATGAGCACGGCCTCCTGATGGAGGCGGTTCTCATCGAAGCCGCGGCCCGCCTCGAGCAGCGCGGCGACCGACTGGGCGAGCCGCGCCCGGATCGCTTCGGGGCGCCGCGCCGGGCTTTCGTCCGCGCCCTCGACGAGGGCGCCGATCGCGGCCAGCCGTTCGCCGAGGATCGCGGCGAGCGCGGCGCCCTCCGCGCGCCGGGCCTCGACCAGCGCGGCGAGCGCCTCGTCGAGGCTCGCCAGCGCGCCCGCGCATGCGGCGGCGAGCGCGGGCTCCTCGTCGCCCGCCTCGACGATTTCGACGACGCCGCGGATCGCGAGCAGGCCGTCGAGCGTCGGCGGCGCGAGCCCGGTCCCCTCGGCGGCCTCGGCGACCGCCTCGAGGATCGCCGCCATCGCCTTCTTGTTGACGCGCGCCTGCGCCGTGAACCCCTCGCGCTGCGCATTGAGGCTGACGAAGCAGGTCCCGCGCGCCAGCTCCCGCCCGAGCCTGACGCGCGCCTCGGCTTCGATGCGCTCGAAGCCGGGCGGCATGCGCAGCCGCAGATCGAGCCCTTTCGCATTGACGGTCTTGAGTTCGACGACCCAGCGCCACGGCTCGCACGCGCCCCCGGCGCGCGCAAAGCCGGTCATGCTGGATAGAGTCATCGCTGAGTCCGTAGCGGCCCGATTCGGCCGGCCGCGACCTTAGAGGGGCCGGCGGCGCCGCTCAAGGCCGCGACGCCGGCCCTGCTGATGCGAGATCGAGACGCCCGCCCGGCCAATTCGCCCGATGGGAATCGCGTGCCGCAGGAGCGTTCCAGCAGGCTCGCTCCGGCGGCAGTGGGTCATGCGTCCAGATCCCAGGTTTTCGCCCGATATCGACCGCCAATCGACCCGCTTTAGGGTCAAACAAGGACCCGAACAGCCGTAAAAACGTCTGCAAGTCCTTGATTCCAGCGTCTGCGAAGGGTCATTTGCGTCCTCGGATCTAACGATATCAATGAGTTGACCGGATTCTACCGTCCTTGGCGTCTCCCGCGCCGCTCTGGCTCTTGGGGCGCCCATAGGGCCCCGGCACTGGTGGCGGGCGCTTCGACGTTGAAAGAGGACTCGCCTCGGGAGTCGCTCGCCATCCACAGACCATAGCACGAATTCTGATTTACAGGAAGAATTGATTCGATGTCTGCTCGCGACGGACCCGCCGCCCCTCGATCGCGGCCTCGTTGCACAGGTCTCCGCTCGCTCGGTTGGCTGAGCCGCGAGTCTCCGCTCAGCCGCCGGACGCGCCGAGCGAGGCGCGCCGCGCCGCCAGATCGGTCACCGAAGCGGCCCCGCCGCGGTAGTTCAGGATCGCCTCGCCGAACATGCGCTCCGACGCGGCGCGGTCGCCGCGTTCGACCGCGCCCGCCAGCTCGGCGAGCCAGCGCGCCATCGAGGCGCGATCGACAGGCGCGGTCTGCGCGGCGGTGACGCCGTCGACGCCGATGTCGATGACCGGTTCGTTGCCCGAAAACAGGATTTCGTTGAGCCGCTCGCCGCGCCGCGTGCCGGTAAAGACGATGTCGATGTCGACGCGCGGCTCGTAGCCGGCGAGACGGATCATCTTTTCCGCGAGATCGAGGATGCGCGCGGGCTGGCCCATCTTCAGCACATAGACCGACGCGCGCGCGGCGCCGGCGCCGGCCGCCAGGGCGCCGTGCGCGGCCGCGGAAATCACCAAGTCGACCGCCTCGCGCACCGTCATGAAATAGCGCACCATGTCGGGATGGGTCACGGTGACCGGGCCGCCGCGTTCGATCTGAGCCTTGAATTTCGGCACCACCGAGCCGACCGAGCCCAGCACATTGCCGAAGCGGACCGAGATCAGCCGCGGACCGCTCCCGCGCGCGGCGCGCTCGCCGTCGACGAGTTGCGCGTACATCTCGGAAAAGCGCTTGGTCGCGCCGAGCACGGAGACCGGATCGACCGCCTTGTCGGTCGAGATCAGCACGCCGGCGGCGCCGACCGCCGCCGTCGCGTCGACGACGTTGACCGATCCGAATACGTTCGTCTTGATCCCTTCGGCCCAGTCGAGTTCGAGCTGCGGCAGCTGTTTGAGCGCCGCGGCGTGGAACACGATGTCGGGCCCGAACTGCTCGAACAGGGTCATCAGCCGCGGGCGGTCGCGCACGTCGGCGACCGCCGCGCGCAGCCGCGTCGGTGCGTTCAGCGTCGCCAGCTTCTCGCTGATCGCGAACAGGGCGGGCTCGGAATTGTCGACGATCAGCAGTTCGGAAGCGCCGAGCGCGGCGACGCGCGCGCAGATTTCCGAGCCGATCGAGCCGCCGCCGCCAGTCACGACCACGCGCCGCGATTCGACGAAGGCGGCGAGCCGGAGCGGATCGGATTCGACGCTCGGCCGGAACAGCAGATCCTCGATCTCGATCGGCGCCAGCGCCGAGCCGCCGAATTCGACCGCCTGCAGACGCGAAAGGGCGACGCCGAGACGCTTGGCGGTCGCCACGACGCGTTCGGATTCCGCCCCCGAGGCATATTCGCTCGGCGCGAAGATCAGCCGCGCGATCGGATTGCCTTCCTCGGTCGCCGCGGTGACGATGCGCTCGAGTTCATCATAGCCGCCCAGCACCGGAACGCCGCGGATCGTCACGCCGCGATCCGAGGCGCGCGGCGACAGCACGCCGCGCGCGACGAAGCGGCGGCGCATGCCCTCCTCGATCGCGCGCAACGCGATTTCGGCTTCCGTGCTGCGCCCGAGCACGAGGATCGCCGGGGCGCGCTCGCGACGGCCGGTCCGGCGCGCCTGGCGGTAGCGATAATAGCGATAGGCGATGCGCGGCCCGCCGAGCATCGCCATCTGCAGCACCCAGTAGACGAAGCAGGCCTTCTCGCCGAACGTGAAATCGGGGACGACGCCGCGCGCGCGCAGGCCGAAATCCAGCGCCAGCAGGGAGATCGCGAGCAGACTGGAAACCCGAAAAATGTTGAACAGGTCGGGCAGCGAGGCGAACCGCCATTTCGACTCGTAGAGCCGGAAATAGCGATAGGCGCAACCCGAATAGAGCGTGAACAGCGGGACGATCCATTCCAGCGCCCCGACCTGGATCGGCGCGTTGGCGGGATAGCGCAGATAGAGCGTCAGGACGATCGCGAGCGGCGTCGTGACGATGTCGTGCGCCATTACGGTCACGCTCTTGGCGTGAACGAACCCCGTCCGGATGGTCATTGCGCGCACGTCATCGAGCAGCATTCTACCAATCGCGGCGCGCGCCGAAGCGCCGGCCGGGCGCGACTATAGACATTTCGCCGCGCCGAGGCGAGGCGGCCCGGGCCCGCCGGGAGCCCAGGTCCGCCCGTCAGAACAGCCCGACGACCGCGCCCTCGCGAATCCCGATCGCCTCGGCGGCGGGCGTCCTCGGCAGGCCGGGCATGGTCAGGATGTCGCCGAGCTGGACGACGACGAAGCCGGCGCCGGCGCGCAACCGAACGCTCCGGATCGGGGCGACATGGCCGCTGGGCGCGCCCAGCAGGGCGGGATCGGCGGAAAAGGAATATTGCGTCTTGGCGATGCAGACCGGCAGCGTCCCGTAGCCCGCCTCTTCGAGCCGGCGGAACTCCCGGTGAACCGCCGCGTCGGCGGTGACGTCGGCGGCGCCATAGATGCGGGTCGCGATCGCGCGGACTTTGTCCCACAACGGCATGGAATCCTCGTAGAGCGGCCGGAAACTCCCCGCCGGCTGCTCCGCCAGCGCCGCCACGCGCCGCGCCAGCGCCTCCGCGCCCGCCGAGCCGCGCGCCCAGTGATCGCAGACGATCGCCTCGACGCCGAATTTCTCACGCACCGAAGCCCTGATGAGTTCGTGCTCGGCCGGCGTGTCCGAAACGAAGCGGTTGACGGCGACGACGACCGGGACGCCGAACTTGCCGACATTGGCGACATGGCGCTCGAGATTGGGCAGCCCGGCCGCCAGCGCCGCCAGATTTTCCACCCCGAGCCGGGTCCGGTCGGCCCCGCCGTTGAATTTCAGCGCGCGCGCGGTCGCCACCACGACGCAAGCGGCGGGCGCCAGGCCGGCGATGCGGCATTTGATGTCGAAGAATTTCTCGGCGCCGAGATCCGCGCCGAAGCCCGCTTCGGTGACGACGTAATCGGCGAGCTTCAGTCCGGCGGCGGTCGCCACGATCGAATTGCAGCCGTGCGCGATATTGGCGAAGGGCCCGCCGTGGACGAAGGCCGGATTGCCCTCCAGGGTCTGGACCAGATTGGGCCGCAGGGCGTCCTTCAGCAGCACGGTCATCGCCCCTGCCGCCTTCAGGTCGGCAGCGGTGATCGGACGCTTGGCCCGATCATAGGCGACGATCATGCGGCCGAGCCGCGCTTCGAGATCGGCGAGGTCGCGCGCGAGGCAGAACACCGCCATCACTTCGGAAGCGACGGTGATGTCGAAGCCGTCCTCGCGCGGAAAGCCGTTGGCGACGCCGCCGAGCGAGACGACGGTCTCGCGCAGGGCGCGGTCGTTCGTGTCGAGCGCGCGGCGCCAGACGATGCGGCGGGGATCGATGTCGAGCGCGTTGCCCCAGTAGATGTGGTTGTCGATCATCGCCGCGAGCAGGTTGTTGGCGGCGGTGATGGCGTGAAAATCGCCGGTGAAATGCAGGTTGATCTGGTCCATCGGCACGACCTGGGCGTAGCCGCCGCCGTTGGCGCCGCCCTTGCGGCCGAACACCGGCCCGAGCGAGGGCTCGCGCAGGCAGATCATCGCGCGCTTGCCGATGCGCGCGAGCGCATCGCCGAGACCGATCGTCGTCGTCGTCTTGCCCTCGCCGGCCGGCGTCGGATTGATCGCGGTGACCAGGACGAGCTTGCCGTCCGGCCTGCCGCGCAGGCTCGCGATGAAGTCGAATTCGAGTTTGGCGATCGCGCGCCCATAGGGGTAGAGCGCCGCCTCCGGAATGGCGAGCCGCGCGGCGACCTCGCCGATCGGCGCAAGCCTGGCCGCCTGGGCGATTTCGAGGTCAGACTGCATCCGAGGCTCCGTGGAGGGACACGCCGAGACGGAAGCGAACCACGCGCGCTCGCCGGCCATCGTTGACCGGCCCGCCCGAGCCGTGGATGCTGGGCCCCGCGACGCTCCCGAGGGAGCCGCTCTGGGGAGGAAGCGCTATGACCGTTGAAGGGCTGATCTCGATTCCCAGCAGCTTCGGGGCGAAGGAGACGATGGATAGACTCGAAGCGGCCGCGCGTGCAAGCGGGGCGATCATTTTCGCCAGGATCGACCACGCCGCGGGGGCGGCCGCGGTCGGCGAGAGCCTGGAGCCGACCGAAGTCCTGATATTCGGCAATCCCCGGGCCGGAACGCCGCTGATGCAGGCGCGGCAGACGATCGGGATCGATCTCCCGCTCAGGGTCCTGACCTGGCGCGACCCGGCGGGACAGGTGTGGATCTCTCACAATGATCCGGCCTGGCTGGCCAAGCGCCACGGCATCGGCGCCGAGGCGGCGTCGACGAGCGCACACATGGCGGCGATGCTGAAGGCGCTGACCCGCAAGGCCGCGGGGACGCCGCCCGGGTCCGGCGCGCCGGGAATCAATCCTTGACCCCTGCGCGCGCGGCGGGCAGACCAGCGTCCCGCCCCGCCCCGCGACGATCCGGAACGCGCAGGATAGGCCATGATCCGCTCCGCCCTGATGACTGTGATGACCGCCGCCGCGATCAAGGCCGGGCGCGGGCTGAAGCGCGATTTCGGCGAGATCGGCAATCTCCAGGTCTCGATGAAGGGTCCCGGCGACTTCGTCAGCCTCGCCGACCAGCGCGCCGAGAAGACCCTGTTCGAGGAGCTTTCGCGCGCGCGGCCGGGCTATGGCTTCATCATGGAGGAGGGCGGCGCGGTCGAGGGCGCCGACAAGAGCCACATCTGGCACATCGACCCGCTCGACGCGACGACCAATTTCCTTCATGCGATCCCGATCTTCGCGATTTCGATCGCGCTGGAGCGCGAAGGGCACATCGTCGCCGGCGTCATCTACAATCCCGCCGACGACGCGATGTACGTCACGGAGAAGGGCCAGGGCGCGTTCGGCGACAACCGGCGCCTGCGCGTCGCCGCGCGCCGCGAATTGTCGCAGGCGCTGATCGGTTGCGGCGTGCCCCATCTCGGCAAGGCCGAGCAGCATCCGCGGTTCAGGGCCGAGCTCGCGGCGGTGATGGCGCGGGTCGTCAACGTCAGGCGCATGGGTTGCGCGGCGCTCGATCTGGCCAGCGTCGCCGCCGGCCGGTTCGACGCGTTCTGGGAGCGCGGCCTCCATTCCTGGGACATAGCGGCCGGCGCCCTGCTGATCCGCGAGGCCGGCGGCTATGTCAGCGGCGTCGATGGCGAGGACAACTTCCTGGAGACCGGCTCGATCTGCTGCGGCAACGAGGTCATGCACCGGCAATTGCTGGCGCTGCTCGCCGAGGCGCGCTGAGCGCGCCCGCGAATGCGCCATCCGCCCTGTCGTCGGGCGCATCGCCCGCGGGGCGGCGCATTCCCGCAGCATTGTCCCGACTTCCAGCCCCTCGTTTCAATCATTTGTTATGC
>JBEKEI010000129.1:0-13387 GCA_050013915.1 Roseiarcus sp.
GCGCCGGCGCGCCTCGAGGTCCCGCAGGTCCCGGTCTTCGGCCAGCCGCTTGGCCTCGACCCGCAGGCGGTCCTCGCGCGCATCGTCGTCGCGCTTGTCCCGTTGCGCGCGCAGCGCCTCGTCGTGCTGGCGCGCCCGCTCCTCGTTCGCGCGCGCCCGGATCAGCTCGTCGCGCCGATCCTCCGCCCGCGCGACCTCCGCGGCCGATTGTTCGTAGCGGTTGCGCACCTCCGAAAACACCGTCATCAACGCGGGAAGTTCGGCGGCGGAAGGCGGCGCCAGCGTCAGCCGGGTCTGGATCCGGCGCAGTTCCTCGAGATCGGCGTCCAGCGCGTCGCGCGCCTGGGGATCCGCCTGGCCCGCGGCAATCGCGTCGTAGTCCTTGAGCCGGCGCCGCAGGGTCTCGATCTCCTCGGAAAGGGCGGATGAATCCGGCTCGCGATCCGGTCCCGGCGCGAAGGGCCGTTCCACGGCCGGCGGGGCGCCCAGATCGCCGGTCCCTTCGGGCTCGCTCGCGAAGGACGCCTGCACGGCGCGCTCGACTCCGGCGTGAGGCCGCAGGGCCTCCGCGGACGGATCGGTCTCGCCCGACGGCGGCCAAATCGTGTCGTGACCGACGGCGGGCCTGCCGTCATCGCCGGAGCGGAGCGTCTGCGGCTCCGTCGGGACCTGTTGGGCGGGGGGCGGCGGCGCCGGCGTGGGATTCTCGGGCCGCGGCAGCACGCGGCCATGGACGTCCTCGCTCGCCCAGGGGTAGGTCGCCGCCCTCGCCGAGGGGTCGTCGATCGATCCGAATTTCGGGACTTCCGCGCCGAGCTGCGTGAAGACCTCGCCGGCGTTCCGCGCGCTTTTCCGCTTGAGGCGCCCGTAGACGGTCCCGCAGGCGAAATTGACCTCGGCGCGCCCGTAGCCGGCCTGGCCCATCTCCCGCTGCAGGTCGTCGACGGCCGGCTCGCCGTAGCGACCGGCCGGCGGCGGCGGCGCGGTCGGCGCGGGCGAAACCCCGGGCGGGGGCTGATGGCCGGCGGCGTCGCCGCGGCCCTTCGCCCATTCGATGATCTGGCGACAGAGTTCGCGGGCCTTCTGTTCGCCGACGACCGCGCCGAGCGCGCCGCCGACCACCATGCCGGTGAGGCCGCCGACGGTCGTCCCGAGGCCGGGAATGACGCTGCCGAGGCCGCCGAACATGAGGCCGAACGCCTCGGCGCCGACGAAGGCGCCGGCCATCCGGCCGCCGAACGCGGCCATGGTTTCGGCGGCCGCGTCCTTGGCCCCGGCGCGCCATTGATCGGCAGCCTTCGCGTAGCTCGTCAGCGCGTCGAACGCCATCATCGCCGGCCCGGCGACCTTGAGATAGCGGCCGATCCGCATCAGCTGCGGATTGGGCGCCCGCAGCGCGGCGACGTCGCGCGCGAACATCTGGCGCAGCCGCGCCATGTCGCCCTTGGCGACGAATTCGGATTCGAGGCCGAAATTCTTCGCCGCCAGCGCGTTCGGATCGTTCTGCAGGCCGAGCCGCCGCAGTTCGCGCCGGAAGTCCAGCCAGGACTTGCGCGTCTGCCGGTTGGCGGGAACCATCTCGTCGAATTCGTCGCCGTAGATCGCCTTCCACCTTGTGTTGCAGGCGTCGCAGCAGCCGCGCGTCGGCGCCGCGGCGAGGATCCGGCGCCCCGCGACGCGATCCTTCCAGTCCTCCAGCCGCATTTCCGCGTGATGATCGTTGGCGGCGACCGTGACATCGCCGAACTTTGCGCCCGCCTGATGCGGCTCCAACGCGAGCGCCGTCCCGTCGGGGGCGACGACGCGGGTGATGGTCGCGACCTTGCCTTCGATCCTGTATTCGAGCCGGCCGCCGTCGGGCGTTCGCGCGTAGGTGATCCGCTTGCCGTCGCGGATTTCCTCGAACGGGCCGAGCTCGATGAACTTGCGCGTGCCGCGAAGGGTGTTCGGATTCGGCGCGGCGGCGGGCGCCGACCCCGCCTCGTGGCGGAAGCCGGAGTTCAGCGCGACGATCTGGCGGACGCCGGCCTCTGTCTCGACGACGGCGAACACGCCGGTCTGCCGTCGGAACAGGACGCCGGCGTATTCGTTGGCGAGATATTCGACGAGCGCCCGCTGCACCGCGCGGTTCGGCGAGTGCAGGGCGGCCTTCAGCGGGTCCATGGCGACCTCCTCCGCCGACGGTGAAGGGTTGGGTTCGACGCGGGCCGGCGCCGCTACGGGACCGACTGCAGCATCATCAGCATCTGCTGGTAGCGCTGCGAATACTGGTTCCAGTCGTGGAACGTGGTCTCCTGCAGCACTGCATTGCTCCGCATGTCGACGAGGGCGAGGACAAAGACGGTCGAGGCGCCGTACTGGCGCTTCTCCGAACGGAGCCCGTGACGGGTGTTTCTGACATTGTCGTACAAGAATTGCATCGCGACCTCCCTGCTGGCCCCCCGGCCCCGAGGAAACGCCGGCGACGCCGCGCCCCCATCCGCGCGCGTCGGTCGCGTCTTACGGTCTGGCGCGGGACCGGCGCGAACGGGCCGCGACGGCGCCCGCGAAAAAAAATCCGCCGGCCTTTCATGCGTCCTCGAAGGAGTCCCGGATCGCCCTGGGATGCGCGTCGTCTCTCGTTTCCCGCCGCGCAGCGGGGAAGCGGCGCCATCCGCGCGATTCCTGCTCGAAAATCCCGGATTTCTCGACGTTCCCGCGAACCGTCGCAAAGCGGAGGCGCGAGGGGCGCGGCGCGTCGGGCGCCTCGCCTCTTGACTCTCCGCGCCGTTGGGTCATGCTGGAACAAACAGAGAACGAGCGGATGGCGGGCGCATGGCGCGGGACGGCAGGGCGGAGAGGATGGCGCTTCTGCGCGGCGCCATCGCCGGCATCGAGGCGCGGGCGGGGGCCGTCCCGGCCGGCGCGCCGGCGCGGCTGGTCGTCGCGCGCGCGCTCGACGCGGCGCTCGGCGGCGGCCTGTCCGGCGACGCGCTGCACGAGATCGCGCCCGCGCGTGCGGGCGACGCGGCGGCGGCGATGGGCTTCGCGCTCGCGCTGGCGGCGCGGTTCGTCGCCGCCGCGCCTGGCGCCGCGACCGCGCTGCTGATCGCCGAGGACTCCGCCGCGCGCGAGGCGGGCGTCCTCTACGGGCCCGGCCTCGCCGCCCACGGGCTCGAGCCTGGCCGGCTCGTGCTGGTGCGCGCGCCCGATGCGCGCGCGCTGCTGTGGGCGATGGAGGAGGCGCTGAAGAGCGGCGCGCCGGCGGTCGTGGTCGGCGAAATGACGAGCCTGCGCCTCTACGACCTCGCCGCCTCGCGCCGGCTGCTGCTGGCGGCGCGCGCCGGCCGCGCGCCCGCGCTGCTGGTTCTCGGCGGCGGCTTCGGGCGCATGGACGTCTGGTCCAGCGCAGCCGAGACGCGCTTCGAGATCGCGGCGGCGGCGAGCGCGCGCCGCCCGTCCGCCGGCGGCCGGCTCGCCCTGCCGGGCGCGCCCGCCTTCGCGGCGCGCCTCGTCAAGGCGCGGCTGCGGCCCGGCGCGCCGGCGCGCGGCTTCGACGCGGCGCGCGTGATCCGGCTCGAATGGCTTGGCGTGGAAAGGGGCTTTCGTGACCCGGCGGTTTCTCTCCCTGTGGTTCGCGCGGCTGCCGACGGACCGGGCGCGGGCGTTGCGCGCTGACGCGCGCGCAGACGCGCCGCTCGCGACGGTCGCGAAGATCAAGGGCGCGCACAGGCTCGTCGGCGTCGATCGCGTCGCCGCCGGCCTCGGCCTCCATGTCGGCCTCTCGCTCGCTGACGCGCGCGCGCGCCGCCCCGGCCTGATCGCCGTCGAGGCCGCGCCCGAAGAGGAGGCGCGGCTGCTCGGCAGACTCGCCGACTGGTGCTCGCGATTCACGCCGCTGGTCGCGCTCGACGGCGCCGACGGGATCATGCTCGACATCGCCGGGGTCGCGCATCTCTTCGGCGGCGAAGCCGCAATGGCCGATGACGTCCAGAGGCGCCTCGTCGCGCGAGGGTTCGAGGTCGGGCTCGGGATTGCCGACGCGCCGCGCGCGGCCTGGGCGCTCGCGCGCTTTTCCGATCGCCGCATCGCGCCGGCCGGGCTTGCCGACGCGGCCTTCGCCCGGCTCTTCCATGGCCTGCCGCTCGCCGCGCTCGGGCTCGACGAGAAGACGGTCGCCGAAATGGCGCGCGCGGGCCTGCGCCGCATCGGCGACATCGCGCTGCGCCCGCGCGCGCCGATCGCCGCGCGCTTCGGCGCCGAGGCGATGAGCCGGCTCGACGCGCTGCGCGGGCTCGAGCGCGGCGCGCTGTCGCCGCGCTTTCCCGCGCCCGATTTCTGCGCCGAGCGGCGCTTCGCCAGCGCGATATCGCGCCAGGCCGACGTCGAGGCGACGATCCTCAGGCTCGCCGAGGCGCTCGCCGTCCTGCTCGCGCGCCAGGGCCGCGGCGGCCGGCGGTTCGAACTGCGGCTGTTCCGCGTCGACGGCGACGTGCGCCGCATCGGCGTCGGCGCCAGCCGGCCGCTCGCCGATCCCGCGACGATCGCGCGGCTGTTCCGCGAGCGGCTCGAGGCGCCCGGCGAGGACGAGATCGACGCCGGCTACGGCATCGACGTCATGCGCCTCGCCTGCCTCGTCGCCGAGCCGCTCGCGTCCGTGCAGGAGCGGCTCGATCGCGGGAGCGACGGCGAGCGGGAGCGCGATCTCGCCGATCTCGTCGACCGGCTCGGCGCGCGGCTCGGCCCCCGCCGGGTGACCCGGCTGGCGCCCGTCGACACCCATGTTCCCGAACGCGCGGTCGCCGCCGTTCCCGCCGGCGCGGCGGCGCCGGCGCGGCCCGGCCCGAGCTTTCCCGCGGCCGGGCCGGAAGCGCCGACGCGGCCGCTGCGGCTGTTCGAGCGGCCCGAATTGATCGAGGCGATCGCCGAAATCCCCGACGGGCCGCCGCTGCGCTTCAAATGGCGGCGCGTCCTGCACGAGATCGCCGCGATCGAGGGTCCCGAGCGCATCGCTGCGGAATGGTGGCGGCGCCCCGACGCGCCGACCCGCGACTATTTCCGCGCCGAGGACACCCAGGGGCGCCGCTTCTGGCTCTACCGCGAAGGCCTCTACGGCCGCGAGACCGCGCGCGCGCAATGGTTCCTGCACGGGCTGTTCGCATGATCCGTCCCGAGCCCCGCTTCGCCGAACTGGCGACGACGACTAATTTCTCGTTCCTGCGCGGGGCCTCGCATCCCGAGGAGCTGGTCGCCGAGGCGGCGCGGCTCGGTCTGGCCGGGCTCGGCATAGCCGACCGCAATTCGCTCGCCGGCGTCGTGCGCGCCCATGTCTATGCGCGCCAGAACCGGGCCGCGATCGGCGCCTTGCGCGTCGTCGCCGGCGCGCGGCTGGTGTTCGCCGACGGCGCGCCCGACATGCTCGCCTATCCCGAGGATCGCGCCGCCTACGGCCGGCTCAGCCGGCTGCTGACGCTGGGCAATCTGCGCACGACCAAGGGCCAGTGCCATCTCACCCTCGAGGATCTGCTCGCCCATGCCCAGGGCCTGCGGCTCGTCGCGATGGACGAGGCGGGCGCGGCCGCGCGGGCGGGCGCGCGCAAGCAGGCGATCCTGCGCCTGCGCGAGGCCTGTCCCGGCCGCCTCTGGATCGCCGCCGCGATGACCTACGGCGCCCATATGCGCGGCGCCCTGGCCGGGCGGGTCGCGCTCGCGCGCGAGACGAAGCTGCCGCTGCTGGCGACCAATGACGCGATCATGCACGATCCGGAGCGGCGCGCGCTCGCCGATGTCGTCGCCTGCATCCGCGAGGGCGTGACGATCGACAACGCCGGGCGCCTGCTGGAGGTCAACGCCGAGCGCCATCTGAAGGGCCCGGCCGAAATGGCGCGGCTGTTCCGCGAGGCGCCGCAAGCGCTCGAGGAGACGATCGGCCTGCTCGACGGGATCGGCTTCAGCCTCGACGAACTCGCGCACAACTATCCCGAGGAATTGCGCGAAGGCTTCGCCAGCCCGCAGGAGGCGCTCGAATCCTTCGCGCTGGCGGGCGCGCGGGCGCGCTATCCCGATGGCCTGCCGCCGGCGGTCGCGCAGGCGCTGGCGCACGAACTCGCGCTGATCGGCCAATTGAGCTACGCGCCCTATTTCCTGACCGTGCACGACATCGTCCGCTTCGCGCGCGCGCAAGGCATACTCGCGCAGGGGCGCGGTTCGGCGGCCAATTCCGCCGTCTGCTATTGCCTGGGGATCACCGAGGTCGATCCCTCGAAGATCGATCTGCTGTTCGAGCGGTTCATTTCGGCCGACCGCGGCGAGCCGCCCGACATCGACGTCGATTTCGAGCACGAGCGGCGCGAGGAGGTGATGCAATACATCTACCGGCGCTTCGGCCGCGAGCGGGCGGGGCTGGTCGCCGCGGTGACGACCTATCGCACCCGCTCGGCGATCCGCGAGGTCGCCAAGACCTTCGCCCTGTCGGACGACCTGATCGGCGCGCTGACCGGCGCGACCTGGGGCCATGGCGCGATCGAGGAGAAGGAGGCGCGCCGCGCCGGCCTCGACCCGGCCGATCCGACGCTCGCTTCGGCGCTCCGGCTCGCCGGCCAATTGTCGGGCTTTCCCCGCCATCTCTCGCAGCACAGCGGCGGCTTCGTGATCACGCGCGACCGGCTCGACGAGGTCGCGCCGATCATGAACGCGGCGATGGAGGAGCGCACGACGATCGAATGGAACAAGGACGATCTCGACGCGCTCGGCATCCTCAAGATCGACGTGCTCGCGCTCGGCATGCTGACCGCGCTGCGCAAGGGCTTCGACCTGGTCGACCGGCATTATGGCCGCCGCCTCACGCTGGCGAACCTGCCCGCCGAGGAGGCCTGCGTCTATGCGATGATCCAGCGCGCCGACACGATCGGCGTGTTCCAGATCGAGAGCCGCGCGCAGATGACGATGCTGCCGCGGCTCAAGCCGGCCGAGTTCTACGATCTCGTCATCGAGGTCGCGATCGTCCGCCCCGGCCCGATCCAGGGCGACATGGTGCATCCCTATCTGCGTCGCCGCCAGGGGATCGAGGAGGTCGCCTATCCCTCGCCGGAATTGCAGGCCGTGCTCGGGCGGACGCTCGGCGTGCCGCTGTTCCAGGAACAGGCGATGAAGATCGCGATCGTCGCGGCGGGCTTCACCCCCTCGGAGGCCGACCAGCTGCGCCGCGCGATGGCGACGTTCCGGCGCGTCGGCACGATCGGCGCGTTCCAGACCAAGATGATCGAGGGCATGGCGGCGCGCGGCTACGAGCGCGAATTCGCCGAGCGCTGCTTCCGGCAGATCGAGGGTTTCGGCGAATACGGCTTTCCCGAGAGCCATGCGGCGAGCTTCGCGCTGCTCGTCTACGCCTCGGCCTGGCTGAAATGCCGCTATCCCGACGCGTTCTGCGCGAGCCTCCTGAATTCGCAGCCGATGGGCTTCTACGCGCCCGCCCAGATCGTGCGCGACGCGCGGGAGCATGGGGTGGAGCTGCGCGAGGTCGACGCCAATCTGTCGCACTGGGATTGCACGCTGGAGGCGGTCGACGATCCCGCGCCGCCCGGCAAGGGGGTGTCGATCCACCGCCGCCACGCCGCGATGGCGCCCGACATCCGCGCGACCCATGCCGTGCGGCTCGGCTTTCGCCAGATTCTGGGGGTGAGCGAAGCCGACATGACGCGCCTCGTCGACCGGCGCGGCGCCGGCTATGATTCGATCCGCGATCTCTGGCTGCGCAGCGGGCTCGGCTCGAGCGTGCTCGAACGGCTCGCCGACGCCGACGCGTTCGGCTCGCTCGGCCTCGACCGGCGGATGGCGCTGTGGGCGGTGCGCGGGCTCGACCGGGTCGGCGACCAGGACGACCTGCCGCTGTTCTCGGCGAGCCGGCCGCCGCGCGAGCACGAGCCCGACGCGCGGCTGCCGCCGATGCCGCTGGGCGCCCATGTCGTCGAGGATTATCGCAGCCTGTCGCTCTCGCTGAAGGCCCATCCCGTCGCCTTCATGCGCCGGCGCCTCGAGGCGCGCGGCATCCTGCGCAGCGAGGCGCTCGCCGTCGTCGCGCCCGACCGGCGCGTCGTCGTCGCCGGCCTCGTCCTGGTGCGCCAGCGCCCGGGCACCGCCAGCGGCGTCATCTTCATGACGATCGAGGACGAGACGGGAATCGCCAATGTCATCGTCTGGCCCAGGGTGTTCGAGCGGCTGCGCGCGATCGTGATCGGCGCGCGCTTCGTCGCGGTGACCGGGAAATTGCAGCGCGCGGGCGAGGTCATCCATCTCGTCGCCGACCGGATGGAGGATCTGACGCCGATGCTCGGCCTGCTGTCCGAGCGCGGCCCGACGATCGACGGGACGATTCCCGCCGACGAGGCGCGCCGGCCGCCGCCGGCGGGCGGCGACCGGCGGGGAAGCCGGATGACGGCGCCGGCGCGGCCGGGCGCGCCGACGCCCGAAGCGCCGGCGCCGGAGACGCCGGAGCGCGCGCTGATCCGGGCGATGCCGGGCGGACGGAATTTCCACTGACGGGGGAAATCGGCTGCCGGCGACCTCGCCCGCAGCGCTCATCCGCCCTTCGCCCCATCCTCCTTGCCCCCGCGCAGCGCATCGGCCAGCCGCATCGTCGCCGATCCCGGCTTCAGCGGCTTCTGCTGGCTGTCGTGGGGGGCCCAGCCGGACAGCCAGACCATGTCGAAGGTCGCGCGCAGGCGGCCGTCCGGGTCGGCGAAACGCCCGGCATAGATCTCGCCCGCGCGCCGCAGCACGTCGCGCCGCAGCGGGACGCGGCTGCGCGCGACGAGCGCGTTTGTCGCGCCCATCGCGCGCAGATCGCGCATCAGGCCGATCATGTCGCCGTAGCGCGCGACGGCGCGGTCGAGGTCGACCACCGGCAGCGCGAAGCCCGCACGCTGGAGCAGCGCGCCGAGCGCGCGCACGTCGGCGAAGGGCGCGACGCGCGGCGCGGCGCCCGACAGAATCTCGCTCTCGGCCGCGGTCAGGCTCTGGCGCAATTCATTGAGACTGTCGCCGCCGATCACGCAGCCGAGCAACAGGCCGTCGGGCTTCAACGCCCGGCGGATCTGGATCAGCGCGCCGGGCAGGTCGTTGACGCCCTGCAGCGCCAGCAGCGAGACGATGAGGTCGCAGCTGGCGTCGGCGAGCGGCAGGCGCTCCTCGTCGGCGACCACGCGCGCGAACGGCCCGCTCCCCGCGGCGGCGGCCAGAGGGGCGAGGCGCGCCACGAAGCCGATCCGCTCGTCGGCGGCGAGCGCGCGCGCCGCGGCGGCGCCGGCGGTTGCCAGATCCGCCGCGACGGCGAACCGGCGCTTGACCAGCGCGAGCCGGTCGGCGAGCTCGGCGGCGGCGCGCGCCAGCAGGAAATCGGCGCCGCCCGCCGCCCGCCCGGCGCGCAGCGCCCGGTCCAGGCGCCGGCGCGCGAGCGGACGGTCGAACAGGTCGGGCGCGATGGGCCGGGCGGACACGGGCGCCTTATGGGCCGGCCGGCCGCTCGCGTAAAGCGCTGCGGTCGGCTAGGCTCGGCGCATGCAAGCCCCCTCGGCCGATCCCGCCCCCGCGCCCGCCCGGTCCGCGTCATGGCCCAGGCCGCGCGATGCGCTCGCCGCGCTCGGCCGGCTCGCGCTCGATGCGATCTATCCGCCGGCCTGCCTCGCCTGCCGGACCGCGACCGCGCAGACGGGCGCCCTGTGTGCGCCATGCTGGCGGCGGATGCGGTTCATCGAGCGGCCCTATTGCGAGCGGCTGGGCACGCCGTTCGAGCAGGATCTCGGCCCCGGCCTGGTGTCGCCGCAGGCGATCGCCGATCCCCCCGCATTCGGCCGGGCGCGCGCGGTGGCGCGGTTCGAGGACGGGCCGGCGCGCCAGCTCGTGCATCGGCTCAAATATTCCGACCGCGCCGAACTCGCCGGGCCGATGGGGCGCTGGATGGCGCGCGCGGGGGCCGAAATCCTCGCCGGCGCCGATGCGCTCGCCCCGGTGCCGCTCCATGCGATGCGGCTGTGGACGCGGCGGTTCAACCAGGCCGCGGCGCTGGCGCAGTCCCTCGCCAGGGAGACCGGCGCGCAATGCGATCCGTTTCTCCTTGCCCGCGTCAAGGCGACCAGGAGCCAGGTCGGACTCAGCCGCGCCCAGCGCGCCGACAACGTCCAGGGCGCCTTCCGGGTCCCGGAGGAGGCGAGGCCCCGCGTCAAGGACCGCCGGATCGTCCTCGTCGACGACGTCCTCACCTCGGGCGCGACCGCCAACGCCGCGGCGCGGGCGCTGCTGCGCGCCGGCGCCGCCCAGGTCGACCTGCTCGTTTTCGCGCGGGTTGTGACCTCTGGATGACATCCCATATGTCAACTCCATGGTAACCTGGCGCGCCGAGCATGGCCTGGCCGGAGTCGAGTCGAATCATGCCGTCCATCGTCATCTACACCAAATCCACCTGCCCCTATTGTCACGCCGCCAAGGATCTGCTGCGCAGCAAGCGCGCGCCATTCGAGGAAATCAGCGTCGACGGCGACCGCGCGGCGCAGGCCGCGATGGCGGTCAAGGCGGCCGGGCGATCGACGGTGCCGCAGATATTCGTCGGCGATCGCCATATCGGCGGCTGCGACGATCTCCACGCGCTGGATGCGGCGGGCGAGCTCGACCCGCTGCTGGCGAACTGAGCCATGATCAAATATGCGCTCGTCTGCGACAGGGGCCACGACTTCGAAAGCTGGTTCCCCGACAGCGCCAGCTATGACGCGCAGGCCAGGCGCGGCCTGATCGCGTGTCCCGAGTGCAATTCGATCCGCGTCGCCAAGGCGATCATGGCCCCCTCGATCGCCGCCTCGCGCGGCGAACCGGCGGCGCCGGTCGCGCTGCTCGACGAGCGCCAGCTGCGGATGCGCGAAATCGCGCGCCGCCTGCGCACGGAGATCATCGCCAACACGGATGACGTCGGCGCGAAATTCTCCGAGGAGGCGCGCGCGATCCACGAAGGCGAGGCGCCCGCGCGCTCGATCCGCGGCCAGGCGACGCTCGAGGAGGCGCGCGCGCTGATCGAGGACGGCGTCGGCGTCCTGCCGCTGCCGTTCCTGCCCGACGAGCGCAACTGAGCCTACTGGCTGCCCTCGACCGAGAATTCCGACGCCTCGATGACGGCGGTGCCGATCATCGTGCGCACCGAAATGCGATAGGGCAGCAGCACCCGCGCCGATTCGACCGGGGCCAGCCACAATTCGATGTTCTTGTTGTCGGCCATGAATTTCGTGCCCGGCCGGCTCGGCCGATGGCCGGCGATCGGGACGTAGCGCACCGCGCAGACCGCGACCGGTCCGCTGTAGCCGGTGGTCGCCACGTCCTTCAGGCCGGCATAGGCGAGGCGGACGTCGAACCGCGTATAGCCGTCGAACACCGGAATGGTCCGATCGCAGGCGGAAGGGCCGACGAGCGGGCCGCCGGCAGGCGCCGGGACCACGAAGGCGCCGACGGGATCGAGCACGCCGCGCTTGTCCTGGTCGCGCAGCGGCACGCGGTCGGGCCGGTCCTCGAACGGCGGCGAGATGTCGACGCCGGTGACGGCGCTCCCCGACAGGCTCATCCGCATCGTGCGCGTCAGCGTCGCATTGGCCGCCGTCACCGCATAGGCGGCCGGCAGGATATGGCCGGCGACGATGGCGCCGCTGCCGGTCGCCGCGCCCTTGGAGTTCGCGACCAGCGAAGCCAGGCCCGACAATTTGGCGTTCGCCTCGATGTGATAGCCGGTGCGGCTGAACTCGCCGACCGTGGTCGCGCTGCCGATGGTCAGGCCGAGCAGGCTGACGCTGTAGGTCGCGCGCCAGGTGTCGGCGCGCGCGCCCGCCGCGCCGCCCGCCAGCAGGACCAGCGCCGCCACGACGCCCGCCGCGCGCCGGATGGCTGAAAACTCGAGCAATTTCACATGCATTGGCGGACTTCTGGGTCGGGACAGCGGATTTGCTTGTATCATCCGTGGCGGGAGAATCCGACCCCTTTATGGCGGGATCGCGGGGCGGCCCGTCGCGCCGGTCGCGTTCGAAGCCGAGCTCAACCCGTCCCGCAACCGCCAACCAGAAGCAGAGACCGCCTTGTCACCCAATTAGCCGTGTCTCAGCCGAGGGGTGCACTCCATTTCCGTGTCCCGTAATTCAGAGTTGATCCACACGCCTTCGTCGAGTGTCCGCGTCTGCTTCCCGAACGCGGCCCGCGCCCGGAAGGATCGCCTTCGCGGCGAGACGCCCTGGGACGCCATCCGTCGCGGTCGGGAGCGCGAGGCCATGATGACCTTCATGCGCAAATACGGCCGATATGTTTTTCTGGTTCCCGTGGTGATATTCTGGATCGACGACTATGAAACGAATTGGCATGATCACGGCCACGAGCTCATCGCTTATATAATTTTGGAAAATGTCGCCGAGAACTTCGCCGCCTTCCTGGTCTGGTTCGTCGCCTGGAAATGGCAGAACCGCCTCATCCCGGCGATGCACGCGGAATGCCCGCGATGTCATTTCAAATGGATGATGCATCCGAAGCGGCGCGTCCTGTCCTGCCCCCATTGCGGAGCGCCGGAACCGAAGGCCTGACGCCGTCTCGAGGGATCATGTCCGCCAGCGCCCCGACGGAGCGGCCTCGGGAATGCCGCGACGCCCTGTCGATCGTCAATTCGTCCGCGGCGCTTCACGGGAGCGGACCTGGCTCGCGTCATGGGTTTCATCGCCCCCGGCCGTCCCGCCGCGTCACGCAGTGCGGCAAATTTCGGCGGTCCAGATCTATTGGAGTGCACCCCTCGGCTGAGACACGGCTAATTGGGTGACACGGCGGTCTCTGCTTCTGGTTGGCGGTTGCGGGACGGGTCGAGTTCGGCTTCGAACTCGACCGGCGGTTTATAGCCGAGCGCCGAGTGCAGGCGCTGGGTGTTGTAGACGGCCTCGATGAAGGCGCCGATGTCGCGGCGCGCCTGCTCCGGGGTGGCGTAGGCCTTGCCGTTCACTTCCTCGGCCTTCAGCGTCTTCATGAAGCTCTCGGCCTTGGCGTTGTCATAGGGATTGCCGAGCCGGCTCATGCTGAGGGCGACCCCGCGCCCTCGCAGGCGCTGGGTATAGTCCCCGCAGGCGTATTGCACGCCGCGGTCCGAATGATGAATCAAGCTGTCGGGAGCAGGATTGCGCGCCGCGAGCGCCATGTCCAGCGCCGCCAGAGCCAGCCGGGCCTCCAGATGATCATCGAGCGCCCAGCCGATCACCTTGCGCGAGAAGGCGTCGAGGACGATCGCCAGATAGACGAAGGCCTCGCCGAGCCGCACATAAGTGATGTCGGCGACCCAGATCTGATCGAGGCCCGTCGGTCTGAGGCCGCGCGTCAGGTTGGGCACGATGGCGAAGCCATGATGGCT
>JBEKEI010000130.1:0-13076 GCA_050013915.1 Roseiarcus sp.
CGGTTCCTCTACGACGCCGCGCTCGGGGCGCATTCGCTGCCGGCGGAGTGCGAACTCGGCCCGGCCGCCTGAGCGCCGCCCATGGGCGGGCGCGCGCTGATCGTCGGGGCGGGGATCGGCGGCCTGACCGCCGCGCTCGCCCTCGCGCGCGCGGGTTTCGACGCGGCCCTGTTCGAACGGACCGATGTGCTGGAGGAATTCGGCGCCGGCCTGCAGCTCACCCCCAACGCGACCCGCATCCTCGACCGGCTCGACGCGCTCGCGGCGGTCCGCGCGCACGCGCTCGCGCCGCGCGCCATCCGCATCCTGCGCGGCCGCGACGACGCGCTGCTTTCGCGCCTGCCGCTCGAATCGGCGCAGGCGCGCTGGGGCGCGCCCTATCTGGTCGTGCATCGCGCCGACCTGCAGCGCGCGCTGGTCGAGCGGGTCGCGCGCGAAACCGGCGTGACGCTGACGCTGGGGGCCGAAGTCGGCGGCCTCGCCGCCGACGAGGCGGGCGTGGCGATCGGCGTCCGGCGCGGCGCGATCGGCCTGCGCGAACGCGGCGACCTGCTGATCGGCGCCGACGGGCTGCGCTCGATCGTCCGCGAGCGGCTCGGCCTGGGCGAGCGCGACGCGGCGCCGTTTTCCGGCCGCGTCGCGTTCCGCGCCCAGGTCGACGGGTGGCGCGCGCCCGACCGGCTGCGCGAGCCCGAGGTCACGCTGCGCCTCGGCGCCCGGGCGCATGTCGTCCACTACCCGCTGCGCGCGGGCGCGGTCGTCAATGTCGTCGCGGTGATCGAGACCGGCTGGCGGCGCGAGCCGGGCGACCATCCCTGGGACGGCGCCGGCGACCGCCCGAGCCTCGATCGCGCCTTCGCCGATTGGTCGGGCGAGACGCAGGCGCTGGTCGCCGCGGCGCCCGATTGGCGCGCCTGGCCGCTCTACGACCGGCCGCCCGCCGCCAGCCTCGCCTCGGGACGCGTCGCGCTGATCGGCGACGCCGCCCATCCCATGCTGCCGTTTCTCGCCCAGGGCGCCAGCCAGGCGATCGAGGACGCCGGAGCGCTCGGCGCAAGCCTCGCCGATTCGACCGCGCCCGCCGCGGCGCTCGCCGCCTATTCGCGCCGGCGCGCCGCGCGCGTGGCGCGGGTCCAGGCCGCAGCCAGGGCGCAGGCGCGGCTCTACCACATGGCGGGCCTGGCCGCGTTCGCGCGCGATATCGGCATGCGCGCGCTCGGCGCCGAACGGCTGCTCGGGCGCTACGACTGGCTGTACGCCGCCTGAGCGGGCCCCGCCGCGCCCGCCCGACGCAACGGATCGCCACGCCGCGCGTTCCCTCCCGGGGCGGCGGCCCGCCGCCCCCCGGACGAAGTCCCCTCGCCATCGGAACCCCCAATGACCCTCAGCGTCGCCCACATCCAGCCGATCGTCTCGCTGATCGCCGGCATCCTCATCTTGATCGTCCCGCGGTTGCTGAACTACATCGTCGCGGCCTTCCTGATCGTGTCGGGCGTGATCGGCCTCGGGCTGCTGCGCTGACGCGACGCGCAGGCGACGCGGGTCGCGCCGTGACGAGGAGGAATGACGGACATGCGACTCAGCGCCGTCCTCGGCGGCTTGACAGCGTTGGCCGCGATCGCATGCGCCCCGTGGCGGCCGGCGGTCGCCGATGGCGGGGCGGTGCTGGAAGGGTCGGCCGCCTATGGCGACTGGAGATCCGACGCGCCGGGGGTGCGGCGTAAGCTGAGCCCGGCCGACCTGCCCGCGCCCCTGGCGAGCGCGCCCGCCGCCAACCCCTCGAGCCTCGTCGCCCCGCCCACCGGCGCGCTGCCGAAGGTCCCCGCGGGCTTCTCGGTCTCGCTGTTCGCGCATGGCCTCACCGAACCGCGCATCGTGCGGGTCGCGCCGAACGGCGATGTCTTCGTCGCCGAGAGCGCGGCGGGCCGGCTGCGCGTGCTGCGCGCCGCCGACGGCGCCGCGACGGCGGCGACCTCAAAGGTCTTCGCCGCCGGGCTCGACCGGCCGTTCGGCATCGCCTTCTATCCGCCGGGACCGGATCCGACCGCGCTCTATGTCGCGACCCAGACCCGGGTCGTGCGCTTCCCCTATCGCAGCGGCGATCTCGAGGCGTCCGGACCCGCTGACGTCGTCGTGCCCTCGCTGCCTGGCGGCGCCGGCCACTGGACCCGCGACATCGTGTTTTCCGCGGATGGGCGCACGATGTTCGTCTCGGTCGGCTCGGCGTCCAACGACGCCGACGAGATCCCCCGCCTGCAGGGCGCTGCGCTCGCCGCGTTTCAGGCGGGCCATGCGCCCGGCGCCGCCTGGGGCGAGGAGGAGAACCGCGCCGACGTGCTCGCCTTCGATCCCGACGGGCGCCACGCCAGGGTCTTCGCGACCGGACTGCGCAATTGCGTCGGGCTCGCTCTGCAGCCGCCGGACGGGCCGCTGTGGTGCGCGGTCAACGAGCGCGACATGCTCGGCGACGATCTCCCTCCGGACTTCGCCACGAGCGTGCGCGACGGCGGCTTCTACGGCTGGCCGTGGTTCTACATCGGCGCCCACGAGGACCCGCACCACCACGGCGCGCGGCCCGATCTCGCGGGCGAGGTCACGACGCCCGACGTGTTGATCCAGCCCCATTCGGCGCCGCTCGGCATCGCCTTCTACGAGGGCGGGCAGTTCCCGGCCGATTGCCGGGGCGACGCCTTCGTCGCGCTGCACGGCTCCTGGAACCGCGCCCGGCGGACCGGCTACAAGGTCGTGCGGCTGATTTTTCGCGACGGCAGGCCGACCGGCGAATACGAGGATTTCCTGGTCGGCTTCGTGGCCGACGCCGCCCGCGTGTGGGGACGCCCGGTCGGCGTCGCGGTCGCCCACGACGGCGCACTGCTGGTGACCGACGACGGCGGCGGCGTGATCTGGCGCGTCGCCCATGGCGGGCGCTGAGCGCCGGCAAACGGCGCGAAATCAGGGCGAGGCGGCCGCGCAGGAAGCCCGCACGACGAGCCTGGGCGCGAAGGTCAGCCGGCGCCCGGACGGCGCGGCGCCGGTCTGGATCTGCTCGAGCAGCGCGTCGATCGCCGCCCGGGCCATCGCGACGATCGGCTGGGCGATCGTCGTCGGCCGCGGATTCATGATGTCGGCCCATTCGAAATCGTCGACGCCGACGATCGAAAGGTCGCGCGGGCTGGAAAGGCCCATCGATACGAGGCCGCGCATGACGCCGATCGTCATGAGATTGCTGAGCGAGAGGATCGCCGTCGGCGGGCGTGCGCTCGCCATCAGGCGGCGCGTTTCGAGGAAGGCGACGGCCTCGCTGAAGTCGGCGCCGACGATGTCGATCGCGGCGCGTTCGAGGCCATGGCGGGCGCAGGCGCGCCGGCAGCCGTCGAGCCGCTCCTCGTTGGTCGAAACGCCGGTGCGCCCCGCCATCACGGCGATGCGCCGGTGGCCGAGCGCGAGCAGGCGGTCCATCGCCAGCCGCCCGGCCTCGACGTCGTCGAGCGTGACGATGTCGAACGGCGTGCCGGCGACATGGCTGCCGAGCAGCACGGTCGGCACGCCGATCTCGGCCATCAGCCGCGCGCCGTGCCGGGCGTCCGAGCGCGTCGAGATGAGGATCAGGCCGGCGACGCGCTGCATGCGCATCATCTTGAGGATCTGCATCTCGTGGTCGGCGTCTTCGTCGGTGTTGTAGATGAAGGTCATGTAGCCGGCGCCGAGGCAGACGTTCTCGACGACGCGCGCGACGGTGGCGAAATGCGGGTTGGCGACGTCGGGGATGACGAGCCCGACGAGGCGCGAGCGCCCGCTGCGCAGGGTCTGGGCCGCCCGCTGCGGCATGTAGCCGATTTCGGCGATCGCCTGTTCGACCCGCGCCACGACCGCCGCGCTGGTCGGCGCGGAGCGGTTGAGCACCGCCGAAACGGTCGAGATCGCGACCCCCGCCCGTCTGGCCACGTCCCTGATCGTCGACACGCCGCCTCGCTTGCCAGTCAATCCGCCGTTCTCTATAGTCGAAACGTTTCGTCAATGGCATAAAATTCAATAATGCCAGGCCGAAACGTTTCGACGCGTGATTTCAGCGCCTTGCCGCTCGCACCGCGAGGACGCCGATCGATCCGCGTCCAGGAGGGAGGGACACGGCAATGAAATCGAGGATCATCGCATTATTGGCGGCCGCCGGCCTGGCGCTCGCCGCGGGCGCCGCAAAGGCCGACGACATCGCGGCCAATCTGCGGCTGATGGCGTTCGGCGGCGACGCGCAGCTGACCGCGGTCAAGCACGCGATCGCGCGCTTCAATCAGAAATACCCCAACGTCAAGGTCGAGGTCTCGATCGACCCGATCACCAACGGCTGGGGCGACTATGTGACCCACGTGCTGTCGCAGTTCAACGCCAACAACGCCTATGACGTCTACGGCACGGCGATCGAGACGTTCAAGACCTTTGAGACGCGCGGCATCTTCATCCCGCTCGACGATTTCATCGCCAAGACCCCGAGCTATTCGGACTTCGATCCCGCCCTGTTCAAATATTCCTCCAATGAGGGCAAGACCTATTTCATCCCGATCGGCTGGAACAACATCATGATCAACTACGATCGCAAGTTGTTCAAGGATGCCGGCATTGACTATCCCAAGGACTGGACCTGGCAGCAGTTCCGCGAGATCGCCGGCAAGCTGACCAAGCGCGACGCGGCGGGCAATGTGACGCAATATGGCTATGAAGTGCCGAACCAGAATTTCTTCGTCCAGCCGTGGTTCTTCACCAACGGGACCTCGGTGCTGAACGCCGACTGGACCGCCTCGAACATGCTCGATCCCAAGGTCGCCGAGACCCTCCAGTTCCTCCACGACCTCATCCATGTCGACAAGGTCTCGCCGATCCCCGGCAAGGATACGATGGACAACCAGTTCCTCGCCGGCCAGGTCGCGATGATCTCGCGCGGCCACTGGATCCTGGAAAACGCCAAGAAGGCCAAGCTCGACATGGACATCGCCGACGTGCCCTCGAAGGCGAACGGCAACACGGTCATCGGCTTCGGCGGCTACGGCGTATCCAGGACGTCCAAGCAGCCGGAGCTCGCCAAGGAGCTCGTCGGCGCGCTGACCTCGGAGGAGACGCAGAAGGAGGAGGGTGAACTGGGCGGCGGGGTGCCGGGGCGCAAGTCGGCGGCCGAGACGCCCGGATTCCTCGCCTTCCCGCCGAGCGCTGCGATGTATTACGAGACCCTGCCGCATGCGCTGCCGGTGCCCTCGCCGGCCAATTTCCAGGATGTCGAGAAGATCTTCATCCGCAACTACGTCGCGATGATGTCGGACGAGATCTCGATCGCCGACGGCGTCAAGCGCACCGACCGCGAGCTCAACGAATCCTTCAAACGGCTCGCGGCGCAGAAGGCGCAATAGCCCCGGCGCGGCGGCGCCGACGCCGCCGCCTCCCCTCCCCCGAGGCGCCTGCCATGGCCGCGGCGATCGCGCAGCGCAGATCCGATCTGGAGGCCGCGCAGGCGCGCGCCGGCTATCTGTTCGCGCTGCCCTCGCTTGCGCTCTACGCGGTCTTCGTGCTGGCGCCGGTGGCCGTCACCTTCGTGCTGAGCTTCTCCTACTACGACCCGATGGCCGGTTCGCGCTGGGTCGGCCTCGATAATTTCACCCGCTTCTTCACCGACGACCGCTCGCTGCAGATCTTCTGGAACACGTTGCGGTTCACTTTGTTCGCGGTGACCGGCAACATCGTCGTCGGCATGGCTCTCGCGCTCGCGCTCGACCGCGCGATGCCCGCCTTCCTGCGCTATCTGTTCCGCCTCGCCTTCTTCCTGCCGGTGATCATCGCGGCCGCCTTCGTGTCGATCGTCTGGGGCTATTTCTATGGCGACGATCTCGGCGTCATCAACTACTACGTCATTCGAATGGGGCTGCGCCCCGTCCACTGGCTGACCTCGAGCAGCACGGCGATGATGTCGATCATCATCATGGACGTCTGGAAGAACGCCGGCTTCTTCATGGTCATCTTCATCGCCGCCCTGCAGGGCGTGCCGAAGACGCTGCTGGAGGCCGCCGTCATGGACGGCGCCTCCTGGCGGCGCCGGTTCCTGCGCGTCGTGCTGCCCTGGATTTCGCCGGTCGTGTTCTTCGCGATCGTCTACGCCTCGATCGGCGCGCTGCAGGTGTTCGAATCGATCGTCATCCTCACGCGCGGCGGCCCCGGCGATTCCACCCGCTCGATGTCGCTCTACATCGTCGAGGAAGCCTTCGACAGTTTCGAGATCGGCTACGCCGCCTCGGTGGCGGTGGTGATGACGCTGGCGATCCTCGTCATCACCAGCACGCAGCTGCTCGCCTCGCGCCTCTGGGTGCGCTACTAGCGATGCGCACGCGCGCCGCTCAGCGCTGGATCGACCGCGCGATCCTCGCCGCGATGGCGATGCTCGGGATCTTCATGCTGCTGCCGTTCGCCTGGCTGTTCAGCATGTCGTTCCGCACGGTGGCCGACGCCTACCGGATGCCGCCGAGCTTCCTGCCGCCCAACCTGGACCTGAAGAACTACCGCGCCGTGCTCGAATCCTCGATCCCGTTCCTCCAGATCTACATGAACAGCGTCGAGATCGCGGTCATCGTCACCGTCGGCCAGCTCGTCACCTGTACGCTGGCGGCCTTCGCCTTCGCCCGCCTGCGCTTTCCCGGCCGCGACAGCCTGTTCTTCGTGATGCTGGTCGGCCTGATGTTTCCCGCCCAGGTGACGATCATCCCGATCTATCTCGGCTTCGCCAAGGTCGGCCTGCTCAACCGCCCGATCGGCCTGGCGCTGATGTATCTCACCTCGAGCTTCGGCGTGTTCCTGGTGCGCCAGTTCATGCTTTCGCAGCCGCGCGCGCTCGAGGAGGCGGCGCTGATGGACGGCGCCGGCTATTTCAAGATTTTCGCGCGGATCTCGCTGCCGCAGCTGCGCCCCGCGCTCTCCGCGCTCGGCATCATCACCTTCACCCAGACCTGGAACTATTATTTCCAGGCGCGCGTGCTGCTCGAGCCGCAGGATTCGATGACGCTGCCGATCGCCGTGGATCTGCTGCGCGGCTATCTCGGATCGGGCAATCTGGCGCTGGTGATGGCGGCGATGAGCATGGCCGTGCTGCCGGTGATCCTGCTCTTCCTCCTCGCCCAGAAGCTGGTGATCGAGGGCGTCGCCATGAGCGGCATCAAGAACTGAACCGACAGGACGGGCCCAATGAGCGCGCAGGAAAAGCCGGAAACGATCGGGGCGAGGTTCGTCTATACGGGCGAGCGGCGCCGCTATCTCGCCTTCCCGCTCGGCGGGATCGGGACCGGCAGCGTCTCGCTGACCGGCGCCGGGCGGCTGATCGACTGGAGCATCCGCAACCGCCCGGCGATCCATCAGCACAACGGCTACAGCCATTTCGCGATCAAGGCCGAGCGCGACGGCCGGCTCATCGACGCCCGCGTGCTCAACGGCCCCTACGAGGGCGTGCCGACCGGCTCGCCGAGCGCGCGCAAGTTCGACGGCTACGGCTTCGGCGCCAACCGCGATTCCATGGCCGGCGCGCCGCACTTCGACGACGTGACCTTCACCGGCCGGTTTCCGGTCGCCGAACTCGCGTTCCATCGCGCCGAATTTCCGGGCAAGGTGCGCATGACCGCGTTCAGCCCGTTCATCCCGCACAACGACCGGGATTCCTCGATGCCGGCGGCGCTGTTCGCCATCGAGGTCGCCAACGACACCGAGGCGGCGATCGACTATACGATCGCCGCGACGCTCGGCAATTACGGCTGCGACAGCGGCGTCCACGAATTCTCCACGGCCGACGGGATCAGCGCTCTGCATTTCCGCTCGGCCGATTCCGACCGGCCGCCCGCCGAGCGCGGCGATCTCGCGCTGACCGCCGACGGCGACGGGATCGAGCACGTCGACTATCACTTCCGCGGCCAGTGGTTCGACAGCCTCGGCCTCTACTGGCGCGAATTCGCCCGCCCGGGCCCGTTGCGCGAGCGCCGCTACGAGACGCCGCGCGCGGCGCGCAACATGTTCCAGCAGCCCGAGCACGGCACGCTGGCGCGCCGCCTGCGCGTCGAGCCGGGCCAGACGCGCCGCGCGCGCTTCGCGATCACCTGGAACTATCCGGTCGGCAGCGTCTACTGGTTCGAGCGGGCGCAGCCGGGCGATCCCGAATATGCCGGCGACCCGCCGACCTGGCGCAATTACTATGCGACGCAATGGCCGGATTCGCGCGCCTGCGGCGCCGAGGCGTTCCGCCGCTGGGATGCGCTCGAGCGGCAGACCCTGGCGTTCCGCGATTTGATGTTCGGCTCCTCGCTGCCGGAGGACATCGTCGACGCCGCGACCGGCACGCTCGCGATCCTGCGCACCGCGACGGTGATCCGGCTCGAGGGCGGCGAACTCTGGGGCTGGGAGGGCCAGCACATCCGCGAGGGGTCGTGCGAGGGCAGCTGCACCCATGTCTGGAACTATCAGCAGGCGCTGTCCAGCCTGTTCCCGGCGCTCGAGCGGAGCCTGCGCGAGACCGAGTTCCAGTATAACCAGTTGCCGAACGGCGGCCTGACCTTCCGCCAGCGGCTGCCGCTCGGCTCGGGCTTCGACATCATTGGCCCCTGCGCGGACGGCCATTTCGGCGCCGTCGTCAAGGCCTATCGCGAATGGAAGAACCTCGGCGACGATGGCTGGCTCGCGCGATTGTGGCCCGCCATCCGGCGCGCGATGGAATACGCCTGGTCGCCCGACAATCCCGACCTGTGGGATCCCGACCGCACCGGCGTCCTGTGGGGACGCCAGCATCATACGCTCGACATGGAGCTGTTCGGCCCCAATTGCTGGCTGACCGGCATGTATCTGGCCGCGCTGAAAGCCGCCTCGCGGATGGCCGAGGCGGCCGGCGAGCCGGCCTTCGCCGCCCAATGCGCCGAACTGGCCGCCAGGGGCGGCGCCTGGGTGGACGCCAACCTGTTCAACGGGCGCTACTACGTCCAGAAGCTCGACCTCGCCGACCGCGCCGTCCTCGAACCCTTCGACCGCGGCCGCAAGGCCGGCGTGCTGCGCGATTCCTTCATGGAGGCCTATTGGTCGCAGGAATATGGCGAGATCAAATATCAGGTCGGCGGCGGCTGTCTCACCGATCAGATCCTCGGCCAGTGGCACGCCGACCTCGCCGGGCTCGGCGACCTCTTCGATCCCGACCATGTCGCCGCGGCGCTGCGGTCGGCGTTCCGCGAGAACTTCCGCCCCTCGCTGCGCGATCATTTCAACCCGTGCCGGGTCTACGCCTATGAGGACGAGGCCGGCCTGCTGGTCTGCACCTGGCCGGAAGGCGCCGCCAAGCCGGCGGCGCCCGTTCCCTATGCCGAGGAGGTCTGGACCGGGCTCGAGTATATGCTCGCCTCGCATCTGATCCTGCGCGGCATGGTCGAGGAAGGCCTCACGATCGTGCGCGGCGCGCGCGCGCGCCACGACGGCGCGCGTCGCAATCCCTGGAACGACATCGAATGCGGCAGCTATTATGCGCGCGCGCTGTCGAGCTGGGCGCTCGTCAACGCCTATGTCGGCCTGACCTTCGACCAGCGGCGCGGCGAGATCGGCTTCCGGCCGGCGCGGCCGGGCGATGCGGTCTATCCTTGGTCGGCCGGCCGCGGCTGGGGCGAGGTCGCGTTCGCCGGCGAGAGCGCGACGCTCAGCGTCATCGGCGGCGAACTCGCCATTTCCGCCGTGTCGCTGCCGGGCCTGCCCGGCCGCGCGAGGATCGACGGCCGCCTGACCGGCCGCGACGGCGACGCGGTCGTCCTCGCCGCCCCGCGCGTGCTGAAGGCCGGGGACAGTCTCACCATCGGAGTGGAAGCGCGTGGCGCGGCTTGAGCTGAGAAACCTGCGCAAGAGCTTCCAGGCGCTCGAGGTCATCCACGGCGTCGACCTCGCGGTGGGCGACGGGTCGTTCACCGTCTTCCTGGGCCCGTCGGGGTGCGGCAAGTCGACGCTGTTGCGGATGATCGCCGGCCTCGAGGACGTGACCTCGGGCGAGGTGCTGCTCGACGGGGTCCGGTGCGATCATCTGGTTCCCGCGGCGCGCGGCATGGCGATGGTGTTCCAGTCCTACGCCCTCTATCCGCACATGAGCGTCCACGAGAACATGCGTTTCGGCCTGGTCTGCCAGGGCCTGCCGAAGCCGCAGATCGAGGCGCGGATCGCTCGCGCGGCGGAGATCCTCCAGATCGCGCCGCTGCTGCGCCGCAAGCCGTCGCAGCTCTCGGGCGGCCAGAGCCAGCGCGTCGCCATCGGCCGCGCGATCGTCAAGGAGCCCAAGGCCTTCCTGTTCGACGAGCCCTTGTCCAATCTCGACGCCGAGTTGCGGGTGAAGATGCGCAGCGAGATCGTCGGCCTGCACCGGCGGCTCGGCGCGACGATGGTCTATGTCACCCATGATCAGGTCGAGGCAATGACGATGGCCGACACGATCGTCGTCCTGCGCGAGGGAATCGTCGAGCAGGTCGGCTCGCCGGTCGCCCTCTATGCGCGGCCGCGCAACCGCTTCGTCGCGTCCTTCCTCGGCGCACCGTCGATGAACCTTCTGGCGGCGACGGTGACCGAGGCCTCGCCCGCGGGGCTCCGGCTCGCGGTCGACCACGGCCGCGCCACGCTCGAGGCTTCGGTGGCGGGCGGCGCGCTCGGCGCCGGCGCGCGGCTTGAAGTCGGCGTGCGGCCGGAGCATCTGTCGCCGGCCGGCTCGGGCCTGCGCGGTCGGGTGGAAGCGAGCGAGATCCTCGGCGCCGAGACGATCGTCCACGCGGTCCTGGAATCCGGGGAGACGATCGCCGCGTCGCTGCGCGGCATCCACCGGGCGGCGCCGGGCGAATCGATCGCCTTCACGGTCGACCGGCGCTTCGTGCATGCGTTCGACGCCGGCGGGCAGGCGCTCGCGCCGCTGCGCGCCTGGACCGAGGATTACGTCGTCACCCGGCCGGCCGCGCCGGCCGATGCGGCGCGCGGGCGCTCGGCGCCGGAGGCGACGACCCCGAGCGCACCGAGCGCGGCGCGCATCTGGTCGAGCGAATAGGGCTTGCCGAGAAAGCCGAGGGCGCGCCTGCCCTTGAACCGGTCGCGCAGCGAAGCCTCGCTGTGGCCGCTGGCGATGACGATCGGCAGGTCGGGAAGGATCGCCCTGAGCTCGCCGACCAGCGCCTCGCCGGAAGCGTCGGGCAGGCCGATGTCGAGGATGACGGCGGCGAACTCGCCCCCGAGCCTGCCGAGCTTGCTTCTCGCTTCGGCCGCCGAGCCGGCGACTTCCGAGGCGAAGCCGAGCTCCTCGAGATAGTCGGCGCCCAGCATCTGGATCAGTATCTCGTCGTCGACCAGCAGGATGCGCGCCGCCGTCGCGCGCGCGTCGAGAATCTCGCGCAGCCGCGTCGCAATTCCCGCATAGGTGAAGGGCTTGGTGACCAGCCGCACGCCGGGATCGAGGCGGCCGCCATGGACGATGGCGTCGCGCGCATAGCCGGTGGTGAACAGCGCCTCGAGATTGGGCCGGAGCCGCTGTGCGGCCTCCGCGAGCTCGCGTCCGTTCATGCCGCCCGGCAACCCGACATCGGTGAACAGCAGCCGGACTTCGGGCGCGCGGCCGAGCGCGTCGAGCGCCTCGCGGCCGTTGGCCGCCTCGAGCACGCGATAGCCGAGTTCGCGCAGTATCCCGCTGGTGTGCGCGCGGACGTCGTCGTCGTCCTCGACGACGAGAATCGTCTCGTCCGGCCGCGCGCGCGGGACCCTGGCGACCGGCTCTTCGACCGCGGGCGTCTCGTCCGCGCGCAGGCGGGGCAGATAGATGTTCACCGTCGTGCCCACGCCCAGCTCGCTGCGGATTTTCAGGTGGCCGCCCGATTGCTTGACGAAGCCATAGACCTGGCTGAGGCCGAGGCCGGTGCCGTGGCCGACGTCCTTGGTCGTGAAGAAGGGCTCGAACACCCTGGCGAGCGTTTCGCGGCTCATGCCCGATCCGCTGTCGGTGACCGTCAGCATCACGTACTCGCCGGGCGCGAGCTCGGCCTGGTCGGCGACGGCGGCTTCGTCGAGCCGCGCATTGGACGTCTCGATCGTGAGCTTGCCGCCCGCCGGCATCGCGTCGCGGCTGTTGACGGCGAGGTTGAGGATCGCGATCTCGAGCTGGTTGGCGTCGACGCTCGCGCGCCAGAGGCCGCCGGCGAGCACGGTCTCGACCGCGACCTGCTCGCCGATGGTCCGCCGCAGCAGGTCGGACATGCCGGTGACGAGGCGGCTGACGTCGACCGGTTTGGGATCGAGCGACTGCTGGCGGGCGAAGGCGAGCAGCCGCTGGGTCAGCGAGACCGCGCGTTGCGCGCCGCGCATCGCGCCGTCGGAGAGCCGCTCCATCGCCGCGGCGTCGGGGACCGGCGATTTCAGCCTGCGCTGGAGGTTTTCGAGATTGCCGGTGATGATCGTCAGCAGATTGTTGAAATCGTGGGCGACGCCGCCGGTCAGCTGGCCGATGCTCTCCATCTTCTGCGCCTGGCGCAACGCCTCCTCAGCCTGCCGGCGCGCCGTGATCTCCATCGCCTCCGGCGCGATGCCGACGACCGTCCCCTGCGCGTCGCGGACGGGACGCAGCTGGAAGTCGAACCATCGCCAGCCGCCGACCGGCAGGTTGACGCGAATTTCCTGGCGCACGGTGCGGCCGCCCGCGACTTCGGGGATCGCGGCGCGCACGGTCTCGGCCATGCCGGGCGTGCCGCTGAACCATGGCGTCTCCCAGAACGGCCGGTCGATGACGTCGGCGCGCTTCGCGCCGACGCCTTCGAGAAGGGCCGCATTGGCGTCGCGCAGCACGCCGTCGAGGGTCATGAAGCCCTGGCAGACATAGCTGTTCTCGAAGACGGCGCGCAGTCGCGCCTCCTTGGCCCGCAGTTCCGCGGTGCGCTCGACGATCAGCGTCTCGAGGGTCTCGTTGAGCTGTATCAGCGCCTCCTGCGCCTGCTTGCGTTCGGTCACGTCCTGGAAATAGATCGACAGGCCGCCGTCGCGCGCGGGATAGGCGCGCACGTCGAACCAGCGGCGCA
>JBEKEI010000131.1:0-12806 GCA_050013915.1 Roseiarcus sp.
TTTGTCGGGGAGCGTCAACCCGAGCAGCCCGAGCGCGCCCATTTCCCGGAAGATCGCCGGGTCGATCGTCTCCTTCTCGTAAGCTGCGACGATGCGCGGCGCGAGCTTCGCCTGCGCGAAATCATGGGCTGTGTCGCGGATCGACCGTTCATCCTCGGTCAATTGCCCTTCAAAATCGAACGGGTCTTCCCATTTGAACGGCGTGGCGTCGGAACTCATGGCGGGGCGTCCCGGAGTGGCTCGAGCCGCCAGCTATGGCTGGCCGGCGCGGCATTTTCAAGCCGACCGCGGCCGATCGGGGCGCCGCCGGCCGCTTGCGCTGGCCCCGCCTTGCCGGCATGGTGGCGCCATGGGTGGTCCTTCCGACAGGAATTTGGCCGAGCCGCGCGCCTTGGCCAATCTCGATGCGCGGTCGCGCGACATTTTCAGGCGCATCGTCGATTCCTACCTTGCCCACGGCGAGCCGGTCGGATCGCGCCACCTCTCGCGCCTGCTGCCGATCTCGCTGTCGCCGGCCTCGGTGCGCAACGTCATGCAGGACCTCGAGGAGCTCGGGCTCATCTACGCCCCGCACACCAGCGCCGGGCGGATGCCGACCGAACTCGGCCTGCGGTTCTTCGTCGACGCCTTGCTCGAATTTGGCGATCTCACCAGCGCCGAGCGCGCGCGCATCGACGACGGCGTCAGGGTGGCGGCCGAGGGGCGCGGCTTCGAGGGCGCCCTGACGGAGACGATGAGCGTCCTGTCCAGTCTCACGCGCGGCGCCGGGGTGGTGCTGACCACCAAGGACAATGTCCGGCTGAAACACATCGAATTCGTGCGCCTCGAACCCGAAAAGGCGCTCGCGGTGCTCGTTTCCGATGACGGCTCCGTTGAAAACCGCATTTTCGACACACCTGCCGGAATGCCCGCCTCCGCTCTGGTCGAAGCGGCCAATTATCTCAACGCGCGGGTGCGCGGCCGCACGCTCGCCGAAGCGCGCCTCGACATCGAGGCGGCGCGGCGCGCGGCGCAGAACGAACTCGACGAACTCGCCGCGCGCCTCGTCGACGCCGGCCTTGCGTCCTGGGCGGGCGTCGAGGATTCGCGCCAGCAGCTGATCGTGCGCGGCCAGGCCAATCTGCTCGGCGACCTGCGCGCCGACGACGATCTCGAACGGATCCGGCTGCTGTTCGCCGATCTCGAGACCAAGACCGACGTCATCGATCTCCTCCACCGGGCGGAAAGCGGCGACGGCGTGAAAATATTCATCGGCTCCGAAAACAAGCTGTTCTCGCTGTCGGGGTCGTCGATGATCGTCGCCCCGTTGCGCGACGGAGAGCACAAGATCGCGGGCGCGCTGGGGGTCATCGGACCGACCCGTCTCAATTACGCGCGCATCGTCCCGATGGTCGAATATACGGCGAGGGTGTTGGGCGACCTGATGCGCGTGCGCTGAGCGGTGGCGGTTCGCGATTTCCGCCAATCGCGCCCGGGCGCACGGCGCAGCGTCGTCGATGGAGTGGAGAGTGCCATGTCGGGTTCATCGGATGCGGGGCGGGAAATCCATAGTCTCGGGGAGGCGATTCATCGGTTGCACGACAAGTGGGGGGCGATCGTCGCCTTCGGGCTGTTGCTGATCCTTCTGGGCCTGGCGGCGGTGATCTTCGCGCTCGCCGCGACCGTCGCGACGGTCACGATCAACGGCGTCGTGTTCCTGATCGCGGGCGCGGCGGAAATCGGAATCGGCATGCACTCGCAGAGTTGGGGGCGCTTCTTCCTGTGGGTGATCGGCGGCATACTCTATTTGTTCATCGGGCTCGTCTGCATTTTCAATCCGCTGTTCGCATCGGCGGCGCTGACGCTGGTGCTCGGCGCCGGCCTGATCGCGGCCGGCGTGGTCCGCCTGTATCTCGCCTTCCAGCTCCCCGACGATCAGCCGCGCGCGATGGTCTTCCTGGCGGGCGCCGTCACGGTCCTGCTCGGTCTCGTCATCGTGACGCATTGGCCCGCCGATTCCATCTGGGTGCTGGGAACCCTTCTGGGCGTCGACCTCTTGTTCAACGGCGCGGGCTGGGTGAGATTCGGCCTCGGGCTGCGCGCACGGCGCTGACCGCGGCCTTGCGCCGGCTTCGCTCGATCCTGGGAGCCTGCAATGACGAAATGGGTCTATTCTTTCGGCGGGGAGAAGGCCGAAGGGAGCGGGCGGTTGCGCGATCTGCTCGGCGGCAAGGGGGCCAATCTCGCCGAAATGGCCAATCTCGGCTTGCCGGTTCCCCCGGGCTTCACGATCACGACGGAAGTCTGCGCCCATTTCTATGCCGACGCCCGGCGATATCCGCCTGATCTCGCGGCGCAGGTCGAGGCCGCGCTGACGCAGGTGGGGGCGCTCACGGGGCGGGTGTTCGGCGAGGCGGCCAATCCGCTGCTGGTCTCGGTGCGATCGGGCGCCCGCGCCTCGATGCCGGGCATGATGGACACCGTTCTGAATCTCGGTCTCAACGACGCCTCCGTCGTCACTCTCGCGGCGACTTCGGGCGACGAGCGCTTCGCCTACGACAGCTATCGGCGGTTCATCCAGATGTATTCGAACGTCGTTCTCGAAATCGAGCACCATCATTTCGAGGAAATCCTGGAATCGGTGAAGGAGCGCAAGGGTTATGTGCTCGACACCGACCTCGACGCCGCCGACTGGCGCGCGATCATCGCGGCCTACAAGGCCAAGGTGAAGGAGGCGCGCGGCGCTCCTTTCCCGCAGGACCCGCGCGAGCAATTGTGGGGCGCGATCGGCGCGGTGTTCTCCTCCTGGATGAATCAGCGTGCGATCACCTACCGGCGCTTGAACGACATTCCCGAGAGCTGGGGCACCGCGGTCAGCGTCCAGGCGATGGTGTTCGGCAACATGGGCGAGACCTCGGCGACCGGCGTCGCCTTCACCCGCAATCCCTCGACCGGCGCCCGCGAGCTCTATGGCGAATTCCTGGTGAACGCTCAGGGCGAGGACGTCGTGGCCGGCATCCGCACGCCGCAGAGCATCACCGAAGCCGCGCGCAAGGCGGCCGGCGCCGACGCGCCCTCGCTCGAGACGCTGATGCCGGACGCGTTCGCGCGCTTCCTCGCGACGACCGAACTGCTCGAGAAGCACTATCGCGACATGCAGGATCTCGAATTCACGATCGAGCGCGGCAAGCTGTGGATGCTGCAGACGCGCGCCGGCAAGCGCACCGCGCGGGCCTCGCTGCGCGTCGCGGTCGAAATGGCCGACGAGGGCTTGATTTCGCGCGACGACGCGATCGTGCGGATCGAACCGGCCTCACTCGATCAATTGCTGCATCCCATGATCGACCCCAAGGCGGCGCGCAAGCCGCTGGCGATCGGCCTGCCGGCCTCGCCGGGCGCCGCCTCTGGCGAAATCGTGTTCTCGGCCGACGAGGCCGAGCAGATGCGGAACGCCGGCCGCAAGGTGATCCTCGTGCGCATCGAAACTTCGCCCGAGGACATTCACGGCATGCACGCGGCCGAGGGCATCGTGACCACCCGTGGCGGCATGACCTCGCATGCGGCGGTCGTCGCGCGCGGCATGGGCAAGCCCTGCGTCTCGGGCGCCGGCTCGATCCGCGTGGATTATGCCGGCCAGACGATGGTCGCGGGCGGCGTCATGCTGAAGAAGGGCGACATCCTCACGATCGACGGCGCCAGCGGCCAGGTCCTGCAGGGCGCGGTGGCGATGGTCAAGCCCGAGATGACCGGCGAATTCGCCACGCTGATGGGCTGGGCGGACGCGGCCCGCCGCATGAAGGTGCGCGCCAACGCCGAGACGCCCAACGACGCGCGGGCGGCGCGCAGCTTCGGGGCCGAGGGCATCGGGCTGTGCCGGACCGAGCACATGTTCTTCGAAGGCGAGCGCATCGTCGCGGTGCGCGAGATGATCCTCGCCGACAACGAGGCGGGCCGGCGCGCCGCCCTCGGCAAACTGCTGCCGATGCAGCGCCGCGACTTCGCCGAGCTGTTCGAGATCATGAACGGCCTGCCGGTGACGATCCGGCTGCTCGATCCGCCGCTGCACGAGTTCCTGCCGCAGACCGAGGCCGAGATCGCCGAGGTCGCCAGGGCGATGGGAGTCAGCGCCCAGAAGCTGCGCGCCCGCGCGGCCGATCTCCACGAGTTCAACCCGATGCTCGGCTTTCGCGGCGTGCGGATCGCGATCCGCTACCCCGAAATCGCCGAAATGCAGGCGCGCGCGATTTTCGAGGGCGCCGTCGAGGCCGGCGCCAAGACCGGCCAGCCGATCCGGGCGGAGATCATGATTCCGCTCGTGATGACGAAGGCCGAGGTCGATCTCGTCAAGACGAACATCGTGGCGATGGCGGAGGCGGTCGCAAGCGAGACCGGCGTCGCCGTGCCCTACGAGATCGGCACGATGATCGAATTGCCGCGCGCCGCGCTGCTGGCCGGCGACATTGCGAAAAGCGCCGAATTCTTCTCCTTCGGCACCAACGATCTCACCCAGACGACGCTCGGCGTCTCGCGCGACGACGCGGCCTCGTTCCTCGGCGTCTACACGACGCGCGGCATCCTGCCCGCCGACCCCTTCGTGACGCTCGACCAGGACGGCGTCGGCGAACTCGTCAAGCTCGCCGCCGAGCGCGGCCGGGCGACCCGCAGGGACATCAAGCTCGGCATCTGCGGCGAGCACGGCGGCGATCCCGCCAGCATCGCCTTTTGCGAGACGATCGGCCTCGACTATGTCTCCTGCTCGCCGTTCCGGGTTCCGATCGCGCGCCTTGCGGCCGCGCAGGCGGCGCTGGGACGCAAGGCGGCGTCGACGGCGTGACGCGGGGTGTCAGCCCGCCGGCAGCCATTTGGCGGCGACGAACAGGATCACCCCGACGAGGCCGCCCACCAGCGTCCCGTTGATGCGGATGTATTGGAGGTCGCGGCCGACCTGCAATTCCAGCCTGTCGACCAGGGTCGTCGCGTCCCAGTGGTCGACGACGTCAGTGAAATACGCGCCGATCTCGGCCCGGCGTGGCGCGAGCGCGCGCAGCGCAGCGCGGCGCGCCCAGCGGTTGAGCCGGTCGCGCGCCGGCGCGTCCTCGCGCAGCCACCGGCCGAGCGCGAGCAAGGCGGTTTCGAGGGCCGCCGCGATCGAGTCGGCGCGCAGCGAAACATTCGCGCTCAATTGCGCCTCGATGTCCTCGCAGAGCGCGGCGACCTGCGCGACGAATACCGGATTGGCGAGCAGGTCCGCCTTGATCGCCTCGCCGCGCCGGATCATCGCGGGGTTGACGGCGAGATCGAAGATCAGCGTCTCGATCGCGGCGCGCAGTTCGACGCGCCAGGGATGCTCGGGATTGCGCATTTCGGCGAGCGTCGCCAGCAGCCCGGTCATGACCTTGTCGGCGAGCAGGCCGTCGACCCATTTGGGAATCAGCCGCGAGGAGCTCTCGGAGACTCTGGCGCGAATGAAATCCTTCCGGCCGATCAGCCAATCCTCGGCCAATTCGATAGCGCGATCGAGCAGCGCCTGCGTCTCGCCCTGCGCCCACAGCAGCGCGAGCGCCCTCGAGGCGAGCGGCGCCGCCGGCGCCGCCGCGACGCCGCGCAGCGTCGCCTCGGCGAGCCAACCGACGAGCCTTTCACGGGGCAGGGCGGCGAGGGCGCGCGGCAGGAACCGGCTCGCCTGGGCGGCGAGCGCCGGCGCATGGCCCGGCGCGTTCAGCCATCCGGCGGTCCATCCGGCGGCGTCGATCGTCTCCAGTCGCTTGGCGAGCACGGACGGGCTGAGGAAGTTGGTGGCGACGAACCGGCCGAGCGCCTCGCCGATCCGCGCCTTGTTGCGCGGCACGATGCCGGTGTGCGGAATCGGCAGGCCGAGCGGTCGCCGGAACAGGGCGACGACCGCGAACCAGTCGGCGCAGGCGCCGACCATCGCCGCTTCCGCGAAGGCCCTGACATAGGCGAGCCAAGGCCAGCGGCCCACCGTCAACGACGTGGCGACGACGAGAAGCGCCATGGCGGCGAGCAGCCCCGTCGCGAACAGGCGCATTTGGGCGAGGTCGCGCGCCTTCGGGTCCACTCACAGCTCCCGCAGGAACGCCGCCGGCTTCTGCCCGAGAATGCGCCACGCGCCCGCCATGCCGAGCGCGACGGTCAGCGTTAGCGCGCCCAAAGCTGCGCCGGAGGCGGCGGGCCAGGAAAAGGCGAAATCGAACTGCATCACGCGCGTGACGATCGCCCAGGCGGCGCCGGCGCCGGCGGCGACGCCGAACGCCGCCGTGATCGCGCCGAGCAGCGCATATTCGATGAGGAAGGCGGCGAGCAGGCGGCCGCGCGTCGCACCGAGAATCTTGAGCACGACGGAATCGTAGATGCGCGCGCGGCGGTTGGCGGCGAGCGCGCCCGCCAACACCAGAACGGAGGTCGAAAGCGCGACGCCCGAGGCCGACCGGATCGCGACCGCGAGCTTGCCGACCAGCGCCTCGATCGTCGCCAGCGCGTCGCGCACGCGCAGGGCGGCGATCGACGGGAAATCCTGCGCGCTCGCCCTGAGCAGGGCGATTTCCGCCGGCGTCCCGATGTCTTTCGGGAAGGCGGCGGTGACGAGAAACGTGTGCGGCGCGCCCTTGAACGTGTCGGGCGAAAAGACCATCACGAAATTGATCGCGAAGCTGCGCCAGTTGACCTTGCGCAGATTGGCGATCGTGGCGACGATGTTGCGGCCGAGAACGTTGACGGTGACGGGGTCGCCGATTTTCAGGCCGAGCCCGTCGGCGACATCCGCCTCCATCGAAACGAGCGGCGGTCCGGCATAGTCCCTCGGCCACCATTGGCCAGCGGTCACCGCCGAGCCGTCAGGCGGACTCTCCGAATAGGTGACGCCGCGATCGCCCTCCAGCACCCAGGCGACGTCTTCCCTCGGCTTGACGTCCTCTGCGAGCGTATTGCCGATGCGCACGAAACGCCCGCGCATCATGGGCGCCTCGACGATTTTCGCGTCGGGCCGGCGTCCCGAAAGGAAGGCCCGAAACCTGTCGATCTCGGCCCCCGGCACGTCGAGAAAATAGAAGCTCGGCGTCTGCCCCGGCAGGGTCTGGCGCAGCTGGCCGCGCAAATTGCCGTCGATCAGCGTCAGCGTCACCATCACGGCGAGGCCGAGGCCGAGCGATAGCACGACCGCCGGCGTCGTCGCGCCGGGCCGGTGGATGTTGGCGACCGCCATGCGCCATTCGACGCCGCCCGCTCGCGGCGCGCGGCGGGCGAGCGCCATGACGCCGGTCGCAACCGTCCGCAGCGCGACGAAGCCGACGAGCGTCGCCGCTATCACGACGAGCGCGGTCTTCTGCTGGGCGCTCTCGAATACGGCCGCGCCGGCGAGCGTGAGGCCGGCCGCCGCGCTCGCCGCGACATAGCGAAACCGCGGCCATTTTCCCGGCGATTCCACGAGGTCGCGAAACAGCGCGGAAACCGGCAGGTCGTGCGCCCGCCCCAACGGCGCGATCGAGAAGACCAGCGCAGTGAGCAGCCCGTAGACGACCCCGAGCCCGAGCTCGCCGGGGAATATCGCCGGCGCCAGCGGAAATGGAATGACGGCGCCGAACATGGCGTCGATCGCAAAGGGCAGGGCGGCCCCGATCGCCAGACCGATCGCGACGCCGAGCAGGGCGACGCCCGTGAACTCGATGAGCGCCAACAGGACCACCGCGCTCCCCGTCGCGCCGATCGATTTCAGCGTCGCCAGCGTCGGGCGCTTGCGCTCGACGAAGCCATGCGCCGCATTGGCGACGCCGACGCCGCCGACGATCAGCGACGTCAGGCCGATCAGCGAGAGGAATTCGGTGAAGCGATCGAGATTCTTGGAGAAGCCGGGCGAGACATTCGCGCGATCGCGCGCCTCCCAGCCCGCTTCCGGAAACGCCGCTTGCGCCTGCGCTAGGAAGGCCTTCACGGCCGCTTGGCCCGGCGGCCGGTCGTCCGCGCCGAGCAGCACCCGTGTGGTCCACCTCACCAGCGAGCCCGGCTGGATCAGGCCGGTGGCGCGCAGCGCTTCGTCGGAGATCAGCGCGCGCGGGGCGACGCCGACGCCGGCGCCGAGCCGATCCGGTTCGGCCGCGATCAGCGCCCGGATCTCGATCCGCAACGCTCCCAGCGTGAAATGATCGCCGACCTTGAGGGCGAGCCGGTCGAGCAGCGCCTCTTCGACCGCGGCGCCAAAGACGCCGCCCTCGCGCGCGAGGGCCTCGTGGGCGCTCATCGGCGGCGAGAATGCCGCGGTTCCGACGCTCGGCCAGGCGCGATCGACGCTCTTGATCTCGATCAGCGCGGCGTCGCCGTCGTCGGCGCGCGCCATGCCGCGCATCTCGCCGACCGTCGACAAGGCGCCGCCCGCGGCGAGGAACGCGCGTTCCTGCGGCGAGAGTTCGCGATGGATCAACGAGAAGCTCAGGTCGCCGCCCAGAATCGCGCGTCCGTCGCGCGACAGGCCGTCGTCGAGGCTGCGCGCGAGGGAATTGACTCCGACGATCGCGGCGACGCCGAGCGCGATGCAGGCGAGGAATATCCGCAACCCGGCAAGCCCGCCGCGCAGGTCGCGCAGCGCGAGGCGCAGGATCGGCGGCAGCGGCGCGAATCTCGCCTTGCGCGAAGGGTTCACGCCGCCGCCCGGGCCGGTTGGGGCTCGATCGCGCCCGAGCGCAGGCGGATCGTGCGGTCGCAGCGCGCCGCGAGCGCCAGATCATGGGTGACGAGCACCAGGGTCGCCCCGCGCGCCGCGCGCAAATCGAAGAGGAGTTCGATGATCGCGCGCCCGGTCGTCTCGTCGAGATTGCCCGTAGGCTCGTCAGCGATCAGCAGCGACGGACTCGGCGCCAGCGCGCGCGCGAGCGCGACGCGCTGCTGTTCGCCGCCCGACAGTTGGGCGGGATAATGGCTCATTCGCTCGGCGAGGCCGACTGCGGCGAGTTCGTCGGCCGCGCGCGCGAAGGCGTCGGGCGCTGCGGCGAGTTCCAGAGGCGCAGCGACATTCTCCAGCGCGGTCATGGTCGGAATCAAGTGGAAGGCCTGGAATACGATGCCGATTTTCGCCCCGCGAAAGCGGGCGAGCGCGTCTTCGCCCAGGCCGTCCAGCGAAACGCCGTCGATGCGGATCGACCCGCTGTCGGCGCGCTCCAACCCCGCCATCGTCATCAGCAGGGTCGATTTGCCCGAGCCGGACGGCCCGACCAGCCCGACCGCTTCGCCGCGCGCGATCGTTAGGCTTATCTTGCGCAGGACGTGGACGCGCGCCGCGCCGCGGCCCAGACTCAGGTCCAGATCGCGTAGCTCGATCGCAGTTTCAGCCATTACGGGGTTTCCAACATGCAGCAGCGAGCCTTCCCATATGGGCATTGTCTCGCCAGCGTCCAGTCGCTGACGCTGGCGCTCATCTTCGCGTTGGCGCTGGTCGCCGCGCCGGCGCAAGCGCGCACGCTGCATCTGGTCGCGCTCGGCGACAGCCTGACCGCCGGCCTGGGCCTGCCCCCGGGCCAGGCCTTTCCCGAAGTCCTGGAGAAGGCGCTGCGGGCGAAGGGCTATGACGTCGAGGTCGCCAACGCCGGCGTCTCGGGCGACACCGCCGAGGACGGGCTCGCCCGCTATGACTGGAGCGTGCCGGATGGAACCGACGCGCTGATCGTCGAACTCGGCGCCAACGACATGCTGCGCGGGCTCGATCCCGCAGGCGCCCGCGCGGCGCTCGCGACGATCCTGTTGCGGGCAGCAGCCGCGCATATCCCGACGCTGCTCGCCGGCATGCGCGCCGCGCCCAATCTCGGCGCCGAATATGGCGCGCGCTTCGACGCGATCTACCCCGATCTCGCCAGGCAGTTCGGGGTCGCGCTCTATCCGTTCTTCCTCGAAGGCGTCGCCGCGGACCCTAAGCTCAACCAGAAGGACGGGCTGCATCCGACCCGTGAGGGGGTGGAGCGAATCGTCGCGGCGATGCTGCCGGCGGTCGAGGCGCTGCTGAAGGGCGCGAAGACATGAGGGATGGGGCGCCGGGCCCGCCCGTTGGCCCTCGCGCCGCGCGCGCCTACCGCTTCTTCCGCCGCAGCCCGTCGAAATACACGATGACGATGATCAGCAGCCCGGTGATGATGCGCTGCCAGAACGAATTGAGGTTCAGGAGGTTGGCGCCGTTGTTGATCGTCGTCAGGATGAACGAGCCGAGCAGGGGGCCGTGGATCGAGCCGATGGCGCCGAACAGGCTGGTGCCGCCGATCACCGAGGACGCGATCGCCTGCAGCTCCCAGCCCTCGGCCTGGGTGGGATTGCCGATGCCGATGCGCATCGCCAGCAGCACGCCGACGAAGGACGCGCAGACCGCCGACAGCACATAGGCGAGATAGATGATCGCCTTGACGTTGACGCCCGACAGCCGCGCGGCCTCCGCGTTGGAGCCGATCGCGAAGAGGTAGCGCCCCCAGCGGCTCTGGTGCAGCAGCACATAGGCGGGGATTGCGACGACGAGCACCATCCAGAACAGATTGGGCACGCCGAGCCAGCCGCCGCGCGAAAAGCCGGTGAACGCGTCGTTGTTGATCGAGATGGTCGCGCCATTGGTGATCAGGAGGCCGATGCCGCGCAGCGCGGTCAGGCTCGCGAGGGTCATGATGAAGGGCGGCAGGCCGAGCTGGACGATGCCGAAGGCGTGGAACAGGCCGATGCAGAGCCCGATGCCGAGCGTCGACGCGATCGCGAGCCAGATCGGGAAGTCCTGCCCGAGCATCAGCGCGATCGCCATGCTGCAGAAGCCGACCACGGCGCCGACCGACAGATCGATGCCCGCGGTGATGATGACGAAGGTCTCGCCGATCGCGAGGATTGCGATCATCGCCCCCTGGCGCGCGAGATTGGTGAGGTTGTTCTCGGTCCAGAAGGTCGTCGTCGCGAGCGAAAGCGCCAACCACATCAGCAGCAGCAGGCCCAGCAGTGTCAGGCCGAGCAGCAGGTTGACTCCGGCATTGGGCCGCCGCGCGACGCTCGCATCCAGCACGCTCATCTGACTCGATCCCCCCGCAGATTTGAATTTTCGCTCATACGCCGATCGCCTCGCCGAGGATCGCCTCGTGCGAGGCGTCCTTGTAGGCGTGGGTCGCCCCGATGCCGCCGCGGCGAAACACATGAAGCGTGTCGGCGAGCTCGTAGACCTCGGGCAGATAGGACGAGATCAGCACGATCCCGGCGCCGTTCACCAGCAGTTGGCCCATCAGCCGGTAGATCTCCGCCTTGGTGCCGACGTCGACGCCGACCGTCGGCTCGTCGAAGATGAACAGCTTGGCGCCGTGGTTGAGCCATTTGGCGATCACGATCTTCTGCTGGTTGCCGCCCGACAGGCTCGACGCATTGGCGCCGCGCGAGGCGGTCTTGATCCGCATCTCGCGAATTTGCCGATCGGCGTGGCGCGCCTCGTCGGGGATATTGATCAGCGGCCCGACGCTGAGCCGGTCGAAGATCGGCAGGTTGATGTTGAAGCCGACGCCCAGATTGAGGCACAGGCCCTGGTCGCGCCGGCTCTCTGGCGCGAGCGCGATACCCAGATCCATCGCCTGTCGCTCGGAACGGATCGCGACCCGCGCCCCCTGGAACACGATTTCGCCCGAGGTCGCGGGAGACCGCCCGAACAGGCTCTGCACGAATTCGCTGCGGCCGGCGCCGATCAGGCCGTAGAGGCCGACGATTTCGCCGGTGCGGACCGCGATCGAAATGTCCCGGAAGCCCTTGCCGGAGAGCCCCTTGGTCTCGAGGATCGTCGCCCCTAGAGGAACCCTGTCCTTGTGATAGATCTGCTCGATCGAGCGATTGATCATCAGCGCGATCAGATCGGCTTCGTTGGTGTCTCCGATCCGCCGCGTGCCGACCAGCGCGCCGTCGCGCAGCACGGAGACGCGGTCGGCGAGTTCGAACACTTCTTCGAGCCGGTGGCTGATGTAGACGATGGTGACGCCCTTCGCCTTGAGCCGGCGGATCAGCAGGAACAGGGCCGCCGTCTCGGTGCGGGTGAGATAGGCGGTCGGCTCGTCGAAGATGAGGAAGCGGGCGCCGCGCCGCTCCGCGCGCGCGGTGGCGACGAGCTGCTGCTGGCCTATGGTCAGCGAGGACAGGAGCGCGCCCGCCGGCAGCGCGAAGCCGAGTTCGTCGAGCAGCTTCTGCCCCTCGCGCACCATGGCGCCGTGCTGGAGCAGGCCGAAACGCACGGATTCGTCGCCGAGGAACAGATTGGCGGCGACCGTCAGGTGCGGGCACAGCACGACTTCCTGGTGGACCGCATTGATCCCGAGTTCGATCGCCTCGTGCGGATTGGCGAGCGCGACCGGCCGGCCCTCCCAGAAAATCCCGCCACTGGTGCGCGGATGGACGCCGGTCAGCAGCTTGATCAGCGTCGACTTGCCGGCGCCGTTCTCGCCGACGATCGCGTGAATCTCGCCGCGCTCGAAGGCGAGGTCGACCGCCTTCAGCGCATGGGTGGCGCCGAAACGCTTGTCGAGCTTGTCGAGTCGCAGCAACGGCGCCTCGGCGACGGCAGCGGCTGGCCCGGTCCGCGTCGCGCCGGTGGTGTCCATCGCCGGCTCCTCCCTCGCACTCGCCATCGGGAATTCAATGCGAACAAAGCAGAAAAATCCCCTCTCCCGCAAGCGGCAGAGGGGCCTGCGCCGCGAAAGGCGCTGCGCCTCACTTCACCTTGGGGCTCAAGAGCTCCTTGGAGCGCGGCTCGTTCATGTTGGCGGTGGTGATGAGATTGGCGCCGGTGTCGACGAAGGCCTCGACCTTCTCGCCCTTGGAGGCGGCGA
>JBEKEI010000132.1:0-12781 GCA_050013915.1 Roseiarcus sp.
CGAGTCGCGCGGAGCCGTCGCGGCGACGCGCGATCCGCTGAAGTCGATGGGCCTGTCGCGCGCCGCCGCCCCGCTCGGCGTCGGCGTCGCGCACGGCGAGATCGAGCGGGCAAATCATAACGACGCGGCGATCGGCCGCGACTGGAGGCTCTATTCGTCGCGCGCCTCGGCTTCGGCCGGCGTCGAACTGCTCGATCATGAAATCATCGTGCTCGGCGCCGCGCCGGGCTGGCGCGGCCCGTTGCGGATCGCCCACGGCGTGATGAGCGACGCCATCGATGTCGAGCCGGTGCGCGCGGCCCTCGCCGCGCTCGGCCTCGCCGCGCCCGGGCAATTGCCGGCCCCCGAACGCGGTCGGCTCGTCGCGCTGCTCGCGAAAGCCGAGGCGGGCTCGACGGGCCGCCTGCGCGGCGGACGCCACACGATGCTCGATGATTCCGATATTTCCGCCACGCGCCATGCGCGCGGCTTCGTCGCCGGCGCCCTGGCCGGCCTCGTCGGCCATGCCGAACTCTATGTTTCCGGCGGCGCCGAACACCAGGGCCCCGACGGCGGCGGCCCGGTCGCCGTCATCGCCATCGATTCGAGGAGCCCCACATGAGCGCCGCCGAACTCATTGCCCCCGCAGTCACCACCAAGGGTCCCTCGCTCGAGACGATCGGGATGACCAAGGTGTTCGGGTCGCTCGTCGCGCTCGACAACGTCTCGATCAACGTCCCCGCCGGCTCGTTTCACGCCCTGCTCGGCGAGAACGGCGCCGGCAAGTCGACGCTGGTGAAATGCATCATGGGCTTCTACGTGCCCGACCGCGGCACGTTGAAGCTCGACGGCAAGGAGACGCCGGTGCGCAATCCGCGCGACGCCCAGGCGCTCGGCGTAGGGATGGTCTACCAGCATTTCACCCTGGTGCCGTCGCTGACGGCGGCCGAAAACCTCGTCGCCAGCCGTGCCGACGCGCCCGCCGTCATCAACTGGCGCAAGGAGAAACGCGAACTCGAGACCTTCCTCGACCGGATGCCGTTCCAGGTGCCGCTCGACCGGCCGGTGTCCTCGCTCGCGGCGGGCGAGAAGCAGAAGCTCGAAATCCTCAAGTTGCTGTACCTCAACCAGCGCTTCCTCATTCTCGACGAGCCGACCTCGGTGCTGACACCCGGCGAGGCCGACGAGATACTCGGCCTGCTGCGCGACATGGCGCATCGCGGCGAAATCACGGTGGCGATGATCAGCCACAAATTCCGCGAGGTCGAGGCGTTCTGCGACGACGTCAGCGTCTTGCGCCGCGGGGCGAAGGTCGGCGGTGGCAAGGTCGGCGTGCTGACGACCCGCGAAATGGCCGCGATGATGATCGGCGACGCGGTCGTGCGCCAGTCGGCAGCGCGAATCCAGGCGCCGAAGAGCGGCACGGTGCTCGAAATTGCCGGCCTGTTCGTCGAGAACGACGAGGGCCGCGACGCGGTCGACGGCTTCGACCTCAAGATCGCCGCTGGCGAGATCGTCGGCATCGCCGGGGTCTCCGGCAATGGCCAGAGCGAACTCGTCGAAGCGCTTTCCGGCCAGCGGCCGATCCGGCTCGGCCAGGTGCTGATCCACGACCAGGATTTCGAGCCGACGCGCGACCATTATGATCGTTTCAAGGTGTTCGGCCTGCCCGAGGAGCCTCTGAAGAACGCAACCGTGCCGACCATGTCGGTCGCGGAGAACATGGCGTTCCGCAGCTTCGACAAGCCGCCGATCGCCACGATGAACTGGCTGCTTTCGCCCGAGCCGATGCGCGCGCGAGCGCGCGAACTCATCGCCCGCTACAACGTGAAGACGCCGACGACCGAGACCGCGATCCGCGATCTGTCCGGCGGCAACGTGCAGCGCGCCGTGCTCGCGCGCGAACTTTCGGTCGACGTCGACGTGCTGATCGTCGCCAATCCCTGCTTCGGCCTCGACTTCGTCTCGGTCGCCGACATACGTGCGCAAATCATGGACCAGCGCAACCGTGGCGCGGCGGTGCTGCTCGTGTCGGAGGATCTCGACGAGATCCTCGAACTCTCCGACCGCATCGCCGTGATCTCCGAGGGCAAGGTCGCCTATCTCACGCCGGCCGCAGGCGCCGACCGCACCACGATCGGCCGCCATATGGCGGGCCATTGAAATGATCGAGGTCCCCGCAAGCCCCTTCCCGTTCGCCCTCGATCCTGCCCATACCGCGCTCGTCGTGATCGACATGCAGCGCGACTTCGTCGAGCCCGGCGGGTTCGGCGAGACGCTCGGCAACGACCTCTCCCCGGTCGCCGCGATCGTGCCGACAGTCGCCGCGCTGATCGCGCTGTTCCGCCAGAAGCAATGGCCGATCCTGCATACGCGCGAGAGCCACAAGCCCGACCTCTCCGACTGCCCTCCGGCCAAGCGGCTGCGCGGCAATCCCGCGCTGCGCATCGGCGACGAGGGCCCGATGGGCCGCATTCTCGTGCAGGGCGAGCCCGGCAATGCGATTGTCGACGCCTGCGCGCCGGCGCCCGGCGAGATCGTCGTCGACAAGCCGGGCAAGGGCATGTTCTATGCGACCGAAGTCTCTGAAATCCTGAAGGAGCGCGGCGTGACCCATCTCGTCTTCGCCGGCGTCACGACCGAGGTCTGCGTGCAGACCTCGATGCGCGAGGCCAATGACCGCGGCTATGAATGTCTGCTGGTGGAAGATGCGACCGCGAGCTATTTCCCGCGCTTCAAGGCGGCGGCGCTCGATATGATCCGCGCCCAGGGCGCGATCGTCGGCTGGACGACCCCGCTCTACGCGCTGACCAGGGCGCTGGCGTGAGCGAGGCCGCCTTTGACGCCGACGCCATCGTCGACGCGATGGCGGCGTTGCTTGGCGTCGTCGTTCCCGAGGCGTCGCGCGAACCGGTCAGGGTTCATCTCGAAATCGCCGCAGCCTACGCCGCGCTGCTCGAGGAGGCCGAACTCGGCGATCACGAGGAGCCGGCCCCCGTGTTCACGCCATGAGCCGAGCGACCGCTGACATGACGGCGGGGGAGATCGCCGCCGCGGTGAAGAGCGGCGCGGCGAGCGCGCGCGAAGTGACCGAGGCGGCGCTCGCGAGAGTGGCGGCGCGCAACTCCCGTCTCGGAGCCTTCACCGACGTTACCGCGACCCGGGCGCTCGCCAGGGCCGATTCGATCGACGCGGCGCGCGCGCGGGGCGATACCCTCGGGCCGCTCGCCGGCGCACCCTTCGCCGCCAAGAACCTGTTCGACATCGCCGGCCTGCCAACGCGCGCCGGTTCCAAGATCAACCGCGACCTGCCGCCCGCGACCGTCGATGCGACGCTGGTCGCGCGGTTGGAGGCGGCGGGTGCGATTCTGGTCGGCGGCCTCAACATGGGCGAATACGCCTATGACTTCACCGGCCAGAACGCCCATGACGGCCCGTCGCGCAATCCGCATGACCTCGACCATATGACGGGCGGCTCGTCGGGCGGCTCCGGCGGCGCAATCGCCGGCGGCCTCGTCCCGCTCGCGCTCGGCTCCGACACCAACGGGTCGATCCGGGTGCCTTCCTCGTTGTGCGGGATATTCGGCCTGAAGCCGACCTACGGCCGTCTTTCGCGCGCGCGCACCTTCCCCTTCGTCGCCAGCTTCGACCATCTCGGCCCCTTCGCGCGTTCGGTCGAAGATCTCGCGCTCGCCTATGATGCGATGCTGGGCCCCGACGCCGACGATCCCACGCTCGCCGAGGTCGCGCCGACGCCGGTCTTGCCGAGTCTCGGCGGAGGCGTCCGCGGCCTGCGGATCGCGCGGCTCGGCGGCTATTTCGCCAAATCCGGCGAGCCCGCCGCATTCGAGGCGGTCGACCGCGTCGCCCGCGCGCTCGGCGCGACGCGCGCCGTCGAATTCCCGCAGGCCGAGCGCGCGCGCGCAGCGGGCTATCTCATCACGATGGCCGAGGGCGCGGCGCTCCATCTCGACCGTCTTCGAGCGCGCCGCGCCGACTTCGATCCCGACGTCGGCGACCGGTTGATCGCCGGGGCGATGTTGCCCGGCGCCTGGATCGTCAAGGCGCAGAAATTCCGCAGCTGGTTCCGTCGCGAGGTCGCCGAAGTCTTCCGCGACGTCGATCTCGTCCTGGCGCCGGCGACGCCCTGCCGCGCGCCGCGGCTCGGCCAGAAGACGATGATTCTCGACGGGCGCGAAATGCTGGTGCGGCCCAATCTCGGCTTGTTCACCCAGCCGATCTCGTTCGTGGGCCTGCCCGTCGCGGCGGTGCCGGTCTGGACCGCTGGCGCAACCCTTCCCATCGGCGTACAGATCATCGCGGCGCCCTGGCGCGAGGATCTCGCGTTGCGCGCCGCGCGCGCTCTCGAAGCCGAAGGCGTCGTCAGCGCGCCGATCGCCGCGGAGAGCTGAGAGAGGAAGGTCGGTCATGACCAGGGGTGGAGAGGGCATTTCGCGTTGGGTGGGGCGCAACAGCGCCAAGGACATCGTGCGCGCCGAAGTCTGGCAGGCGCTGGTCGACGCCGGCGTGGCGATCGGCCCCAGCTTCGACCACATCCCCAATTTCGTCGGCGCCGACAGGGCGGCCAAGCGGCTCAGCGAACTCGACGCCTGGAAAAAGGCGCGGATCGTCAAGTGCAATCCGGACCCGCCGCAGATTCCCCTGCGCCTGCGCGCGCTCTATGACGGCAAGCTGCTGTTCGCGCCCGTGCCCTATCTCACCAAGGGCTTTCCCTATCTGAAGATCGACCCGGACAAGCTCGCCGCCAGGGGCGTCGATTTCGAGACGGCGGCGACTTCGCAAGGCTTCATGGCCCATGGCGAACCAATCGCCTTCGAGGACATGCCGGCGCTCGACTTCTGCGTCGTCGGTTGCGTCGCGGTGACGCGGCGCGGCGGACGCACCGGCAAGGGCGCCGGTTTCGCCGATCTCGAACAGGGCATATTCCGCGAACTCGGCAAGGTCACCGACCGGACGCCGATCGCCACCTGCGTCCATTCATCACAGGTCGTCGCCGAGGATCGGGTCGTGATGGAAGGCCACGACAGCGCGCTGAATTTCATCGCCACCGAACTCGAGCTCATCGACACCCAGACGCCTCACGCCCAGCCGGCCGGCGTCGCGTGGGAGAAGATCCGTCCCGACCAGTTCGCGGACATCCCGTTCCTGCGCGACGTCCGCGCCGCGATCGAAGCGCGCAAAGGGGCCCGATGATCATCAACGATCTCCTGATCAAAGCCGAAGTCGAGGCGGAATTCGCCGCCTATGAACGCGCCCTGGTGACCAACGACGTCGCCGCGCTCGACCGGTTCTTTCTGGACGGAGAGCAGGCGATCCGCTACGGCGTCGGCGAGAATCTCTACGGCATTGCGGCGATCAAGGCATTCCGCGCGCGGCGCTCGCCCACCGGCCTCGAGCGCAGGCTGGAGGCGACCAGCATCGCCACTTATGGCCATGACCTTGCGGTCGCCGCCACCCTGTTCCGGCGCGACACCGCGCCCGGCAAGGTCGGCCGCCAGATGCAGACCTGGGTGCGTTTTCCCGAGGGCTGGCGGATCGTCGCCGCGCATGTCAGCGTGATTGACGATCCCGAGGCGCAACAGGCGCCGAAGTGACGCGCGGGGCATTCTCTCCGGCGAAACGCGACGGGAAACGAGCCGTCCGTCGCGCGCACGGGTCTGGAGCCTGAATGACCGCGCTTCTCGCCGGCGTCGCGCTTTTCGGCGGGGGCGGCGACCCGCATGGGCCGCCCGTCGACATCGCGATCGAGAACGGCCTGATCGCCGCGATCACGCCGGCGGCCGAAGCGCCGGGCGCGCGCCGGCTCGCCATGCCCGCGCTCGCCAACGCCCACGACCACGCGCGCCCGCTATCGCCGACATCCTTCGGCGCCGCCGGCAAGCCGCTCGAAAGCTGGCTGTTGCGGCTCGCCGCCATGCCCGCGATCGATCCCTATCTCGGCGCAGTCGCCGCGTTCGGTCGCGCGGCGCGCGGTGGAGCGGCCTCGGTGATGGCCCACTACACCCGCGCGCACGGGCCGATGCCGCTGATCGACGAGGCGCGCGAGATCGCTCGCGCGGCGGCCGACGTGGGCGTGCGCGTCACGTTCGCGCTGTTCATGCGCGACCGCAATCCACTGGTCTACGGACCGGCCGAGCCGCTGTTGGCGGGCCTGCCCGCCGAAGCGCGCGCGGTCGTCGAGGCGCAGTTCCTGTCGGCGATGCCGAGCCCGGCTGAACAGGTCGCGCGCGTCGAGGCGATCGCAGCCGCCGTGGAGAGCCCGACCTTCACCGTCCAGTTCGGTCCCAACGGTCCGCAATGGTGCTCGGACGAACTGCTGCGCGCGATCGCCGAAGCCTCGGCGAACACCGGCCGGCGCGTCCACATGCATCTCCTGGAGACGATCTATCAGCGCGCCTTCGCCGACCGCGCCTATCCGGAGGGCGTCGTGGCGCATCTCGCCGGCCTCGGCTTCCTTTCGGAGCGCGTGACCCTCGCCCATTGCGTCTACGCGCGCCCCGACGATCTCGACGGGATCGCCAGGGCGGGCGCGATCATCGCGACCAATCCGAGTTCCAACCTTCATCTGGCGTCCGGGGTGGCGCCGATCGGGGCGGCACTCGCGCGCGGCTGCCGGGTCGCGCTCGGCGTCGACGCCTCGGCGCTCGACGAGGACGACGACGCGCTGCGCGAGATGCGGCTCGGCCATTTCCTGCACGGCGGCTGGGGCTTCGCGAGCAACATCGACCGCGCGGCCTGGCTGGAGTCGATCGTCGCCAATGGCCGGTTCGCCAATGGCGCGCCTGGTCCGGGCGCTCTGAGAGTCGGCGCGCCCGCCGACATCCTCGTGCTCGACCTCGACAAGCTCGACCGCGACGCCGTGACGCCGGTCGCCCCGGTCGATCTCGTCTTCGCGCGGGCGACCATGGCGCATGTCGCGCGTTTGCTGGTCGCGGGCCGGGAGATCGTGCGCGACGGGCGCCCGACCGGCGTCGACCTCGAGGCGGCCCAGGCCGAACTGCGCGCGGAGTATCGGACGAAAATGCCCGCCAAGGCGCCGTTCCTCGCCGCCTGGAATTCGCTGGAGGCGGCGGCGGAGCAATTCTACCGGGGATTGGCCGGCTGCTGCTGAGCCCGCCCCGCCCTCGCGCTATGGGAGCGATCGGCCATGACAGATCAACTTCCGGTGATCGACCTCAGCGGTCTCGACAGCGACGACCGGATCGCGCTGCACCGGATTTCCCGCGAGATCGGCAAGGCGTGCCGGACGATCGGGTTTTTCTACGTCGTCAAGCACGGCGTCGACTCGATCCCCGCCGCCTTCGCGCAATCGGCGCGTTTCTTCGCCGAGCCAATCGAGAGGAAGCGCGCGCTGGCGATCGAGACGGTCGGGGGCAACCGCGGCTATTCCGGCCTGCTCCACGAGGCGCTCGACCCGGCCGCCGGCGCCGACATGAAGGAGGCGTTCAACGTCGGTCTCGATCTCGCCCCCGACGATGCCGAACTGCTCGCGGGCGTGCCGTTTCGCAGCCTCAACGCCTGGCCCGACCTGCCGGACTTCAAGCGGGTCATGCTTGGCTATTTCGACGATTGCGTCGCACTCGGCCAGCGCATCCACCGCGCCTTCGCGCTCGACCTGGGGCTGCTGCCCGGCCACTTCGAGGACAAGCTCGAACGCTCGCTGGCGACCTTGCGTCTGCTCCATTATCCAGCGCTGCCCGCCGACGCGCCCGCCGGCCAGATGGGCGCCGGCGAGCACACCGACTACGGCAACATCACGCTGCTCGCGACCGACGAAGTCGGCGGCCTCGAGGTCCGCACGCGCCGGGGCGACTGGCTCGCCGCGCCGGTGATGCCGGGCGCCTTCGTCGTCAACATCGGCGACTGCCTGATGCGCTGGACCAACGACATCTACGTCTCGACGCCGCACCGGGTCGTCAACCGTTCCGGCCGCGAGCGCTATTCGATCGCCTTCTTCCTCGACCCCAATCCGCATGCGATCGTCGAGGCGATTCCCAGCTGCGTCCCCGCTGGGGAGAAGCCGAAATACCCGCCGATTAGCGCCGGGGACTATCTCAGGCTCCGCCTCGACGCGAGCAAGCCCAAGGGGATGTGAACCCTTCTCCGGCCTTGCGGGAGAAGGCGGGCGCCGCGCCCTTCTTCCCGCGGGGATCCTCGTGTTACAAGCCCCCATGAACGCCGCCCCCGCCCTCGCCGCACCGACCGCGTCGGCGCCAATCCGCCCCTCGCTCGCCGGCGCAACGCGCGCCGGGCTCGCCGAAGCGCTGCGCCCGCTCGGCCTGCCCGCGCGTGAGGCGAACATGCGCGCTGGCCAGCTCTGGCACTGGATCTACCATCGCGGCGTGCGCGACTTCGGCGACATGCTCAATGTCGCCAAGCCGATGCGCAGCCTGCTCGCCGAGCGCTTCACGCTCAACCGCCCCGAAATCGTCGCCGAGCAGGTCTCGACCGACGGCACTCGCAAGTGGCTGATCAAGCTGGCGTCGACGGGGCCCTTGGACCGCGGCGCCGAGATCGAATCCGTCTACATCCCCGAGGCCGATCGCGGCACGCTGTGCGTGTCCTCGCAGGTCGGCTGCACGCTGAGCTGCACATTCTGCCACACCGGCACCCAGAAGCTCGTGCGCAACCTTACCGCGGCCGAGATCGTCGCCCAGGTGATGGTCGCGCGCGACCGGCTCGGCGATTTTCCCGGCGGAATCGCGCCGACCGATGGCCTCGTGCCCGCCGGCGAGGGCGTGCGCGCAGTCTCCAACGTCGTGTTCATGGGCATGGGCGAGCCGCTATACAATTTCGAGTCGGTGCGCGACGCGATCGGCGTCCTCACCGACGGCGAGGGGCTGTCGCTGTCCAAGCGCCGCATCACCGTCTCGACCTCGGGCGTGGTCCCGGGCCTCGAGGCGCTGGGGCGCGAATGCGGAACGATGCTTGCGGTCTCGCTGCATGCGACCAATGACGCGCTGCGCGACGAACTGGTGCCGCTCAACAGGAAATATCCGATCAAGGATCTGCTCGCCGCCTGCCGCGCCTATCCCGGCGCCTCCAACGCGCGCCGCATCACCTTCGAATATGTCATGCTGAAGGGCGTCAACGACACCCCCGCCGAGGCGCGGGCGCTGGTGCGTTTGCTGAAGGGCCTTCCCGCAAAAATCAACCTCATTCCGTTCAACCCGTGGCCGGGCACGAAACACCAATGTTCGGACTGGGCGACGATCGAGCGCTTTTCCGACATTGTGTTCAGCGCGGGCTATGCGAGTCCGGTGCGGACCCCCCGCGGGCGCGACATCCTCGCCGCCTGCGGGCAACTGAAGAGCGAAACCGAGAAGCTGCGCGCCCGGGCGCGCCTGATGCTCGAGGAGAGCCTCGCGGTCGGGCTCGATTGAGGGTTCGGGCTCAGGAATGGAGCTTGCGCGTCGTCGCGCTCTTCTCGACCGCTTTGACATCCTTCCAGGTACCGTAGACGAGATCGAGCGAGGGATTGCTGACCCCGAACCAGAGCTTCTCGCTGATGAAGTGATGGCGCAGATGATAGGCCTTCATCCAGCGGCCAAAACGCGTGCGCGGCGCATGGGGAATGTGCGCGACATAGTGCACCCATTCGTAGTGGAAGATCGCCAGCATGACGCCGAGCATGACCGGGGCGACCGCGCCGGCGCCGAGGATCAGTCGGACCAGCGCGGCGGTGACCGCGAGATTGGGGCCGAGGAACCAGACCGGCAGGAACAGCAGATCGAGCCGGGTCGGCTCGGCATGATGATCGTAATGTAGCCGGTGCTGGAGCTTGCGCAGCCAGCCCCAGGGCGCCGGCGGCGCGTGGAACGCGAAGCGGTGCCAGGAATATTCGCTGAGATAGAACAGCAGCGCGCCCAGGACGATCCATGCCGGCGACAGCGGCGGTCCGCCGAGCAGCGACCAGGCGGGGATCGCGAGGATCAGCAGCGCGAGCGCGGCGTTGCTGCCGTGGCGGAAGAAGTCGAGCAGCATCGTCGCGGTTCCTCCCGAAGAGAGTCTGCGTCGCGGCGCGAACGCCCCGTCCGGCGGACCATCCGGCGCAGCGCGCCGCCTGTCAAACCGGCCAGGCGCGGCGGCGTCGCGCCGTGATCCCTCGACCCGTTGCGTTGCCGCGCGAATGCTGAGACTGTTCCTCCAGGTCTCGCGCGGAGCCCGTTCCCGATGAACCCCATTTACGACATCGAAGTCCAGACCATCGAAGGCGAGACCGAGAAGCTCGCCGCTTTCGCCGGCAAGGTGATGCTGGTCGTCAATGTCGCCAGCAAATGCGGTTTCACGCCGCAATACGAGGGGCTCGAGGCGCTCTACCGGCAGTACCGCGAGCGCGGTCTCGTCGTGCTCGGCTTCCCCTGCGACCAGTTCGGCCACCAGGAGCCGGGCGACGAGACGGAGATCAGGAATTTCTGCAACCTCAATTATGACGTGACCTTCCCGCTGTTCGCCAAGACCCAGGTCAACGGCGAGGCGACGCATCCGCTCTACCGGGTGCTGAAGCACGAGGCCAAGGGCCTGCTCGGCACGCAGGCGATCAAGTGGAACTTCACCAAGTTCCTCGTCGACAAGGCGGGCAAGGTGGTCCGCCGCTACGCCCCGACGGAGAAGCCGGCGGATCTCGCGAAGGACATCGAGCCGCTTCTGGTTTGACCGGGACGCCCGCGATCCGCCGCTCACGCGAACGCCCGCGCCGCCTCCTTGTGCTCGGCGATCAGCGCGGCGAGGTCGACGCCGACCGGCGCGCCGTCGACGACCCGCCATTGCCCCGCCACCATCACGCGATCGGCGCGATGGGCGCCGCACAGCACGAGCGCGGCGAGCGGATCATGGGCGCCGCTGAAGCGCGGCTCGTCGAGCGCGAACAGTGCGAGGTCGGCCGCAAGGCCGACCGCGATCCTGCCGATGTCGTCGCGCCCGAGGCAGCGCGCCGAGCCCTCGGTCGCCCAGCGCAGCACGTCGAGATGGGTCACCGCCGAGGCGCCATAGCGTAGCCGCCCGATCATCAGCGCGTGGCGCAACGCCTCCATCAGGTTCGACGAATCGTTGGAGGCCGAGCCGTCGACGCCGATCCCGACCGGCGCCCCCGCCGCGTCGAGCTCCTTGGTCGGGCAGATCCCCGAGGCGAGCACCATGTTGGACGCCGCGCAATGGCAGACGCCGACGCCGGCGCGTCCGAGCCGGCCGATTTCCTCCGCGCTGAAATGAATGCCGTGCGCGAGCCAGGCGCGCGGGCTCATCCAGCCGGTCTCTTCGAGGAAATCGACGGGCCGCACGCCGTACATGTCGAGGCAGAAGCGCTCCTCGTCCTTCGTCTCGCAGAGATGGGTGTGGAGCTGGCAGTCGTGGCGCTCGGCGAGCGCGGCGCTGTCCGTCATCAGCCGCCGCGTCACCGAGAACGGCGAGCAGGGCGCGAGCGCGATCCGGATTTGCGCGCCCGGCGCGCGATCGTGGAACAGCTTGAGCACCCGCTCGCTGTCGCGCAGGATCGTCTCCTCGTCCTGGACGACCTCGTCGGGCGGCAGGCCGCCGTCCTTCTTCGAAAGATTCATCGAGCCGCGGGTCACGGTCATCCGCAGGCCGACCTCGCGCGCGGCCTCGACCTCGATGTCGACCGCGTTCTCGAGGCCCGCGGGATAGAGGTAATGGTGATCCGCCGCGGTCGTGCAGCCCGAAAGCAACAGCTCGGTCAGCGCGAGCCGCACCGCGACGCGCAGCTGCGCCGGCTTCAGCCGCGCCCAGATCGGATAGAGCGCGACGAGCCAGGGAAACAGGTCGCGGTTGATCGCGTCGGGATGGGCGCGGGTCAGCGTCTGGTAGAAATGATGATGGGTGTTGACGAGGCCGGGCAACAGCACGTGGCCGGAGGCGTCGAAGCTGGCGTCGACCGGCGCCGCGGGCGCGGCGGCGCGGCCGACGAGTTCGACGATGCGCGCGCCCTCGACGACGACGCCGCGCTCGGCGCCCTGCGCGAGGATGGCCAGCGGGTCCTTGATCCAGAGGCGCATGAGCCGCGTTCCCCTCTTGTTCGCCTTCGCCCGGGAATGCGTGTGCGACCGGGGCATTCTGGATCAAGCCGGGGCGGAGGTCCATCGAAGACGAGCATTTCGCCATGCGCCCGGGATGCGGGGGAGGCTCAGCGCAACTGCTCGATCGTCACGCTCAGGTCCAGCGTCGACCAGGCGCCATCGCAGGTGAGGACGATCGCGCCGCAATTTTCCCCGAGCGCGAGGCAAGCGCGATCGCCGAACGACAGCCCCGCCCGCCTCGTTCTCTGCCGGAGCAGGCCGGAGTGCATCGCCTGCTGCTCGTCGAAAGGAACGACCTCGAGCTGCAGACTCTCGATCGCGGCGGCGATCTCCACGGCGGAGCCGCCGCTGTCCGTGAGTTTGGCCACGACTTCCGAAAGATTGACCGCGCTGATGACGGATCGTCCGAGGGCCTGTGCAACTCTGGTCGCGCCCGTTTCGCCGTTGAGAAGGCACAGCAGCGCCGACGCGTCGAGAACGAAGGCGTCACTCACGCCCGGCTTCCGCCCTGCGTTCGGCGATCAGGTCATCGACCAGACTCGCGCCTGCGGGCACGAAGCCGCGCACGATCGCCTGAGCTTTCCTGATCGCGGACTCAAGCGATCGAACATGCAACGCGTCGTCCGCCAGTTCGATGATGACGGTATCCCCGACCCCGATCCCCAATTCGCGCCGGAAGCGCGCGGGGATCACCAGTTTTCCCCCTTCGATGACCTTGACCGACTGCGATTTCATGACTGCACCTGACC
>JBEKEI010000133.1:0-12769 GCA_050013915.1 Roseiarcus sp.
AAGCGCTGGGGCCGCGGGGCCGCAAGGAGCTTCCCACGCGCCCGCAAGCCGTTGGAGTCCCATACATTTCATGCGCTCGCAATGCACCATTGCCAAAACTTTCAAAACGCCTTCAAAACACCTTCCAAACACCGTCCAGGAGCTTCCAGACACTTCCAAAGGCTTCCAAAAATTTCCAAAAATTTCCGGGCCTCGGCGACGCGGCGGGATGGCGGGCCGACCGAGCGATGGGCTGGGCGGCGCCAGTCGGCCTTGTCGCGTCAGACGGCGCGGCCCGCACGTTTCGCCGCGGCGGGAATCGCGCCTGAGCAAGAGGGCAAGGCGATGAGCTGTCGACCGGAGGGACGCGAACGCCCGACGCCGCGGAGCCACGCCGCCGTCGCGCCGTCAAGCGGCCAAGAGGCCGCTGCTACGCTTCGCTTCGCCCCTTCGGGTGACTGCGCGCCGTCGGCGCGGCAATTTGGCGACCATGACCTTTTGGTGAGCAGCGCGGCCGATCTCGGCCGCGCTGCGCACCAAAAGGTCATGGTTGCAAACGGCCGGGGGCGGGCGCGCGGGTCAATGTTCGCGGAGCGCCTCTTGGCGCGAAGCGACCGCCGGAGGCGGCGTGACATTGACGCGCGCGCCCGGCCCTGGCGCCACGGACGCCCGCCCGTTGACGGCGTTGGGTTTGCCAGGACCACGACCCGCCCCGCCGCCGCCCGTCTTTCTCTTTTACAGAATTTCTCTTGACTCCAGCCGCTCCCCGTTCGACAATGCAGCCTCGATCAACCACGGGTCCGAGCCCAGCGAACGCAAGGAGATTCACGGCCGCCCCGGGAGCCGCCCAGGACCCCCGACGGCGCTTCACTTGCTCTCAGGCCATTGAAATCGCTAAAAAAGCAAGAAAGTGAGGGGTTCCAAAGATTGGCCAAGGATTGCCAAGGCTTTCCAAAGCTTTCCAAATTTTTCCAAAAATTTCCACCGCTGTCGGCCCCGGGCGACGCGGGAGGATCGTCGGCGGATCACGGGGACGGGAGGACGGCGTCCCGGCGGGGTCGGCTGCGCGGGATGGCGATCCCTCGTGAAAGACCCCATCCGAGGGAAACTACCGATGAGCAAGTCTATGGACCAACTCGGATTTTCGGACGCGCCGGCCGTGACGCCGGCCGCGCGCGGCCCGCCATGAGTAGATTCCGACTCTGCCGAAGCGGCCGGTCGGCCTTTAGGCTTCCGACTGCGACTTGCGCAGGGTTGCGCTTGCGCATTCCTCATTCAGCGCGTCGGCCCGAGGCGGGTCGAACGCGCCATAACCAAGGAAAAAATCATGAATATCCGCAAACTTACCAGCTTCTGCGCGGCGGCGGCGATGGGGGTCGGCCTTGTCGTCTCGGCTTCCGCGAGCGTCGAGGCGGCGATGGCGCCGGCGCCGGCGGTTTCCTATTCGAACCCGCAGGTCCAGCTGGCGGACTGCTTGCTCGGCGCCCATCTCGGGCCGCTGGGCGCCTGCGTCGGCGGCGGCTATCACCACCGCCATTGCTGGATCGATCGCTGGGGTCATCGGCGCTGCAACTAGTGAGGGCGGCCGCACGCGACCAGCCGGCCGCGGCGCTCGCGCCGCGGTCCGGCCTCAGCGCAGGCCGGCGTCGACGATCAGGCACTGCTTGGTGATCATGCCGCTGTCGGCCGAGGCGAGGAACAGCGCGGCGCGGGCGATCTGGTCGGGCAGCAGCACGCGCGCCAGGCATTGGCGGGCGACGATGTCGTCGAGCGCGCGCTCGCTGATCCACAGCCGCCGCTGGCGCTCGGTGATCACCGCGCCGGGGGCGATCGCATTGACGCGGATGCCGTCGGGGCCGAAGTCGCGCGCCAGGCTGTTGGTCAGGCCGATGATCGCCGCCTTGGCGGTGGCGTAGGCGACCATCGACGCGCCGCCGTGCATCCAGGCGATCGACGAGAAGTTGACGATCGCGCCGCCGCCGAGCTCGCGCATCTGCGGGCGCACCGCCCTGGCGGCGAAGAACTGGTGCTTGAGATTGAGCGCCATCGTGCGGTCCCAGTCGGCCTCCGTCACCGCATCGACCGGCTGGCGATCGTCGTTGCCGGCGTTGTTGACGAGCACGCCGATCGGACCCAGCCGCTCGCGAACCTCGGCGATCGCGCCGCCGAGCGCGGCGATGTCGACGAGGTCGCAGGGCAGGAACAGCGGCGGCGTCGGCGCAGCGCCCAGCCGCTCGGCGAGGGCCCGGGATTCGGCTTCCAGTATGTCGACGAAGGCGACCCTGGCGCCCTGGGCGGCGAAGGCCTCGACGAGCGCCGCGCCTATGCCCGAACCGCCGCCGGTGATCAACACGACCTGGCCGTTCAGACTGGGATAGCTGGCGAAAGACAAGCCGATTTCCTCCCCGCTTCGTTCGTCAGGCGCCTCCCGTCGCGTGATTCCCCGGGCGCGTCAAGGCCGGCGGGCGGGCGGGCCGCCGAGGATGAATTCGGCGCAGCGGCTGCCCAGCATCATCGCCGGCGCGTTGGTGTTGCCGGCGTTGATGTCGGGCATCGCCGAGAGGTCGCAGACGCGCAGCGCCTCGACGCCGCGCACGCGCAGCCTCGAATCGAGCGCGGCGAGCGGGTCGCCGCCGGGGCCCATCCGGCACGTTCCGCTGGGATGATAGTTGGTCTTCACGAACCGGCGGCAATGGGCGAGGAGCGCCTCGTCGCCGAGCTCGGCGGGGTCGGGGATCGCGATGCGCGCGATCCGCGCCGCCAGCGGAGCGGTCTGGAACGCGCGCAGGAAGAAGCGCTGGCCGTCGATCATCGCGCGCGCGTCGGCGGGGTCCTTCAAGAGGTGGGGCGAGACCAGCGGCATGGCGTCGGGATCGGCCGAGGCGAGGCGGACGAAGCCGCGCGATTTCGGCTTGACCACGACGGTGGTGACGGTCAGGCCATGGGCGTCCTCGACGAGGCCGAGCGTGTCGCGGTCGAGATAGACGATCGGCACGCAGAAGGCCTGGATCGTCGGCTCGGCCTCGGGGTCGGTCGGGTTGACGAAGGCGCCCGCCTCGACGCCCGCCGAGGTGATCGGCCCCGTGCCGAACAGCCTGAACTGCAGGCCGTTGCGCAGCATCCGCCAGCCGACGCCCTGGCGATAGTAGCCGTGCGGCCCGTTGGCCATCGCCACGATCGGGACTTCGGGATGGTCGATCAGATTCTCGCCGACGCCCGGCAGATCGGCGAGGCAGGCGATCCCGTGACGCTTCAGCTGGTCGGCGGGGCCGATTCCCGACAGCATCAGCAAGTGCGGGGTGACCAGCGCGCCGGCGGCGACGATCACCTCGCCGTCGGCGAAGGCGCGCCGCTCCGCGCCGTCGGCGTCGCGCCAGCTCACCCCGACCGCCCGGCCGTTGGCGACATCGATGCGGCGCGCGCGAGCGCCGAGCCGGATCGTCAGCCGCGGATCGTCCGCCAGCGGCCCGAGAAAGGCGTAGGCCGCGCTGCTGCGCTTTCCCCGCCGGTTGGTGAACTGATAGAAGCCGACGCCGCGCTGGCTGGCGCCGTTGAAGTCGTGGTTGAACGGTTCGCCGAGCGCCTGCACGCTCTGGACGAACCAGCGCGAGAGGTCGTCGATATGGCCGGGGTCGGAGACCTGCACCGGCCCGTCGGCGCCGTGGCGCGCGTCGCACAAGCGATTGTTGCCCTCCATCGCGCGAAAATGCGGCAGGACGTCGGCCCAGCCCCAGCCGGGATGGTCGTTGTCGCCGCGCAGCAGCGCCTCCCAGCCGTCATAGTCGGACGGCCGCCCGCGCATGTAGACCTGGGCGTTGACCGAGGAGCCGCCGCCCAGCACATTGCCCTGCGGGATGTCGTGGACGCGCCCGCCCAGATGCTCCTGCGGCGTCGTATGGTGGTAGCGCATGAACTTGCTGCCGTTGATCATCTTGAAGATGCCCGGCGGCATGTCGAGCAGGGGATGGCGGTGGGAATGGCCCGCTTCGAGCAGCAGCACGCGCGCGCCGCCCGCCGTGACCAGCCGCGCGGCGGCGACGCAGCCCGAGGAGCCGCCGCCGACGACGATGTGATCGAAACGTTCGGTCACGCCCGGATCCGATCGAGCGCGTCCCAGTCGAACCGGATGCCGTGGCCGGGCCGGTCGGGCGCGACGGCGCAGCCGTCGACGATGCGCAGCGGTTCCTCGATGAAGCGTTCGAGCCCGAAGCCATGAGCTTCCAGATAGCTGCGGTTGGGGCAGGCGGCGAGCAGATGGACCGTCGCGTCATGGGCGCCATGGCTCGTCACCGGCAGGTTGAACGCCTCGGCGAGATGGGCGATCTTCATGAACTGGGTGACGCCGCCGCAATTGGTGACGTCGGGCTCGGGAAAGGTGACGCCGCCGCAGGCGATATAGGTCCTGAACTCCCACAGGGAGCGAAGATTCTCGCCGGCGGCGATCGGGAGGCCACCCTCGCGGACGATGCGGGCGTGCCCGGCCGGGTCGTCCGGGCTGGTCGGCTCCTCCAGCCAGGTCAGGTCGAAGGGCTGGAGCGCGCGGGCGGCGCGGATCGCCTCGTCGACCGACCATTTCATATTGGCGTCGACCATCAGCGGGAAGCCGTCGCCCAGATGCGCGCGCATCGCCTTCACCCGCTCGACATCCTCCGAAAGGCGCTTGCGGCCGACCTTCATCTTGATCGCGCGAAAGCCCTTGCCGAGATTGTCGTCGGTCTGGCGCAGCAATCGGTCGAGCGGCAAGTCGAGGTCGATGCCGCCGGCGTAGCACGGGACCCTGGGATCGAAGCCGCCGAGATAGTTCCACAGCGGCAGCGCCGCCCGCTTGGCCTTGAGGTCCCACAGCGCCATGTCGAAGGCCGAGATCGCAAGCACGGTCGGCCCGCCGCGCCCGCCGTAGTGGAGCGCCCACCACGCCCTCTGCCAGAGGCTCTCGATCGCTTCCGCCTCGGCGCCCGCGAACAGCTCGGTCATCTCCCGCGCGAGCGTAGCCTCGACGGCCGCGCCGTTGCGCCCGACCGTGAAGGTGTAGCCGACCCCTTCGGCCCCGTCGCCGTCGCGCAGCCGCACCGTGTTGAGCTCGAACGCGCGCATTTCGCCATGGGTGCTGTCAGTCAGCGTCTCGGGCAGCGCGATCCGATAGAAGCCCGGCTCGATCGCGGTCAACCTGGGCAAAGCGAACCTCCCTGACGGCGGACTCGGGATCCGGCGGGATCCGTGTCCCGCGCGACAGGTTTTAGCAAGGCGGCGCGATTGCGCAACGCTGGCGCCGCGGAACCGGCGTTTCGAAGCGATCCGCGGGAATTTCTCAGGAAATGGGTTGACAAGATCGTATCTAGATATATCTTATATCGCGACATATCTCGATATGTCTTGCAAACCAGGAGACTTTCAGATGTTTTTCCGACACTTCCACGGCGCCGGTCCGCGCCGGGCGATGCGCGACGAATTCGCATGGGGCCGTCACGAGCGCCACGGCCGCCACGGCGGCGGCTTCCGCGGCCGCGACCCGCGCGTGTTCGAGCATGGCGACCTGCGCCTCGTAATCATGGCGATGCTGCGCGAAAAGCCGCGCTACGGCTATGAGATCATCAAGGACCTCGAGGAGCGGGTCGGCGGCGGCTACAGCCCGAGCCCGGGCGTCGTCTACCCGACCTTGACGCTGCTCGAGGAAGTCGGCCACGCCACGGTCAGCGACGAGGCGGGCGGGCGCCGGCTCTACACCCTCTCGGCTGAAGGGCTGGCGTTCCTCGAGACCAACCGCACCCAGGTCGAGGCGATCCTCGCCCGGATCGCCGAAGCCAGCGCGTCGCGGCGCGGGCCGTCGCCGTCGGTCCTGCGGGCGATGGAGAACCTGGGCTCGGCGCTTCGTCACCGCCTGCGCGGTCGTCCCGCCAGCGACGACCACATCCGGGTGATCGTGGCTGCGATCGACGCGGCGGCCAAGGCGGTCGAGGAAAGCTGAACCTGGGCCTCGGCGCGTTCAGACGCCGTGGTCCTTCAGCCAGGCCGTCGCCAATGTCCAGGACGCTTTGGCGTCCCCCTCGTGGTAGCTCGGCCGGTAGTCCGCGTGGAACGCATGGCCGGAATCGGCGAAGACGATGATTTTCGAAGCGCCGCCGGCCGCCGCGAGCCTGTCCTTCATCGAGTCGACCTGCGCCGGGGTGATGCCGGTGTCCTTGCCGCCATAGAGGCCGAGCACGGGGACCTTCAGGCTGGCCACGATGTCGGGCGGATTGTCCGGATGGAGCGGATCGGACTTGTAGGCGAGCGGCCCGTACCAGGCGACGCCCGCCTTGAGCGCGGGATTATGCGCGGCGTACAGCCAGGCTTGGCGCCCGCCCCAGCAGAAGCCGGTGACCGCCGCGCGACCGACGTCCGCCGACCCGCTCCCCCCGGCGAAGGCGAAGGTCGCGTCGAGATCGCCGGCCACCTGCGCGTCGGGGACCTTGGCGACGATCTCGGCCATCAGCCTGGCGATGTCGGTCTCCTTCGACGCGTCGCCCTGGCGGGCGTAGAGGTCGGGCGCGATCGCGTAATAGCCGAGCTTCGCCCAGCGCCGGCAGACGTCCTTGATGTATTCGTGCACCCCGAAAATCTCGTGGATCACCAGCACGGCGGGGAACGGGCCGCCACGGTCGGGCATTGCCCGATAGGCGGGAATGTCGGCGCCGCTCGAAGGCACGCGAACCTCGCCCGCGACGAGGCCTTCGGCCGAGGTCTGGATCACTTGCGCCCAGACGGGCGCCACGGCGGCGCAGAATCCGACGGTCAGGCTCGCCTTGACGATCGCGCGCCGGTCGAGCGGAGCGGTCGGGGGATGCAGGGAGTTCAAGTGATCGAGGTCGAGCATGACGGGCTCCGTGAAGGCGGCGATTCGCCGTCGCCTGAAATCGCGCGATGGCGTAGAGCGGGGGTCGTCGATTCGACGAAGCGGCCTGCGCCCTGAATTCGAGTCGCGCGAGGCTTCCCGCGGCCGAGCGGTCGGCGACGGCCGCCCGAGGATTTTATCGCGCCGCGCGCCCCGGGCGGGAAATCAATGTTTTGTGTAGGCGGCGGACCGCGCCAAAAGCGTTTCATCGGCCGGCCCGAACAGCCGGGCGGCGATCCCGGCAAGGTCCGATCGGGAGTGGAGAGGAAATGGCCGATTTCGACGGTCTGCCGGTCCCGCGTCGAACCTGGTCGGCGCTCGCGATCTGGCTCGCGATCGTCATGGCGGTGCTCGATGGGGCGATCGCCAATGTGGCGTTGCCGACGATCGCGCGCCAGCTCGGCGTGGCGGCGGATCAGTCGATCTGGGTCGTGAACGGCTTTCAGCTGGCGATCGTCGTCTCGCTGCTGCCGCTGGCGGCGCTCGGCGAAATGATCGGCTATCGCCGCCTGTTTCTCTCGGGAATCGTCGTGTTCACCGCGGCGTCCCTCGGCTGCGCGTTCGCCGGCGGCCTGTCCGCGCTGATTGTCGCGCGCGTCGCCCAGGGCTTTGGCGCGGCCGGCATCATGAGCGTCAACGGCGCGCTGGTGCGGTTCACTTATCCCCCTCGAATGCTCGGACGCGGCATCGGCCTCAATGCGCTCGTCGTTTCGGCCGCGGCCGCATTCGGGCCGACCGTCGCCTCGGGCATCCTCGCCGTCGGGCCATGGCAATGGTTGTTCGCGGTGAACGTCCCGCTCGGCTTGCTCGCCTTCCTTGTCGGACGCGCGGCCCTCCCGGTCAGTCCGACCTCGGGACAGCTCGATCTGTTGAGCACCCTGTTGAACGTGGCGACCTTCGGCCTCGTCTTCACCGGAATCGACCTGCTCACCCGCAATGGCAACGCGTGGCTCGGGGGCGCCGAACTCGCAGTGGCGGTGTTTTCCGGCCTCGCGCTGATTGCGCGCTCGCGCGCGCAACCCAGGCCTCTGGTGCCGATCGACCTCCTGCGCAACAGGATATTCACCCTCTCGGTCCTCACTTCGGTCGCATCGTTCTCGGCGCAGATGCTCGCGTTCGTATCGCTGCCGTTCTTCATTCAGGGGGTTCTGCATCGCGGCCAGGTCGACACCGGCCTGCTGATGACGCCATGGCCGGTCGCGGCCGGCGTCGCCGCGGCGGTCGCGGGCCGACTGGCCGATCGGCTGCCCGCGGCGATCCTCAGCGGGGCGGGCCTAGCCCTGCTCGCGCTCGGCTTGCTGTCGCTCGCGCTGCTCCCCGGCGATGTCGCCTCGCTGGCGATCGTCTGGCGCATGGCGCTGTGCGGCCTGGGGTTCGGGTTCTTCCAGTCGCCGAACAATCGCACCATGATGTCTTCTGCACCGCTGGCGCGCAGCGGCGCGGCGGGCGGCATGCTTGCGACGGCGCGGCTCACCGGCCAGACGATCGGGGCCACCCTCGCCGCGCTGACGTTCCGCTTCGCGGCCAACGCGGAACCGATCGCCCTGGGGACCGCGGCGGGGTTCGCCATCGCCGCCGCCGTCGCGAGCCTTTGGCGCCTTCGCCACGCGCCTTCGCCGCCGTCCTCGACGCCGCAGCCGGTCGCCGACGCGCTGTGACGGACGGATTGCGCCGAGCGCTCGCGATCGGCTTGATCCTTTCGCTCCGCCGCGGCACAACAGCGTCAAAGCCAAGAGGAAACCCCCATGCTGCACGTCAATCCCGCCTTTTCGCGGATCGGCGAGGAAAACGCCTTCGCCGTGCTCGCCAAGGCCGCGGCGTTGCAGCGCCAGGGGCGCGACATCATCAATCTGGGGATCGGCCAACCCGATTTCCCGACCCCCGGGCATATCGTCGAGGCCGCAGTCAAGGCGCTGCGGGACGGCGAGCACGGCTATACCGCGGCGACGGGCATCCTGCCGCTGCGCGAGGCGGTGGCGGCGGATCTGGCGCGCCGGCACGGCGTCGCGGTTTCGCCCGAGCTCGTGCTGATCGTGCCGGGCGGGAAGGTCACGATGTATATGACGATCGTGATGTTCGGCGAACCGGGCGCGGAGATCCTCTATCCCGACCCGGGCTTTCCCATCTATCGCTCGATGATCGAATTCACCGGCGCGACGCCGGTGCCGGTTCCCGTGCGCGAGGCGAACGGCTTCGCCTTTTCAGCCGAGGAGACGCTTGCGCTCGTCACGTCGCGCACCCGGCTGCTGATCGTCAATTCGCCGGCCAATCCGACCGGCGGCGTCACGCCGAAGGAGGAGATCGACAAGCTCGTCGCCGGACTGGCCCGATGGCCCGACGTCGCCATCCTGTCCGACGAAATCTATGGCCAGATGACCTATGACGGCCTGCGGCACCAGACGCTGCTCGGCTATCCTGAAATCCGCGACCGGCTCGTCATGCTCGACGGCTGGTCCAAGACCTATGCGATGACCGGCTGGCGGCTCGGCTATTCGGTCTGGCCTGCCGCGCTCTACGACAACGCGCGCAAGCTCGCGGTCAATTGCTATTCCTGCGTCAATGCGCCGACGCAATTCGCCGGTCTGGCCGCCCTCACCGGTCCGCAGGACGCCGTGCGAGAAATGGTCGCCGAATTCGACGCGCGTCGCGCCGTCGTGGTCGAAGGCCTCAACAGATTGCCCGGCGTGCGCGCGGCCGCGCCCAAGGGCGCCTTCTACGCCTTCCCCAACATCGCCGCGACGGGGTGGAAGGCCAAGGCGCTCGCTTCGGCGCTGCTCGACGAGGCCGGCGTCGCCACCATCGGCGGCCCCGATTTCGGCGTCTGCGGCGAGGGCTTCATCCGATTGTCATACGCCAATTCCACCCTCAACATCCGCCGCGCGCTCGAGCGCATCGACGATTTCCTGACCCGTCGGAACGCGCCCCGGCCCGAATAGACCGCGAACAGGGCGCAACCCTTTGCGCGTCGTCCCGTAATGCGCTTCGGTTCGATTGACACGGCCGCCCCGAATCTCGTTACGTCATTGTGAAACCGCCGCTCTGGATTCCGATCATGCGAAGGTTGCTGCTCTCCCTGGCGATTGGTCTGGCCGCGGCGCCGATGGCGTCGGCGCAGGAGCCGCGTCCTTCGCAAATCCAGTGCGACAGCAAGAAGATTGGCGCGCGCGAACTCGCCGATTGTCTGCGTGCGGCCGCCGATCGTTCCGAGAAGGAGTTGACGGCGGTCGTCGACGCCGCCGGCAAGTCGATCGACACACGCGTCGGATTGCTGTCCGCGCAGAGGGCGCGATGGAAGCGCTCGCTCAACGAATCCCAGGCGCAATGGATCGGCTGGCGCGATACCGATTGCCAGGACGTCGCGCCGTTCGAGGCCGGCATGAGCGCCAAGGGCGGCGATCCGCGCCTGGCCTGCATCATCGATCGCGATACGCAGCGAATCGCGGAGATGAAGGCGCGCTACCCCTGATCCGGTCGGGCGCGATTGCCGCCGATGGCCCGGAAAACGCCGTATTGGCGCCGGCAAGATCTCGTGGCAGGAGGCTCCGATGTCCGACGACGAGAAGATTTCGACCGCCCTGATCGTCGGCGCTTCGCGCGGCCTCGGCCTCGCGCTGGCGAAGGAATATCTGACCCGCGGCTGGCGCGTGATCGGCACCGTCCGCTCCGCCGCGCGGACGGGCCTGCACGATCTCGGCGAGCGCTACGGCCAGCGCCTCGAGATCGAGCGGCTCGACATCGCCAGCGCCGATGAAATCCGGGGGCTTCGCCGACGTCTGTCCGGGCGCAGCCTCGATCTCCTGTTCGTCAGCGCGGGCGTCACCAACGACCCCGCGCAGATCATCGGCGAGGTCTCGACCGAGGAATTCATCCGGGTGATGGTCATCAATGCGCTGGGCGCGATGCGGGCGATCGAGGCGCTGCAGGACCTCGTGCCGCCGAGCGGCATGATCGCGGCGATGTCCTCCGGCCTCGGCAGCGTCGCCGACAACGAGAGCGGCGGCTGGGAGGTCTATCGCGCCAGCAAGGCCGCGCTCAACACGCTGATGCGCAGCTTCGCAGCCCGGCAGAAAGACTCCGACCGGAGCCTCGCGCTGGTCGCGCCCGGCTGGGTGCGAACGGACATGGGCGGCCCGAGTGCGCCGCTCGACGTGGAGACCAGCATTCCGGGCGTCGTGAACGCAATAGCCGCACAGACCGGCAGGCCGGGCCTGCGCTACCTCGACTACCAGGGCCGGACCGTCAGGTGGTGAGGACGCGCCGCCGCGGCCCCTCGACCGTCGCCCCGCTCCGAGACCGACGATAACCATTTGAATCAAATGCGCTTCGCCTTGCACATTGTTCGGCGTAGCGTGGAATCGTCCGAGGAGAGAGGGTCGAGCGATGGTTGGGAACGATCGAAGGAAGAATGGCCGCCGCCGCGTCTGCTACGCCGCGCAGATCGCGCTCGGTTCAGGCGATGGGCCGATCGAGGCTGTGGTGCGCAGCGTTTCCGAAATGGGCGCGGGCGTCCGGACCCCGGACGGGCAATTGTTGCCGGAGTGGTTCCCGATGACGGTCGACCGCTCCGGGATCATGCGCGACGCCCGGCTCGTGTGGCGGAGCGGCCGCGACATCGGGGTCTGCTTCGACACGCCGTTCCCCAAGGCCGGCGCCGCCGACCACCGCCGGACGAATGCGATCGACGCCCGCTCATGGCTCGGCCAAATGAGGCGGAACCTGTCGAGCGCGAATTGACTGGACGACCGTCGTCGCCGCAGAGTCGGCGCGGCGGCGCCGGTCCGCAGCGGTGGTCCGGGTGGCCCTGTCCGGCGCCGCCGACGCGCGGGATTTCCGCACGACTGGCGGACCCTCGAGCCGGCGTCCAAAACGCCGCTGTTTCCGCTCGGAATCTCGCGTAGCTTCGGTCAGTGGCGCTGCGAGCGTCTGCATCGATCGGGGAGCCCATGGCCGCCGGATATTTCGCTGGGCAGGGATGGCTGCAGATCGGCGAACTCGCGCTGGCCTTCGGCCTGTCCGCCCTCATCGGTCTCGAACGCGAGCTTCGGCAGAAGAGCGCGGGTCTGCGCACCTACACTCTGGTCGGGTTCGCGGCGGCTCTGATCATGCTGGTTTCGAAATACGGCTTCGCCGACGTGCTGGGCGAGCGCGTCGTGCTCGATCCCTCGCGCATCGCGGCGCAGATCGTGACCGGCATCGGCTTCATCGGCGGCGGCCTCATCTTCGTCCGGCGCGACAGTGTGCGCGGGCTGACCACCGCCGCCATCGTCTGGCTGACCGCCGCTGTCGGCATGGCGTGCGGGGCGGGGCTTCCCATTCTCGCGCTCGTCGCGACCGCGCTGCATTTCATCGTGGTGTTCGCCTTCGCCTTTTTCGTGCGGCGGCTGCCCAGGTCGCGCTGGACGCCCTCGCCTCTGGAAGTCTCCTACGAGGACGGGCGAGGCATCCTGCGGGAGATTCTGGTTGCGTGCACGCAACAGGATTTCGCCGTCAGCCGGGTGCGGATCGAGCGCGGTTCCTCTTCCGCCGACCGGCGCGATTATGGCCATGAGCCCGCGCACAGTGAATATTCGAGTCCGGACCGGTCGCGCCCCCGTGACGCCGGCGCGACCGCCGGACCTGAAGCGCCGGCCGGCTCGAGAAAAGTCGTGACCGTCGTGCTCGAAATTCAGGGAGTCCGATCGGTATCCAAACTCGCGGCAAAACTCGCGGAGATCGAGGGGGTCGTCTCCGTCACTGCGGGCGACGTCAACGTGCCGTCGGACTGAAATTCGCCGCGCCCCGGACGAGCGTCCGGAGCCGGGGACGACGTTCGACCCCTGGTGGCGGCCTGCCGCTGATCCTCGCGCCGCGCAGCGATCGCAAGGCCGATGAGAGGATCGCCGCATCGCGCCGGAAGGATCGCTGCGCGGCGGCGCCGTC
>JBEKEI010000134.1:0-14881 GCA_050013915.1 Roseiarcus sp.
GTCGTGCCGCCGCCCATCAGCGCGATCGGCTTGCCGCCGCCCTGCTGGAGCCAGTGCAGCATCATGATCGAGACGAGATTGCCGATATGGAGCGAGGGCGCCGTGCAGTCGTAGCCGACATAGGCGACCAGCGAGCCCGAGAGCGCCTTGTCGTCGAGGCCCCGGAAATCCGAGCATTGGTGGATGAAGCCGCGCTGCTGGAGCGTGGCGAGGAAATCGGATCGCGGGTGGAAGGCGTCGGTCAAGGCGGGCTCCTGCGCCGGAACGGGGGCGAGGTTTAGGAAGAAGGGCGGGGAGATGCAACCCGCCGGGCGCTGCGGGGGGCGGGCCGGTCTGGCTCGCGGCCGCGATCTTCGCTATGCATCGATCCGGCTCTCATGCTCCTGAATCCTCGAAGCCGCCGACGACCACAGGGGGCGCCATGGCGAACCGCCCGAGCGAGGACGACCTCATCGCGCGCTATTTCGCGCCGCTCGCCGGCCCGGAAGGCCTCGGCTTGCGCGACGATGCGGCGCTGCTGGCGCCGCCCGCCGGCTGTGACCTCGTGCTCACCAAGGATGCGCTGGTGGCCGGCGTGCATTTCTTCGCCGACGACCCGCCCGGCGCGATCGCGCGCAAGGCGCTGCGCGTCAACCTCTCCGATCTCGCAGCCAAGGGCGCGGCCCCGCTCGGCTTCCTGCTCGCGCTCGCGCTGCCCGCCGACTGGACCGCCGACTGGCTCGACGCCTTCGCGCAGGGGCTCGGCGACGACGCCGCGCGCTATGCATGCCCGCTGTTTGGCGGCGACACGGTCAAGACGCCGGGGCCGCTGATGGTCTCGATCACCGCGCTCGGGCGCGTGCCGCGCGGCCGGATGGTCGCGCGCACCGGGGTCAGGCCAGGCGACCGGCTCTATGTCAGCGGGACGATCGGCGACGCGGCGCTCGGCCTGCGGCTGCGGCAGGGCGCCGCGCCCGCGCTGGGCGCGGCGGACCGCGCCTTCCTGCTCGACCGCTATCTCCTGCCGCAGCCGCGCCTCGCGCTCGGCCCGGCGATGGGCGCCTTCGCCCGCGGCGGCATGGACGTTTCCGACGGTTTTGCCGGCGATCTCGCCAAGATGCTGCGCGTCAGCGGGGTTTCGGCCGAGATCGCGCTGGCGAAACTGCCGCTCTCGGCCGCCGCCCGCGCCGCGATCGCGATCGACCCGGCGCTGTTTGCGATTGCCGCGACGGGCGGCGACGATTATGAACTCATCGCCTCGGTCGCGCCCGACCGGGCGGGCGCCTTCGAAGCCGCGGCGGCGCAGGCCGGCGTCGCGGCGACGGCCGTCGGGCAGGCCCGCGAGGGCGGCGCGCCGCCGCGCTTTCTCGACGCGAGCGGCGCCGAGGTCGCGTTCGAGCGCGGCGCCTTCAGCCATTTCTAGCGCCTTCGGGCGGGGAGACGCCTTTGACCATCGACGCCGCCGCGCTGCAGAGCCGTTTTCTCGCCGCCTGCGCGGTCGCGCGCGAGGCCGGCGCCCTGGCGCGGCGGCGCTTCGTCGACCGCAGCTCGTTCACCATCGGCTTCAAGGGACCGCAAGACTTCATCACCGAGGTCGACGGCGAGGTCGAGCGGCTGATCCAGGCGCGGCTGATCGCGGTCCATCCCGACGACGGCTTCATCGGCGAGGAGGGCGAGGGGCGCGTCGGCGCCGAGGGCGCGCCGGTCTGGGTCGTCGATCCCATCGACGGCACCTCGAATTTCGCCCGCGGCACGCCGCACTACTGCGTCTCGATCGCCTGTGTGCTGGGAAGCGCGGTCGAGGCGGGCGTCGTCTACGATCCGATGCTCGACGAATTGTTCAGCGCGCGGCGCGGCGCCGGGGCCTGGCTCAACGGCGTTCCGATCCGCGCGGCGGCGACCGACGATCTGACCAAGGCGACGATCGAGGTCGGCTGGAACATGCGCGCGGGCGCGGCCAAGGTCATCGCGCTCTACGCGCGCATCATCGGCTCCGGCGCGGGGGGCGTGCGCGCGGGCTCGGGCGCGCTCGGCCTCGCCTATGTCGCGGCCGGGCGGCGCGACGGCTATGTCGAGAACCACATCAACGCCTGGGATTGTCTGGCCGGCAATCTGCTGGTCGCCGAGGCGGGCGGCTACGTCAGCGATTTCCTCGCCGGCGACGGCCTGCGCAAGGGCAATCCGCTGATCGCCTGCGCGCCGGGCGTCAAGGCCGCGCTGATCGAAGCGCGCTCGAGGGGCTGACCCCGTGACCGGCGAGGTCGTCAGGCTCGTTCATGGCGCGGCGGGCGCCGAGATCGCGCTTCACGGCGCCGAGGCGCGCGCGTGGCGGGTCGGCGGCCGCGACCTGCTGTGGCCCGGCGATCGCGCGATCTGGCCGCAGATCAGTCCGATCCTGTTCCCGGTGGTTGGCTGGACGCGCGACGGCGCGCGGGTCGGCGGCCGCCACTATGCGCTCGGCCTGCATGGCTTCGCGGCGAGTCAGTCTTTCGTCGTGGACGCCGCGGCCGCCGATTTCGCGCGGCTGACGCTCGCCGACAATGCCGAAACCCGGGCGGTCTATCCGTTCGCGTTCCGGCTCGCGGTCGAATACCGGCTGACCGCCGATGCGCTCGCGATGACGCTCGAGGTTGCGAACGCCGGCCCGTCGCCGATGCCCTACGCCTGCGGGCTGCATCCCGGCTTCCGCTGGCCCTTCGCCGGCGGCCCGCGCGAGGGCGCGGTCGTGCGGTTCGAAAAGCCCGAGCGCGCCGAGGTTCCGGTCGTCGCGCCGGGCGGCCTGCTCTCGGCGCGGATGCGCGCGATCCCGCTCGAAGGTTCGGTGCTGCCGCTGAGCGACGCCCTGTTCGCCGGCGACGCGCTGTGCTTCCTCGATCCGGCGAGCCGCTCGCTGCGGTTCGAGCAGCCGGGCGGGCCCGCGATCGCGATGGACTTTCCAGGCTTCGACCACGCGGCGCTGTGGATGCGCCCCGGCGCGCCGTTTCTCTGCCTCGAGGCGTGGACCGGCTGCAGCGATCCCGAGGGCTTCGCCGGCGACCTCTTCGAGAAGCCGTCGATGCGCGTGCTGGCGCCGGACGCGCAGGCGCGCCACGAGGCCCGCTACCGGTTCGAGGCGGGCGGTTGAGGCCGAAGCGGGCTCGCTCGCCGCATACCGCCTCGACATGAAACGGAGAGAGGACGGTGACGGACCAGCTTCCCCCGACCGCCCTCGTCATCGACGGCAAGGCCGTCTCGCAGGCGACGATCGCCCGCGTCGGCGAGGCGGCGCGCGCGCTCGCCGCGCGCGGAGTCACGCCCGGCCTCGCGGTCGTGCTCGTCGGCGCGGATCCGGCGAGCCAGGTCTATGTCGGCGCCAAGGGCAGGGCGGCCAAGGCGTGCGGCTTCCATTCCCTGCAATTCGACCTGCCCGCGCAGACGAGCCAGGCCGAATTGTTCGCGCTGGTCGCGCTGCTCAACGCCGATCCGGCGGTCCACGGCATTCTCGTGCAGCTGCCGCTGCCGAATGGAATCGATTCCGCGCGCGTGCTGGAATCGATCGCGCCGCCCAAGGACGTCGACGGCTTCCATCCGATCAACGCCGGCCTCGCCGCGACCGGCGAGTTCGGCCGCGCGGTGCTGCCCTGCACGCCGGCGGGCGCGATGATCCTGATCGAGCAGACCTGCGCGAAGCTCGGCCGGACCCTCGCCGGCATGGAGGCGGTCGTCATCGGGCGCTCCAACATCGTGGGCAAGCCGATGGCGCAATTGCTGCTCGCGCGCCATTGCACCGTGACGATCGCCCATTCGCGCACGCGCGATCTGCCCGCCGTCGCCCGGCGCGCCGAAATCCTCGTGGCGGCGGTCGGCCGGCCCGAACTCGTGCGCGGCGACTGGATCGCCGCGGGCGCGATCGTCATCGACGTCGGCGTCAACCGCATCCCCGCCGACGGCGTCGACGCTTCCGGCGCCGCGCGCACGCGGCTCGTCGGCGACGTCGCCTACGCGGAGGCCGCGGCGCGCGCGGCGGCGATCACGCCGGTGCCGGGCGGGGTCGGGCCGATGACGATCGCAATGCTGATGGTCAACACGCTGATCGCCGCCTGCCGCGCGAATGGGCTCGCCGAGCCGAAGTTTTGAGCGGCCGGCGAATCGCCGCGCGGCCGCGCGAAATCGCGGGAATCGCTGGCGAAACGACGCCGTGAGGCGCTCGTCCACCCTAAATTGCGACAATTTGGGCGCCGCGCGTTGCGGCAGCCGGAGGTTTCTGGCAAGAGGCACCCGGAACGTTTGGCCATTGTCGCCGCGCATGCTGATCCCGCAGCGTGAGGGCGCGGCTCTGGGGCTCGAGGGGACGCAACCGAAATGATCATCGCCCTGATTTTGCTGAGCGGCGCGTTGTCGCTCGTGTATGGCGGCTACACGGTCAGCCAGTTGATGGCGGCCGACGCCGGCTCGCAGAAAATGCAGGAGATCTCGGGCGCGGTCGCCGAAGGCGCGCAGGCCTATCTCAAGCGCCAGTACGTCACGATCGCCGGAGTCGGAATCGTCGTGTTCGTCGGCCTCGGTCTCCTCCTGTCCTGGCTCGTTGCGATCGGCTTCCTGATCGGCGCGGTGCTGTCCGGCGCGGCTGGCTTCATCGGCATGAACGTCTCGGTGCGCGCCAACGTCCGCACCGCGCAGGCGGCGACCAAGTCGCTCGGCGCCGGCCTCGACATCGCGTTCAAATCGGGCGCGGTCACCGGGATGCTGGTGGTGGGTCTCGCGCTGCTCGGCGTCGCCGGCTATTTCTACATCCTGCGCGGGCCGATGGGCTATGATCCGGCCGGCCGCACGGTGGTCGACTCGCTCGTCGCGCTCGGCTTCGGCGCGTCGCTGATCTCGATCTTCGCCCGCCTCGGCGGCGGCATCTTCACCAAGGGCGCCGATGTCGGCGCCGATCTCGTCGGCAAGGTCGAGGCGGGCATTCCCGAGGACGATCCGCGCAATCCCGCCACCATCGCCGACAATGTCGGCGACAACGTCGGCGACTGCGCAGGCATGGCGGCCGACCTGTTCGAGACCTACGCCGTCACCGTGGTGGCGACCATGGTGCTCGCCTCGATCTTCTTCGCCGGCAAGGAGGTCGGCGGCAAGAGCATTCTCGTCGCCACGATGATGTATCCGCTGACGATCTGCGCCGCCTGCATCGTCACCTCGATCGTCGGCGCCCAGTTCGTCAAGCTCGGCGCCAACAATTCGATCATGGGCGCGCTTTACAAGGGCTTGATCGTCACCGGGCTTCTGTCGATCCTCGGCATCGCGGCGGCGACCTTCGTCGTCGGCTGGGGCGAGATCGGCGTGGTGGCGGGCAAGACCGTCACCGGCACGAACCTGTTCTTCTGCGGCCTGGTCGGCCTCGCGGTGACCGGCCTCATCGTCGTCATCACCGAATATTACACCGGCACCGGCAAACGTCCCGTCGTCTCGATCGCCCAGGCCTCGGTCACCGGCCATGGCACCAATGTGATCCAGGGCCTGGCGGTCTCGCTGGAATCGACCGCGCTGCCCGCGCTCGTCATCATCGCCGGCATCATCGCGACCTATCAGCTCGCCGGCCTGTTCGGCACCGCGATCGCGGTCACCAGCATGCTCGGCATCGCCGGCATGATCGTCGCGCTCGACGCCTTCGGCCCGGTCACCGACAATGCCGGCGGCATCGCCGAAATGGCCGGGCTGCCGAAGGAAGTGCGCCAGTCGACCGACGCGCTCGACGCGGTCGGCAACACGACCAAGGCGGTCACCAAGGGCTATGCGATCGGCTCGGCGGGCCTCGGTGCGCTCGTCCTGTTCGCCGCTTATTCGAACGACCTCACCTATTTCGTCAACAACGCGGCGACCTTCCCCTATTTCGCCAATGTCGGGGCGATCTCGTTCGATCTGTCCAACCCCTACGTCGTCGCCGGCCTCATCTTCGGCGGCCTCATCCCCTATCTGTTCGGCGGCATCGCGATGACCGCGGTCGGCCGCGCGGCGGGTTCGGTCGTCGTCGAGGTGCGCCGGCAGTTCCGCGAGAAGCCCGGCATCATGGCGGGCACCGAGCGGCCCGACTATGCGCGCGCGGTCGACCTGCTAACCCGGGCGGCGATCCGCGAAATGATCGTGCCCTCGCTGCTGCCGGTGCTCGCGCCCTTCGTCGTCTATTTCGGCGTGCTGCTGATCTCGGGCTCCAAGGCCTCGGCCTTCGCCGCGCTCGGCGCCTCGCTGCTCGGCGTCATCGTCAACGGCCTGTTCGTCGCGATCTCGATGACCTCGGGCGGCGGCGCTTGGGACAACGCCAAGAAGAGCTTCGAGGACGGCTTCGTCGACAAGGACGGCGTCAAGCATTTCAAGGGGTCGGACGCCCACAAGGCCTCCGTCACCGGCGACACCGTCGGAGATCCATACAAGGACACGGCGGGTCCGGCCGTGAACCCGGCGATCAAGATCACCAACATAGTCGCGCTGCTGCTGCTGGCGATCCTGGCGCACTGACCAAAGGCGGCGGTCCGCCGTCCAGTCGGGCGACGACCGCTCTTACTGCGCCGCGATCGACGCCGCCGCCGGCTCCGACGGCTCGAGATCGATATGGTCGCGGATTTCGTCGATCGCCTTGCGCGCGGCCTCGCGGCCGAGCGCGATCAGTTCGTCGGCGCGATGGAATTCGAACAGGCCGATCTTGTTCATCCGCGCCGTGATCAGCACGTCCGGCGGATCCCCGGCAAGGCGCGAGCGCATGATCCTGTCCTGGGTGATGTTGAACGCGTCCGCCATCACCGAGGCTATGCCCGGCGCGCCGCTCTCGCCGCTGCCGAACGGGCGCCGCAGCAGCCCGGCGCCGCGGCTGAGGCCCTTCATCAGTGCGCCCTTCTTCTTTTCCGCCGGCTCGCCCGCTCCGAGCCGCGCCGGGATCGCGTCCTCGATGAAGTGCTGGAGGTCCTGGATCGCGGTGCCGCGCGTCAGGACGTCGGAGGAGATGTTGATCGCGATCACCTTGTCCGCGCCCATCGCGCGCGCGACATTGACCGGCACCGGGTTGACGAGCGCGCCGTCCATCAACCAGCGGCCGCCCCAGCGCACCGGCTCGAATATGCCGGGCAAGGCGTAGGAGGCGCAGATCGCGTCGATCAGCGGTCCGTTCTTGAGCCAGATTTCGTGGCCGGTGCCGACTTCGGTCGCGACCGAGGCGAAGCGGATCGGCAGCGATTCAATGTCGAGGCCGCCGAGCGCCTGTTGCAACCGATCGCGCAGCTTCGCGCCGGTGATCAGGCCGGCGCCGCTGAACGAGACATCGAGCAGGCCGAACACGCGCCGTCGGGTCAGCGATCGGGTGAACGCCTCGAGCTGATCCAGCCGCCCCGCCGCGAAACAGCCGCCGACGATTGCGCCGGCGGAGGCGCCGACGATCACGTCGGGAACGACGCCCATCGCGACGAGCTCCTGCAGCGCTCCAATGTGGGACCATCCGCGCGCGGCGCCGGCGCCCAGCACGATGCCGATCGTCGGGCGACGGCGCTTCGACGCGCCTCCCGACACAGCCTCGTTCGCCTTACGCGTGGGATAGCCGAACATCGCGACGCCTGACGCATCTGAACCGACTCGCGTAGTCTGCGAGCGAATTCCTGACCAATTTGCACCCCCCGAATGGCCGGCGCGTTAAAGATCCGGCGAGACGGCGAACAGAGTTAACCTCGTATCAACAGTCCACAATCAGGATTTTTCCGCCCTCGTCAATCCGCCGGAGCAAGCCGCGGGCCGGATGCGGCGCACTCGACCCGGCGGTAGAAACAGGAGCGCCGGCCGGTGTGGCAGGCGCCGCCGTCGCCCGCCACGCTCACCCGCGCGAGCAGGGCGTCCTGGTCGCAGTCGACGCGCAATTCGACGAGGCTCTGGGTCTGGCCCGACGTATCGCCCTTGCGCCAGAGCGCCTGGCGCGAGCGCGACCAATAATGCATGATTCCACTCGCCAGCGTCCGGTCGAGCGCCTCCCGGTTCATGTGCGCGAGCATCAACACATCGCCCGAGCGGTCGTCGACCGTCACGCAGACGATCAGCCCGTCGCCCGAGAATACCGGGGCGAAGGTCGCGCCTTCCTCCGGGGATTCGGCGGCTGCGCCCATCGTCGGTCAGCGGCCCGCGCGCAGCAGCGCGAGGAACCGGTCCTGCTCTCTGGGATCTTCGCGGAACACTCCGGAGAACTGGGTGGTCACGGTCGAAACGCCATGTTTTTTCACCCCGCGCATCGACATGCACATGTGCTCTGCCTCGACCACGACGGCGACCCCGCGCGTGCGGAGCGCCGCGTCGACCGCCTCGACGATCTGGGCGGACATGGCCTCCTGGGTCTGCAGGCGCCGCGCGAAAGTGTCGACGATCCGGGCGAGCTTGGACAATCCGACTACCCCGTCGCTGGGATAATAGCCGATCTGCGCCTTGCCGAAGAACGGCACCATATGATGCTCGCAATGCGAGAAGAACGGGATGTCGCGAACGACAACCATGTCGGCGTAGCCGTCGACCTGCGAAAACACGCGCGCCAGGGTGAGGCCGGGATCTTCGTCATAGCCGCTGAACAATTCCTCATACGCCTTTGCGACCCGCCGCGGCGTGTCGACCAGCCCCTCGCGCGCCGGATTGTCGCCCGCCCAGGCGATCAGGGTGCGCACGGCGGCTTCGGCCTCCTCGCGGCTCGGCTTCAAACGCAGGGGGACCGCACCCGGTTCCGGGGGTTTGACAAAGTCGTTCATGGGATCGCCTCGTTGCAGGACGGCGATATCGAGGCTATGCCCCCGCCGCGCCCTCTTCATTGCCGCCTCGGCGAACTATATAGGGGTAGAGCGCCGCGCGCGCCACTGGGGCTCGAATCGGGCGCATTCATGTTGAGCGACATCTACAACCGGCGCATTCTGGAGCTGGCCGCCGACATTCCCCGGCTCGGCCGGCTGGAGTCGCCGCAGGCGAGCGCCAAGGCGCATTCCCGGCTGTGCGGCTCGACGGTCGTGGTCGACCTCAGTCTCGAGGACGGGCGGGTGAGCGATTTCGCCCATGACGTCAAGGCCTGCGCCCTCGGCCAGGCCTCGTCGTCGCTGATGGCGCGCCACGTGATCGGCGCGACGCCGGCCGAACTGCGCGAACTTCGCGCGACGATCCGCCGCATGCTGAAGGAGAATGGCCCGCCGCCCTCCGGGAAGTGGGCCGAATTCGCCGCGCTGGAGCCGGTGCGCGACTATAGGCCGCGCCACGCCTCGACCTTGCTGACCTTCGACGCGGTCGCCGACGCGCTCGCCCAGATCGAGGCCGGGCAGGGCGCCGCGCCCGCGCCGGCGATTTGAGGGCGTTCGCGCAGGCGCCGCGCCGCGCGGCGCGCGGCGCGATCCGATTCTACCAGCTCACCCTGTCGTCGCTGATGGGACGCCAGTGCCGCTATTTGCCGACTTGCTCGGACTACGCCGACGAAGCGATCGCGCGCCACGGTCTCTGGGCGGGCGGCTGGATGGGGCTCGCGCGCGTCTGCCGCTGCCATCCCTGGGCCGCAGCCGGCTACGACCCGCCGCCGGCCGAGCCGCCGGCGGGCGCGTCGTGGCTGCGGCCGTGGCGCTACGGGCGCTGGCGGTTTCGGGCGGACGCGGCCGATCCGGCGTAGCGGTCGGGGCCGGCGCGCAAGGTCCAAATTGCGTTGCCCTCGCCGCCCCGCGCCGCTATGACGCGCTCCGACCCGCTTACGCCGAACCGTATCGGCGAGTGAGCCTGGAGGCTGCATTGATCGAAGTCACTTTCAAGGACGGCGCCCGGCGCGCGTTCGAGCCGGGTCTCTCCGGCCTCGCGATCGCCAAATCCATTTCGCCCTCGCTCGCCAAGCGCAGCGTCGCCATGGTCGTCGACGGCGTCTTGACCGATCTCGCCGACACGATCGAGCGCGACGCGACGATCGAATTCCTCTCGCGCGAGGATCCGCGAGCGCTCGAACTCATCCGCCACGACGCCGCCCATGTGCTCGCCGAGGCGGTGCAGTCGCTGTGGCCGGACGCGCAGGTGACGATCGGTCCGGTGATCGACAACGGCTTCTACTACGACTTCTTCCGGGCGACGCCGTTCACGCCCGAGGATTTTCCCGCGATCGAGAAGCGGATGCGCGAGATCATCGCGCGCGACAAGCCGTTCACCAAACAGGTGTGGACCCGCGACGAGGCAAAGGGGTTCTTCGAGAAGAGGGGCGAGGCGTTCAAGATCGAGCTGATCGACGCGATCCCCGCCGACCAGTCGCTCAAAATCTACGCCCAGGGCGAGTGGCTCGACCTGTGCCGCGGCCCGCACATGACCTCGACCGGCAAGGTCGGCGACGCCTTCAGGCTGATGAAGGTCGCCGGGGCCTATTGGCGCGGCGATTCGAACCGGCCGATGCTGTCGCGCATCTACGCGACCGCCTTCGCGAGCAGGCCCGAGCTCGACGCCTATCTGAAACAGCTCGAGGAGGCCGAAAAGCGCGACCATCGCAAGCTCGCGCGCGAGATGGACCTGTTCCATTTCCAGGAGGAGGGGCCGGGCGCAATCTTCTGGCACCCCAAGGGCTGGACGCTGTTCCAGACCCTGATCGCCTACATGCGCCGGCGCCTCGCCGCTGACTACCAGGAGGTCAACGCGCCGCAGGTGCTCGACAAGCATCTGTGGGAAGTCTCCGGCCACTGGCAATGGTATCGCGAGGCGATGTTCCTGACCCGCGCCGCCGGCGACGACGCGGAGAAGGAGGACGCCCGCATCTATGCGCTGAAGCCGATGAACTGCCCGGGTCATGTCCAGATTTTCAAGAACGGCCTGCGCTCCTACCGCGAACTGCCCGTCCGCTTCGCCGAATTCGGCGTCGTCCACCGCTACGAGCCGTCCGGCGCCCTGCATGGCGTGATGCGCGTGCGCGCCTTCACCCAGGACGATGCGCATATTTTCTGCACCGAGGACCAGCTCGCGGAGGAATGCCACAAGATCAACGAGCTGATCCTGGCCGTCTATGCCGATTTCGGCTTCGACAAGATCGTCGTCAAGCTGTCGACGCGGCCGGAAAAGCGGGTCGGCGCCGACGAGCTGTGGGATCACGCCGAGGCGGTCATGCGGCGGGTGCTCGAGGAGATCGAGGCCCGCCACGGCAATGTCGTCACCACCATGGAGAATCCGGGCGAAGGCGCCTTCTATGGGCCGAAGTTCGAATATGTGCTGCGCGACGCGATCGGCCGCGACTGGCAATGCGGCACGACCCAGATCGACTTCAACCTGCCAGAACGGTTCGGCGCCTTCTACATCTCGCCGACCAGCGAGAAGACCACGCCGGTGATGATTCACCGCGCGATCTGCGGCTCGCTCGAGCGCTTCACCGGCATATTGCTGGAACATTACGCCGGCCTGCTGCCGCTGTGGCTGGCGCCGCTGCAGATCGTCGTCTGCACGATCACCCAGGAGGCCGACGACTACGCAATGGAGATCGTCGCGAGAGCGCGCAAGCGCGGGCTGCGCGTCGAGGGCGACCTGCGCAACGAGAAGATCAGCTACAAAGTGCGCGAGCATTCGCTCGCCAAGGTCCCTGCGCTGGTCGTCGTCGGCCGCAAAGAGGCGGCCGAGCGCACGGTCTCGATCCGCCGGCTCGGCTCCAGCGAGCAGCGCGAGGCGAACCTCGCCGACGCGCTCGCCGCGCTGGTCGAGGAGGCGATTCCGCCCGACGTGAAGGCGGAGCGGGCGGCGGACGCGGCGGCCTAGGTATTTGCCGGAGGCGGTGGTCGCCTTCGGTTGAGAGAGGAACCTCCTTGCTTCGTTCGCTCACGACCTTTCGCCCCGACAATTTCACCCTCGCGATCGTCGCGACGGTCGCGGTCGCGAGCCTGTTCCCCGCGATCGGCCGGGCGGCGGACATCGTTCATTTCGTGACGATTTTCGCGATCGCGCTGTTGTTCTTCCTGCATGGCGCGCGGCTGTCGCGCGAGGCGGCGCTGGCGGGGGCGCTGCACTGGCGCCTGCACCTGACCGTGCTGTGCGCGACCTTCGTCCTGTTCCCGCTGCTCGGGGTCGGGCTGCGCCACGCGCTGTCCGGCGTCCTGCCGGAATCGCTGCTGGTCGGCCTGCTGTTTCTGTGCCTGCTGCCTTCCACCGTCCAGTCGTCGATCGCCTTCACCTCGATCGCCCATGGCAATGTCGCGGCCGCGGTTTGCAGCGCCTCGCTGTCCAATTTCGTCGGCATTTTCCTCACCCCGGCGCTGGTCGCGCTGCTGATGAACCTCAAAGGCGGCGTTTCGCTCGATGCGGTCGGCGCCATCGTGCTGCAGCTGCTGGCGCCATTCCTCGCCGGCCACTTCCTGCGCCCGTGGATCGGCGCTTTCGTATCGCGCCATCGCGCCGCCCTCGGCTTCGTCGACCGCGGCTCGATCCTGCTCGTCGTCTATCTCGCCTTCTCCGAGGCGGTCGACCACGGACTCTGGCGCGTGCTGGGCGCGGCCGACCTCGCCGAGCTGCTCGTCGTCTGCGCAGCGCTGCTGGCGATCGTGCTGATGACGACCGTCCTCGTCGCCCGCCGCCTCGGCTTCGATCGCGCCGACGAGATCGTCATCGTGTTTTGCGGCTCGAAGAAGAGTCTGGCGAGCGGCGTGCCAATGGCCGGCGTGCTGTTTCCGCTCGCCCAGGTCGGCATGGCCGTGCTGCCGCTGATGCTGTTCCATCAGATCCAGTTGATGGTCTGCGCGGCGCTCGCGCGGCGCTACGCCGACGCCGGCGCGGCGAGCCGGGCGCGGGAAGGCGAGACGGGAGCCGTGCGCGCGGGCTGACCGGGGCCGGCGGTCAGGCGAGCCGCCGGGAAATGCGCGCTTGAGCCCGGCGCCTCGCGCGCCAGCGTCCTGTTGACGCTCGCAGGACGGTCCTTCGTCATGCGCCGCGGCCTCGCCGCCCGCGGCGGGGCTCAGTTGCGCTTTTCACCATTGGCGGACGGCGGCGGCGGCGCGGGATCGGGCGCGGTGGGCTGCGCCGCGTCGGTCCGCCCGACGCCCGTCGCGCCATTGGGAACGAAATCGGAGACCTGGAGCCCCGTCCCGCGCGGCATCCCGGGATGGGAGGTCGAATCGCCTTCCTTCAGCTCGTAGACGTCGACGACGAAGACGAGGAAGAAACCGAAGGAGACCGCGAGGATCGCGAGCCCGACCACCGAGGATTTGAAGCTCATGTTGTCCTTGCTGTAGGACAGTTCCGCGCCGCCCGCCAGATCGCCCTTGCCCATCACTGCGAGCTTGTAGGACGCCAGCAATTGCAGGCCCGCGAGGCCGACTCCGGACAGCGTGATCGCCACGACCATCATCAGGAGGACGGCGTTCTCGTGGCGCTGGAAGATGAAATTGTCGCGCCGGATGCTCTCCTCGTCGATCAGCAGTTGCGACCCAGTCGTGTTGTAGCAGAACGTGCTGATCCAGGAGAGCTCGCCCATGTTGCTGTGCTCGACCTTCCACTGCGCCGCATAACGGTCGACGCAGGCGGTCACATTCTCCAGCGCGTTGAAATTATGCATGGACAGGACGATCAGGAGCCCGATCACCGCCATGACGACGAGGCCGCCGAGAGCGCCATAGATGACGAGCAGGTGTCGGCGCGCGCCCAGCATCGCCGTCCCGCCGGATCCGGGCTCGCTCATCGGGTCACGCCGCTGTAGAGATTGCCGCGGCGATCCTGGCATTGGCAGGAGGTTCCCGGCGCGCCGATGATCATGCAGGCGCCCTGGGGAGTCTGGCATCTCACGGTCTGCGGCTGGTAGGAGGCCGGCTGCGCCTGCGGCTGCTGGGACAATTGCTGCGTCTGCTGCGGCGGCAATTGCGCCTGCTGGAAGAACTGCGGCTGTTGCTGGGGCTGTTGGGAAAACTGCTGCGGCTGCTGCTGGGGCTGTTGGGAAAACTGCTGCGGCTGCTGCTGGGGCTGCTGGGAGATTTGCTGCGGCTGCTGCTGATTGAACACCGGCGGCTGTTGCTGGAGGATCTGCGCCGGTTGCGCCTGCTTGACGCTCTGAGTGAACTTGGACGGGATCGCCGCGGGCCATTGGGCCGCACGCTGCGAGGCGATCTCGACGATGTCGGCGCTGACGACGCGCGGGAGCCCGGACTGGCAATAGACAACGCAAGCCTGGGCCGGCGCCACCACCAGGAACCAGGCCGTGACGCTCGAGAAGACCAACCTCGCGATCATGATTTCCCCCGTCGTCGCGTCTGAGGCACGGGATGGAAAGCCGCCCTTTCCCGCGCCGCCGTCAGGACGAGGGCGAATTTGCACCAAGTCGAGCTGTGGATGCAACCGAATCGTCTATCCTGCGTCCAGCGGCTCGACTCCCTTGGGCTTGCCGTCGGCGCCCAGCGTGATCTTCTCGATCCGCATTTCGGCGTTCTTCAGGAGCTTGTCGCAATGAGCCTTCAGCGCCTCGCCGCGCTCGTAGATCGCGATCGATTCCTCCAGCGCGACGGCGCCCTTCTCGAGCTTCTCGACGATCGCTTCGAGTTCGGCGAGCGCGGCCTCGAAAGGGAGCTTGGCGATGTCGGCGTTGGGTTCGGTCACGGGACACCCCTCGGGCGAAAGTCGCGCCCTCCTATCACACCCCGGCGCCCGGCGCAGCCGGGTTCGGCGCGTCGTCCGGGTCGGTCGGCCGGCCGAAGATCAGCTTCTGGTAGACGAGCCCTATGCCGATCAGCGCACCGCCGAGGCCGAGGAAGGAGAGCGCGCGCAGCACGCCTTCGAGGCCGGCGAGATCGAGCAGGAAGACCTTGAGCACAGTCAGCGCGACCAGCGCCGCCGAGGCGAGCCGCGCCGGCTTCGAGCGCGCCACGACGCCATAGGCGAGCGCGAGCAGCCCGAGGGTCAGCCACAGCGCGGAATAGGCGTAGAATTCGCCGTCACCGGTCCT
>JBEKEI010000135.1:0-12597 GCA_050013915.1 Roseiarcus sp.
CATTGCGGTCCTGCCGGCGCCGGGCGGGCTGGCGGTCGTCGCCGACAGCAGCTGGCGCGCCAAACGCGCGCTCGCGGCGGTCGACATCGTCTGGGACGACGGCCCCAATCGCGCGCTCGACAGCGCGGCGATCGCCGCGGCGATGGCCGGCGCGCTCGACAAGCCGAAGACGATCGCCGCGCAGGGCGATTTTTCCGCCGCCTTCGCCGGCGCGGCCAGGACGCTTCGCGCCGAATACGCCCTGCCCTATCTCGCCCATGCGACGATGGAGCCGATGAACTGCACCGCCGAGGTCGGCCCCGACCGCGTCGAGGTCTGGGCGCCGACCCAGGCGCAGACGCTGTCGGTCGCCGCCGCCGCCAAGGCGGCCGGCGTTTCCCAGGACAAGGTCCGGCTCCACACGACCTATCTGGGCGGCGGGTTCGGCCGCCGGCTCGAGGCCGATTTCGTCGAGCAGGCGGTGACCATCGCCAAGGCGGTCGGCCGGCCGGTCCAGCTCCTGTGGTCGCGCGAAGAGGACATGCAGCACGACTTCTATCGCCCGGCCGCGCTGGTGCGGATGGAGGGCGGCCTCGACGCTGAGGGCAAGCCGGTCGCCTGGCGCCTGGCGATCGCCAACCAGTCGATCCTCGCGCGCGTGTTCCCGCCCGCGACCTGGCTCGCGACCGACGAGACCCAGATCCAGGGCGCGGTCGCGCTGCCCTATGCGATTGCCAACCGGCGCACCGATCTCGCCACGGTCGAGACGCCGGTTCCGGTCGGATCCTGGCGGTCGGTCGGCAATTCCATCGCCGCCTTCGCCAAGGAATCCTTCCTCGACGAAATGGCCAGCGCGGCCGGCGCCGACCCGCTGGCGTTCCGCCTCGCCCTGCTCGCGGACGCGCCGCGGCTCGCGGCGCTGCTGCAGCGGGCCTCGGACGAGGCGGGCTGGGGAACGCCGCTGCCCGCGGGCGAAGGGCGCGGGATCGCGCTCCACACCTCGTTCGGGACCGCGGTCGCCGAAGTCGTCGAGGTCGCGGTCGGGGCGAAGGGCGCGCTGACGGTGAGGCGGGTCACCGCCGCGGTCGATTGCGGCTCCGTCGTCAATCCCGACATCGTGCGCGCGCAGGTCGAGAGCGCGATCGTCTATGGCCTCTCCGCCGCGCTGTTCGGCAAGATCACGATCCGCAACGGCCGCGTCGAGCAGCAGAGCTTCCCCGACTACGACGTCGTCCACATGGCGCAGGCGCCGAAGATCGCCGTCCATGTCGTGGCGAGCGACGCGCCGCCCGGCGGCATCGGCGAGCCCGGCCTGCCGCCGCTCGCGCCCGCGCTGGCCAATGCGATTTTCGCCGCGACCGGGAGGCGCATTCGCGCGCTGCCGCTGACGGATCAGGGGCTCAGCGCCTGAGGCGTCACGGCGGCGCGGGAAGTCCGCGCCCCTTGACGCGCCGCGACCCGCGCGGCCAAGGTGACATCAGGCCATTCCCGGGACGTCGCCCCATGAAAGTCTCGCTCGTCCAGATGAATTCGATCAGCGACAAGGCGGCCAATATCGCCGCCGCGCGCCGGCTGATCGAGAAGGCGGTCGCCGAGGAGGCGCCGGACTGGGTGCTGCTGCCCGAGCAGTTCGACTGGGCGGGCGGCCAGCGCGGCGACAAGCAGGCCAATGCCGAGACCTTGCCGGGCGGTCCCGCCTACGCCATGGCCCAGGAACTCGCGCGCAAGCACGAAATCTTCATCCACGCCGGCTCGATCATGGAGCGGATCGAGGGCGACGAACGCATCCACAACACCAGCGTCGTGTTCAACCGGCAGGGCGAGGAAATCGCGCGCTACCGGAAGATCCATCTGTTCGACGTGACGACGCCCGACGGGACCTCCTACAAGGAAAGCGCGACCGTCAAGGCGGGCGATGCGGTCGTCACCTATGATTGCGAGGGCGTCACGATCGGCTGTTCGATCTGCTACGACCTGCGCTTTCCCGACCTGTTCCAGGCGCTCGCCGAAAAGGGCGCGCAGGTGATCGCGCTGCCCGCCGCCTTCACGATGCCGACCGGCAAGGACCATTGGGAGGTGCTGCTGCGCGCGCGCGCGATCGAGACGCAGACCTATCTGTGCGCGAGCGCGCAGACCGGCTCGTTCACCGTCGGCAACGAGCAGCGCATGACCTACGGGCATTCGCTGGTCGCCGATCCCTGGGGCCATGTCGTCGCCAAGGCCTCGGACGGGATCGGATTGGTGTCGACGCGGATCGACCCGGCGGTCGTCGCCAGGGTCCGCAAGATGATCCCGGTCGCCGCGCACCGGGTCAAGATTTCCTAACGATTTCCTAACGCGGAGGGCCGCAAAATGCGGCGCCGGCGCTCGATTATTATGCTTTGCGCGCCGCGCGGCGAAAGCCGATACTGGCGCGCCGGCCTGCGCCGCCGGCCTGCCGCGAAGACTGGACCCTGACGATGGCCGACGCCGACCTCGACCTCGCGACGCTGTCGGACGACGAACTCGTGCCGCAGATCCACGAGGATCTCTACGACGGCCTCAAGGAAGAGATCGAGATCGCCGTGCGCATCCTGCTCGATCGCGGCTGGACGCCCTATGACGTGCTGACAAAAGCGCTGGTCGAGGGCATGCGGATCGTCGGGGTCGATTTCCGCGACGGCATCCTGTTCGTGCCCGAGGTGTTGATGGCGGCCAATGCGATGAAGGCCGGCATGGCGATCCTGCGCCCGCTGCTCATCGCCACCGGCGCGCCCAAGATCGGCAAGATGGTGATCGGCACCGTCAAGGGCGACATCCACGACATCGGCAAGAACCTCGTCTGCATGATGATGGAGGGCGCCGGATTCGAGGTGTTCGATATCGGCATCAACAACGGCGTCGAGAAGTATCTCGCCGCGATCGAGCAGCATCAGCCGGAAATTCTCGGCATGTCGGCGCTGCTGACGACGACCATGCCCTATATGAAGGTGGTCATCGACACGCTGAAGGAAAAGGGCATGCGCGACGATTACATCGTGCTGGTCGGCGGGGCGCCGCTCAACGAATCCTTCGCCCAGGCGGTCGGCGCCGACGCCTATTGCCGCGACGCCGCGGTGGCGGTTGAGACCGCGCGCGCGCTGATGGCGCGCCGCCAGGGCGCCGTGCGGGCGGCAGGGTAGGACAGCGTCATTGCAAGCGGAGCGCGCGGTGAACGACGACGACGCCATCGGCGAACGCGACGCCGAGGGGCATCTCCCCGGCGCCGGGGCGCGCCGGACGCTGGTGATCGCCTGCGGCGCGCTGGCGCGCGAGATTGTCGCGCTGCGGTCGGGGCCGCTCGCCCATCTCGACGTGACCTGCCTGCCCGCCAGCCTGCACAACCGGCCCGGCCGCATCCCCGCCGCGATGCGCCGCAAGATCGCGCAGAACCGCGCCGCCTATGACGAAATCCTCTGCCTCTACGGCGATTGCGGGACCGGCGGGGAACTCGACCGCGTGCTCGCCGAGGAGGGCGTCGCGCGCATTCCGGGCGCCCATTGCTATGAATTCTTCGCCGGCGCGACCGATTTCGCCGCGATGATGGAGGACGAGCCCGGCACGTTCTTCCTCACCGATTTTCTCGTCCGCCATTTCGACCGGCTCGTCGTCGAGGGGCTCGGGCTCGACGCGCATCCGCAATTGCGCGACGATTACTTCGGGAACTACCGTCGGCTCGTCTATCTCCAGCAGGTCGAGGACGCCGCGCTGACGGCGAAGGCGCAGGCGGCGGCGGCGCGCCTGGGTCTCGACTTCGAGCGCCGCTTCACCGGGCTCGACGGGCTCGCGCAATTCCTGGCGCCGGCGGGGCGAGAATGGCCAGCCTGACCATTCTCTACTGGCGCGACATCCCGAGCCAGGCGATCGCGAAAGCCGGCCGCGCCGCCGCGAGGCGCGAATTGCCCGAGCGGTTCGTCCGCGCGATCGACGCGGCGGCGATGAACGCCGGCGCGACCGGAACGGACGCCTATCTGGCGGACTGGCGGCGCGGCGATCCGACGCCCTGCGGCGACGATCTCGAGGCGGAGGCGAGCGCGGCGGCGACGCGCCTCGAAGCCGAGTATGATGACGACCGTCTCGCCCGGCTGGCGCGTCAGGACGGGCGGGAGGGCTAGGGCTTGCGAGCGGCGCAGACGAATCCCGGCCCCCGGCCGCCCGGCGCAGGCGCGCGCGCTTGAGCGATCCGCTCGTCATATTCACGCCGTCCGGCCGGCGCGAGCGCGTCCCCGCAGGGATCAGCGTGCTCGACGCCGCGCGCCGGCTCGGCGTCGATCTCGATTCGGTATGCGGCGGGCGCGGCATCTGCGGGCGCTGTCGGGTCGAAGTCGCGGCGGAGCCGACGCGCGGGCGCGACCCGTTGACGCCGTGGAACGAGGTCGAGCAGCGCTTCGCCGACAAGCGCGCCGGCGGCGGCCTCGGCCCGGGCCGCCGGCTCGGCTGCCAGGCGCGCCTGCTCGCCGACGTCGTCATCGCCGTGCCGGCGGAATCGCAGGTCCACCGCCAGCTCGTGCGCAAGCGCGCCGAGGCGCATCCGATCGAAATCGATCCGGTCGTGCGGCTCTGCTATGTCGAGGTGCGCGAGCCCGACATGCACGATCCCTCGAGCGATCTGCGCCGCCTGCAGGAAGCGCTCGCCGGGCAATGGGGCCTCGGCGAGACGACGGCGGACCTCGCCGTGCTGCGCGATCTCCAGAAGATTCTGCGCGCGGGCGGCTGGCGGGTGACGGTCGCGCTGCGCAAGGGCCGCGACATCGTCGCCATCATGCCGGGTTTTTGCGAGCGCGCGCTCGGCCTCGCCTTCGACATCGGCTCGACGACGATCGCCGCCCATCTGTGCGATCTCGCCAGCGGCGAGGTCCTCGCCTCCGCGGGCGTGATGAACCCGCAGATCCGCTTCGGCGAAGACCTGATGAGCCGCGTCTCCTACGTGATGATGAACCCGGGCGGCGACGCGCAGCTGACCCGGAGCGTCCGCGTCGGCCTCGACGCGCTGATCGGCGAGGTCGTCGCGGAGGCGAAGGCGGCGCGCGCCGAGATCGTCGAGGTCGCGCTGGTCGGCAATCCGATCATGCACCACCTGTTCCTCGGGCTCGATCCGACCGAGCTCGGCGGCGCGCCGTTCGCGCTGACGCTCGACGGCGGCTTCGAGGCGCGCGCCCGCGAACTCGGGCTCGAAGTCGCGCCCGGGGCCTTCGTCTATTGCCTGCCCTGCATCGCCGGCCACGTCGGCGCCGACACCGCCGGCGTCGTGCTCGCCGAGGGGCCGTATCTGCGCGACGAACTCACCCTGCTGGTCGACGTCGGCACCAACGCCGAGCTCGTGCTCGGCAATCGCGACCGGCTGATCGCCTGCTCCTCGCCGACCGGCCCCGCCTTCGAGGGCGCGCAGATTTCCTGCGGCCAGCGCGCCGCGCCCGGCGCGATCGAACGCGTGCGCATCGACCGCGAGACGCTGGAGCCCCGCTTCAAGGTTATCGGCTGCGACCTGTGGTCGAACGAGCCCGGCTTCGCCGAGGCGACGACGCCGACCGGGGTCACCGGAATCTGCGGCTCCGGCATCATCGAGGTCGTCGCCGAAATGTTTCTCTCGGGGATCGTCACGCGCGACGGCGTCATCGACGGCGCGCTGACGGTGAAGACCCCGCGGATCGAGGCGGTCGGCCGGACTTTCGCCTACGTGCTGCGCGAGGGGTCGCCGCGCCTGCAAATCTTCCAGACCGACGTGCGCGCGATCCAACTCGCCAAGGCCGCGCTCTATGCGGGCGCCAAACTGCTGTTGGAGCGCTACGGCGCGCCGGCGCCCGAGCGGGTGACGCTGGCCGGCGCGTTCGGCAGCCATATCGATGCGACCTACGCGATGGCGCTGGGCCTGATCCCCGACTGCGATCTGTCGAAGGTCGCGGCGGCGGGCAATGCGGCTGGCGTCGGCGCGCGCATCGCTCTGCTCAACCTGGCGGCGCGCGGCGAGATCGAGGCGATCGCCCGGCGCATCGAGAAGATCGAGACCGCGCTCGAGCCTCGCTTCCAGGACCATTTCGTCGCCGCGATGGCGCTGCCCAACAAGGTCGACGCCTTTCCCAATCTGGGGAAGGCGATCGCCCTGCCCGCGGCCGGCGAAAGCCCCGGCGGCGAACGGGGTCAGCGACGCCGGCGACGCGAGGCGGAAGCGATCAGAGACCGCCCGACTCGTGATTGATCGTGTCGGTCGCGACGTCGCGCATCATGGTGATGAGTTCGACCGGAACCGGCATCGGCGTGCAGGCCTTGTCGCCGTCGATGAAGAACACCATGCCGCCGTTGTTGCCTTCGACCTGCGCCAGAACCGCCTTGTCGCCATAGGGCAATCCTGCGGGCGTCTGCGGGTTCATCGCGTAGATGCCGCGCATGAACTGCCACTGCTCCGAGGTGAGTTCGATCCATCGGCCGTTACGCGCGATGATCGCCTGTTTCGGCACCGAGACGTCGACGCAGCGACTCGAGGTTTCCGCCGCGGCGAGCTGCGGCAGGACCGTCAGAGCGCCGATGAATGCGAGAGATGCTTTGTTCAACATGAGGACCTCCTAGGATCAGGCGCCCTCCACCTCTGGCTCTCATCGCTTCCTCGCCGCCGACCCTATCCGATCCTCCGTTGATGGACCGGAACGCCTGACCGTTACGAATGTAATCTAGTGCTCCGACCATCCTAGCAACAAACGTGCCACTCCGCGCTTTTCGCTGCGGTCTTCGCCCGGAACGGCCGCGCAGGCGACGCGGCGGGCCACGATCGAAGATGATTGTCCCGACACGTTAACAACAGGTTAACCCGGCGCTCCAGGCTCCGCCCGCCTGTTTAGAAGATCAGATGACGCCAGCCGTCGGCGGCGAAACCGGCGAACAGGATCAAACCCGCGTAACGGTTGGACCGGAACAGCTTGAGCGCCGTCGCGGGCGTCGGCGCGTCGAGCCGGCGCAATTGCCAGAACAGATGCAGGCAATAGCCGACCAGCCCGATCTGCGCAATCAGGCTGCCGCGCCCTGCGATCAGCGCCGCCTGGGCGAGCACGACCGCGCCGAGATAGAACAGGCCGACGCCGACGCGAACGTTGGCGCCGAACAGTCGCGCCGTCGACCTGATCCCGACGATCGCGTCGTCGCGCGCGTCCTGCAGCGCGTAGATCGTGTCGTAGCCGATCGTCCAGCAGAAGGCTGAGGCGTAGAGCAGCACCGCCGGCCAGGCGAGCGCGTGGTAGACGGCCGCCCAGCCCATCAGCGCGCCCCAGGAAAAGGCGAGGCCGAGCACCGCCTGCGGCCAGGCCGTGACGCGCTTCATCAGGGGATAGACGGCCACGATCGCGAGCGAGCCCATGCCGAGCAGAATGGTGAAACGGTCATTGAAGGACAGCAGCACCGCGAGGCCGACCAGCGCCTGCGCGACGAGAAAGGTCGCCGCGGCGCGCACGCTGACGCGCCCGGACGGCAGCGGACGGCCCCTGGTCCGCTCGACGCCCGCGTCGAGCTCGCGATCGAGAATGTCGTTGTAGGTCGAGCCCGATCCGCGCATCGCGATCGCGCCGACGAGAAAGAGGGCGAGGTGGAACAGGCTCGGGCCCCGCCCGCTCGCCACGCCCGCGAGCGCCGCGGACTGCCAGCAGGGGGCGAGCAGCAATTGCCAGCCGATCGGACGATCCAGGCGCGCGAGTTGAACGAAGGGCAGCGCGGCAGACGGCGTCAGCCGAAGGACGAGGCTGCGCGGCGTCGCGTCGGGGAGCGCGTTCGGCTCCGGCGCGAGCTTTCCCTCGGACAAGGGCGCGGCCGCGAGCCTGCGTCCGCTCAAAGCGGCCCGGTCGGCAACAGCGGAGCCTGCGGCGCGCCGGCGCCGCCCGCCTCCTGCTGCTTCTTGAACTGGGCGGCCATCGAGCAGGCCTTGGCGGAGAACGCCACGCTCTTGGTGTGGTTGGCTTTCAGCGCGGCGACGACTTCGTCCGGAATGCTGCACCAATCCTTGTTCTTTTCCATGTAGGCGATCAGCGCGCTCTCCGCGGAATTGAGCCCCGCCGACTGCCGGCAGAACATCGCCGGATCCATCGGCTTGCCCTTGGCGGCGGCGACGAGGCCGTTGACCTTGTTCAATTCCGCTTCCCGCTTGGAGGAAAGCTTCTTCAGGTCGTCGCCGCAGGCCTGCTGGGCGAAGGCCGGCGCGCCGGTCGCCAGCAATCCCGCCATCAGCCCGAAGACCACGAACAGCGCGACCCTCTCAGGAGGCGGTTGACGCGCCATGCTCAGAATCTCCATTGTTGGACATTCCGGCTGAATAGCCCATTTTCACCCCGGAGGGAACCGAGCCGACGGCGCGGGACGGTGCGCCCCCTCGACCGGGCCGGCCGCCGCCAGCTCGGCCGGCTCCCTTTGCGCATAGCCGAGCCGGCGGTTGAGCTGCTCCAGCAGGCGCGCGGCCGCCTCGGCGATCATCGTTCCCGGCGGGAAGATTGCGTCCGCTCCCGCCGCGCGCAGCGCCTCGAAATCCTGCGCCGGAATGACCCCGCCGACGACGACCATGACGTCGGGCCGGCCCACGCGCCGCAAAGCCTCCTTCAGCGCCGGCACCAGGGTGAGATGGCCGGCGGCGAGCGACGAGACGCCGACGATGTGGACGTCGTTGTCGACGGCCTGATCCGCCACTTCCTCGGGCGTGGCGAACAGCGGCCCGATATCCACCTGGAAACCAAGATCGCCGAACGCTGAGGCGATGATCTTCTGGCCGCGGTCATGCCCGTCCTGGCCCATCTTGGCGACCAGGATGCGCGGCGGCCGACCCTCGTTCTCGGCGAAAGCCTGGGTCATCATCAGCACCCGCTCGATCGATGCGACGCCGGGCCCCGCTTCGCGGCGGTAGACGCCGGCCATCGATTTGATCTCGGCGACATGGCGCCCGAACGCCTTTTCCATCGCGAGCGACATTTCGCCTACAGTCGCCTTGGCCCGCGCGGCATCGATCGACAGAGCGAGCAGATTGGCGCCGCCGCGCGCGCCCGCGGTCAGCGCCGCGAGCGCCGCCTGGGTCGCGGCTTCGTCGCGCTCGGCGCGCAGGCGCCGCAGCTTCTCGATCTGCTGGGCGCGCACGCTGGCGTTGTCGACCTTCAGCACGTCGATCGGACGCTCGGACTGCGGTCGGAACTTGTTGACGCCGATCACCGCCTGCTGCCCGGAATCGATGCGCGCCTGCGTGCGCGCCGCCGCGGCCTCGATGCGCAGCTTCGGTATCCCCGCCTCGATCGCCCTGGCCATGCCGCCGAGCGCCTCGATTTCGTCGATGTGCGCCTTGGCCTGCAGCGCGAGTTCGGCGGTGAGCCGCTCGACGTAATAGGCGCCGCCCCAGGGATCGATGATCCGCGTCGTGCCGCTCTCCTGCTGGAGGAACAGCTGGGTGTTGCGCGCGATCCGCGCGGAGAACGGCGTCGGCAGCGCGAGCGCCTCGTCGAGCGCGTTGGTGTGCAGCGACTGGGTATGGCCCTGGGTCGCCGCCATCGCCTCGATCTGGGTCCGCACGATGTTGTTGAACGGGTCCTGCGCGGTCAGCGACCAGCCCGAGGTCTGGCTGTGGGTGCGCAGCGCCAGCGATTTCTCCGACTTTGGACCGAAGCCCGCAACGAGGCCCGCCCACAAGAGGCGCGCGGCGCGCAGCTTGGCGATCTCCATGAAGAAATTCATGCCGATCGCCCAGAAGAACGACAGCCGCGGCGCGAACCGGTCGACGTCGAGCCCCGCGGCGATTCCCGCGCGCAGATATTCGACGCCGTCGGCGAGCGTATAGGCGAGTTCGAGATCCTGCGTCGCGCCCGCCTCCTGCATGTGATAGCCGGAGATCGAGATCGAATTGAACTTGGGCATATGCGCCGAGGCGAAGGCGAAGATGTCGGCGATGATCCGCATCGAGGCGGCAGGCGGGTAGATGTAGGTGTTGCGGACCATGAACTCCTTGAGGATGTCGTTCTGGATCGTCCCGGACAGGGATTCCATCGCGGCGCCCTGCTCCTGCGCCGCGACCACGAACAGCGCGAGAACGGGCAGCACCGCGCCGTTCATCGTCATCGAAACGCTGACCTCGCTCAGCGGAATGCCCTGGAACAGCGTGCGCATGTCGTAGATCGAATCGATCGCCACGCCCGCCATGCCGACGTCGCCGGCCACCCGCGGATGGTCCGAATCATAGCCGCGGTGGGTGGCCAGATCGAAGGCGACGGAGAGGCCCTTCTGCCCGGCGGCGAGATTGGCGCGATAGAACGCGTTGGAATCCTCGGCGGTCGAAAAGCCGGCGTATTGCCGGATCGTCCAGGGCTGCTCGACATACATCGTCGGATAGGGCCCGCGCAGATAGGGCGGCGCGCCCGGCCAGGTGTCGAGGAAGTCGAGGCCGGCCAGATCGTCGGGGCCATAGAGCGGCTTGACGGCAATGCCTACGGGCGTGCGCCAGGGCTCGCCGCCCGCGGGCGCCGACGGCGCCGGCGGCGCCGCGAAAGGGATGGCGCTGAAGTCGGGAATCGGGTTCATCGTGCCCTTCGCGAAGCGGGGTCGCCCTGTCCAGTCTGGATCGGCAGCTTACGACGGCGGCCGCCGCCGCGCCACAGCGCCCGGAGACCGGGCCCGACCCGCCGCGGTCAGCGGGCGGCGATCCGCTCATGCGCCGTCCGCAGCGCGGCGAGCGCGTCGCAGCCGGCGAAGACGAAGCCGTCGACGCCGGCGGCCCGCAGCGCGGCCTCGCGCCCGCCGGGCCTGCCCGCGAGAAACACGACGCGTGCCCCCGATTCCCTCAACGCCCGCGCGACGTCTTCGGCCATTTCGGCGTAGACCGCGTCGGCGGAGCACAGGCAGGCGATCGTCGCGCCGCTCGCGTGGAACGCCGCGGCCGCGTGCGCGGCGTCCGGGAAGCCCGCCTCGCCGATCGCCGCGACGCCGCCCGCCTCGAACAGACTCCTGGCGAAGCCCGCGCGGGCGTTGAAAGCCGCGAGCGGCCCGAGATTGGCGAGGAAGATCGAAGGGCGTCTCCCGTCGCGCGCGAGCGCGGCGTCGGAGGCGTCGCGCAGCGCCTCGAAGGGCTCGGCGAGCCGATGCGGCGCGAGCGCCGCGGCGCGCATCTCGCCCGCGAAGGCGAAAGCCGGCCGCGCCGCCGCGAGCGTCTCGACCTTCGCTTCGGCGAGATCGGCGAAGTCGCTGACCCCGGTCAGCGGCGTCGCGCGGTGCGCGACGTCGCGCGCCCGCCGCGCGGCGACCTTGGCCACCTCGGCCTGGAACGCCCCGCGCGCCAGCGCGCCGTAGAGCCCGCCCTGCGTCTCCAGCCTCTGGAAGAGCGTCCAGGCCGCCTCGCAGAGCGCCTGCGTCAGCGCCTCGAAGGCGCCGGCGCCGGCGGCGGGGTCGGCGACGAAGCCCAGATGCGATTCCTCCAGGAGGATCAATTGGGTGTTGCGCGCCAGGCGACGCGCGAACGGGTCGGGCAGGCCGAGCGCCTGGGTGAACGGCGGCACGCTGACGCTGTCGGCGCCGCCGAGCCCGGCGCTGAACGCCGCCATCGCGCCGCGCAGGACGTTTACCCAGGGGTCGCGCGCGCTCATCATCCGCCAGGCGCCGGCGCCGTGGACGCGGGCCGGGCGCGGCGGCAGCCCGCAGGCCTGCTCGACGCGCGCCCACAGCAGGCGCAGGGCGCGAAACTTGGCGAGGCTGAGGAATTCGTCGGCGTCGGCCGCGAGCCGGAATCCGATCGCCCGCCGCGCCGCCTCGCGTTCGAACCCGGCGCGCTCGAGCGCGCGCCAGTAATCGATCGCGGCGGACAGCGCGAATGCGAGCTCCTGACCGGGCGAACCGCCCGCCGCATGAATGCAGCGCGCATCGGCGGCGACGAACGGCCCGGCAAAGCCCCGGTCGCTCAGCGCCGCGGCGCTTCGGCCGAGCCGCCCCGCCGTTTCCGGCCAGTCGTGCGCCGCGCGTCCGCTGCGCGCGAGCGCGCCGAGCGGATCGAGGCCGAACGCGACATCGACGACCGACGGTTCGGCGCCGCCGCGCACGACCGCGTCGGCGATCGCGCGCGTCGCATCGTCGGCGGCCGGGCCGAGGTCGCATTCGATCGTCGGGCCGAGATCGAGCCGGACGCCGTCGAGCAGGGCGTCGAGGCCGGCCTCGTCGGCATCGGCGAGCCCATAGCCATGGGCGCCCGCGGCGCCGGCGAAAATGATTTCGAGGCCGTCGGCGCCGTTGGCGAGGTCGTCGAGCGCCTGGGCGTTGGCGCGCGCCGCGTCGGGGTGGTCGATGCGCGCGAGCGCGCGCCAGCGGCCGGGGGCCCGGTTGGCGCGCGGGCCGACGCGCCGCGGATAGATCGGCTGGATCGGAAATTCATCGGCGCTGAGGGACGCCAGGCTCTCGAAGCCCCGCCCGTTCAGCGCGCGCTCGACCAGCCGGCGCCAGTCGTGCTCGCTGGTCGGTGCGAAATCCCCCGCCAGTCCGGTCATGCCCGTGGCCTAGATGAACTGGGACAGACCCGGAATGGCGGCCGCGATCTCGCCCACGACGTCGTCGCCCGCCACCTCGCGCGCATAGGCGAAGATTTCCTTGCCGATGGTCTGGATCTCGCCC
>JBEKEI010000136.1:0-12506 GCA_050013915.1 Roseiarcus sp.
CACGACCAGTTCGCCGACCCGCAGCGTTCCGCGCTGGACGAGGACGGTGGCGACCGGGCCGCGGCCGCGATCGAGACGGGCCTCGACGACCGTGCCCTCGGCGCTGCGGTCGGGATCGGCGGTGAGGTCGAGCAGTTCGGCCTGCAGCGCGATCGCCTCGAGCAGCTTGTCGAGATTGGTGTGCTTGGTCGCGGAGACTTCGACGGCGAGCGTGTCGCCGCCGAACGACTCGACCTGGACGTCGTGCTGCAGGAGCTCCTGGGACACGCGATCGGGATTGGCGTCCGGCTTGTCGATCTTGTTGATCGCCACGATGATCGGCGCATGCGCCGCCTTCGCATGGCGGATCGCCTCGATCGTCTGCGGCATCACGCCGTCATCGGCGGCCACGACGAGGACGACGATGTCCGTGACCTTGGCGCCGCGCGCGCGCATCGCCGTGAAGGCGGCGTGGCCAGGCGTGTCGATGAAGGTGATCTTCGTTCCGCCAGGCGCGACGACCTGATAGGCGCCGATGTGCTGGGTGATGCCGCCCGCCTCTCCGGCGACCACGTTGGCCTTGCGGATCGCGTCGAGCAGCGAAGTCTTGCCGTGGTCGACATGACCCATGATGGTGACGATGGGCGGACGCGGCACGGGCGCGCCGTCTTCGTCCGGCCGGTCGAAAAGGCCCTCTTCGACGTCGGATTCGGCGACGCGCTTGACGGTATGGCCGAGCTCTTCGGCGATCAATTGCGCCGTGTCGGCCTCGATCACGTCGGTGATCGTCACCATCTGGCCCTGTTTCATCAGCAGCTTGATGACGTCCACCGCGCGTTCCGACATGCGGTTGGCGAGTTCCTGGATGGTGATCGTCTCGGGCAGCACGATCTCGCGGGAGAGTTTCTCCTTGGTCTCTTTGACGCCGTGCCCCTTGAGCCGCTGGGTGCGGCGACGGAACGCGGCGACCGATCGGGTCCGCTCCTCCTCGCCCGCGGTCGCGCTGGTGACCGTGAGGCGACCGCGATTGCGCTGCTCCGCGCCGCGCGTCGGCCTCGGGGGCAGCACGATCTTGGCTGGTTGGATCACGGCGCTCGGCCGTCTGATGACCCGCCTCGTCTCTTCCTCTTCGGCGCCGGGCGCGCGCGGCGTGACGGCGCCCGCCGGCGCCGCGGCCGCGCTCGCCCCTACGAGGGCCGCCGCCGGCTTTCTCGCCATCGTGACCGCGGGCGTCGCGGAGGGCTCTCCGCCCGCCAGTCGCCGCCGCGCCTCGTCTTCCGTCTTGCGTTTGAAATCGGCGTCCTGCGCCCGACGGGTCTCCTCGTCGCGCTTGCGCGCGTCAGCCGCCTCCCGCTCGGCGCGCTCGCGCGCCTCGCGTTCGGCGCGCAGTTTCGCTTCGGCTTCCTGCCGGCGACGATCCTCGTCCTCGCGCGCCCGAGCGCCCTCGAGCGCCCGGGCTCGGGCCTCGCGTTGCGCGTCGGTCAGAGTCGGAAGGACGACGCCGGTCTTGAGGGGCGCCGAGGGGGCGGCGGGCGCCTTGGCGATCGCCGCCTGGCTCGTCGGGCCGCGCGGCGCGACCGGCGGGGCGACGGGAGCCGAAGACGGACGGAGCGCGACCGGCGCCGCCTCGCGTTGCGGCGCCTCGCCGGGTCCGGGCGCGCGACGCTTGACCTTTTCGACGACGACCGCCTTGCTTCTCCCATGCGAAAAGCTCTGGCGGACCATGCCCTGCTCGACCGGACGCTTCAAATGCAGCGTCTTCGAGGGGACCGCGCCCAAAGTCTTTTCGCCAGTGTTGTTCGTATCGTTCATGCGTCTTTCCAAGTGCCCGGGCTTTGCCCATCCGTGGCTTCCGCCGCCGCCGACGGTTCGCCGGCGTGGTCCAAAATGGCCGCAAAGGGCGGGTTGCCTGTTCCGTTCGATCGGTATTCGGCGAGCCTGCGCGCCCTATATAGGAAGGCTTCGCTGGCCTCGCCCGCGCCAAGCGCTGCATGTATCACATTTGTCCGCCCCAATGCCAAATCCAATTGGCCCGACGAAAAGAGATTTATTCGCGCGAGCTGTCCGGACGCCGGGCCGAGCCGGGCGCGCGCCGCGCCCTCCAGCTTGCCGATGCCGTCGGCCGAGCCGTCCTTCGCGTGAATCAGCGCGATGACGCCGCCGCCGCGGATCGCCGCCTCGACCTTGGCGGCGCCGGCGACGATCAGCCCCGCCTTGTTGACGATCGAGAGAAACTGGAGCGCGTCGCGCTCGATCATCGCATCCAGCTCGCGCGCCAGATCCGGCGAAGCGACCGCCTTGGTCTTGAAGCCCCTCGAGAATGCCTGCTTGCGCACCGCCTCCGCGACAACGGCGGCGCTGAGCCTCGTCCACACGCCTCTGCCCGGCAGCTTGCGCCGGAGGTCGGGAACCACCCCGCCGTCCGGCGACAGCGCGAAATGGATCATCGCCTCGGGCGGACCCTTCGAGCCCGTCACGATGCATGTCCGCTCCGGCCCGGCTCCGTCCGCTCTTGCGCGCGCGCCCAACTCGAGTCTCCACGCCGCGCCCTGTCGCCGGGTCCAGGGCGAATGTGATTCCGATTGCCGAATGCGCCCCGGCGGCGGCGACGCGCGGCCGCCCCGCGCGCTACTCGGCCTCTTCCGTCACGGCGGGCTCGGCTTCGCCGGGCTCCGGCGCGGCCTCGATCCAGCCGGCCATCACGCGCGCGCTCATGATCATGGCGTCCGCCTGCTCGCGCGAGAGGTCGAAACCATCGAGGAACCCGGCGTGCCGTGCGCTTTCGCTGTCGCCGCGATCCGTCCAGCCCAGGAGATCGTCGGTTGCGCACCCTGCGAGGTCCTCGACCGTCTTGACTTCGTTTTCGCCGAGCTTGACCAGCATCGGCGTGGTCACGCCTTCGACCGATTTCAGTTCGTCGGCGACGCCCAGCGCCTTGCGCCGCTCGTCGAATTCGGCCTCGATGCGCGCGAGATGCCCGAGGGCGCGGGCCTGAATCTCGGTCGCGGTGTCGGCGTCGAATCCTTCGATCGCGGCGAGTTCGTCGAGCTCGACATAGGCGAGCTCCTCGACCGAGCGGAATCCTTCCGAGGCCAGCAGCTGGGCGACGGTTTCGTCGACGTCGAGCGCGCCCATGAAGACGTTGGTCCGCTCGACGAATTCCTTCTGGCGCCGTTCGGACTCCTCGGCCTCGGTGAGGATGTCGATGTCCCAGCCGGTGAGCTGCGAGGCGAGGCGCACGTTCTGTCCGCGCCGCCCGATCGCCAGCGACAGCTGATCGTCGGGAACGACCACCTCGATGCGGGTGGAGTCTTCGTCGAGCACGACCTTCATCACCTCGGCCGGCTGAAGGGCGTTCACGATGAACGTCGCCGCGTCGGCCGACCACGGAATGATATCGATCTTCTCGCCCTGGAGCTCGTTGACGACGGCCTGGACGCGCGAGCCGCGCATGCCGACGCAGGCGCCGACCGGATCGATCGACGAATCGTTGGAGATCACGGCGATCTTCGCCCGCGAGCCGGGGTCGCGCGCGACCGACTTGACCTCGACGATGCCGTCGTAGATCTCCGGCACTTCCTGCGCGAACAGCTTGGCGGTGAACTGGGGATGGGTGCGCGACAGGAAGATCTGCGGCCCCCGCTGCTCGCGTCTGACGTCGTAGACGTAGGCGCGGATACGGTCGCCGGGGCGGAACATTTCACGGGGGATCATCTCGTCGCGGCGCACCACCGCCTCGCCGGCCCCGCTGCCGCCGAGATCGACGACGACGTTGCCGTATTCGACCCGCTTGACCACGCCATTGATGATATCGCCGATGCGGTCCTTGTAGACGTCATATTGCTTGTCGCGCTCGGCCTCGCGAATCTTCTGAACGAGCACCTGCTTGGACGACTGGGCTGGAATGCGGCCGAAATCGAACGGCGGCAGCGACTCGGCGATCCAGTCGCCGATCTGCGCGGAGGGGTTCTTCTTCTGCGCGTCCGCGAGGGCGATCTGGGTCGCGTCGTTCTCGATCTGCTCGACCACCAGCAGGAGACGCGAAAACCGGATCTCGCCGGTCTTCGGGTTGATGTCGGCGCGGACCTCGGTCTCTTGCCCGTAGCGCGACCGCGCCGCCTTCTGCATCGCGTCCTCCATCGAGGCGAGCACGATCGATCGATCGATCGACTTTTCGCGCGCGACCGCGTCGACGATCTGCAAGAGTTCGAGCCTGTTGGCGCTGACGGCCATGAGAATTCTCCTTCGTTTGACCCTGGCCGGCGCATGCCGGCGGCGGGTCGCCTTTCAACTCGCGTTCAATCCGCCGCAGCGGGCTTGGCGGGCCCGGCTTCGACGCGATGCGGCCCGGCTTTCCGCCCCTTGCGCTCCTTCTTGGCCGCCTTTTCGCGGCGCAGCGCGGTTCGGATCAGCTCTTCGGTCAGGACCAGACGGGCCTCGTCCATGTCGTCGATCGGCAGATCGATCGCTTGTGCCTCGCCTTCGTCCTTGACCGGCAGCCGCAGCCGCGCCGCGGCCCGCGTCCCGACCGTCTCGACCGCCTCGATCAGCCCGCGGAATCGCTTGCGCGTCCCGACCGGCGCGGCCATTTCGATGCGCGCTTCGTGGCCGATCGCGCGCCGGAAATCCGACGCGCGCACCAGCGGCCGATCGATGCCGGGCGAGGAAATCTCGAGGCGGTAGGCCTCGCTGAGGGGATCCTCGAGATCGAGCACCGGCGAGAGCGCCACGCTCGCCCGTTCGCAGTCTTCGACGGTCATCGCGCCGTCGGGTCGCTCCGCCATGATCTGCAGGGTCGTTCCGCCGGCCACCGATATTTTCACGCGCACCAGCCGAAATCCCAGATCGCGCAGGACCGGCGCGACGATTGCGCCGACGCGTCGGGCGCCGGCCTTGTCGCCGATGAGACGCGGTTCGTCGAGCGCATTGCCTGTCGCCCCGTCCGCGGGGCTCGAACTGGCGGCTGAATGTCGTTCGGGCATGGGTCCTGTCGGCAATAAAAAAGAGCGGGTCCCGGCCGGGACCCACTCTCAAAATCTCTCTTCACCGGTCAGACGAAGAGCTATGAGAAACCAACGGATGCTCAGATACAGGAAGCGACCCGAAATTACAAGGCCGTCGAGACCGGACCGCCCGAATAAGGGCGCGGCGGCGGCGGTCGGCGGCGCTAGTGCGCGGCCTGTCCGGCCTGGGCGGGCGCGACGAGCGAGTTGCGGGTGTTGATCTGGGTGGACGCGTCGCCGAACTGCTTGCCGTCGCCGAGCTGGACGGTGGGCATGCATTTGGGCGAGCAGGAATAGGACTCCCGCTCCAACCCCCGCTGCACGAGCAGCACCGCGCCCGTCGGCACCACGCGGATCGTCTTTTCGTCGATGACCTTGCCGTCCTTGTCGAGCGCGATCATGTTGGTTTCGCCGAACCCCTTGCCCGTCAGCACCATCGCGCCCGATCCCTTGAGCATCGTGACGTCGGCGACGATGGGATTGCCGATGACGAGGGTCACGGTGCCGTCGGGAAGCAGCGTGACCTTGGCCTGATCGACCGTCACCTCGAGGATGTCGTTGGCCGCAGGCGCGTTCGCCGCGATCCCGGGCGCCGCGGCGACAAGGCCCGCGATGAGGGCGAACGTCATGAGAGTGTGACGCAACATTGTGTCTTGCCCCGTCAAAGCGCTCGCGCGAGACTGAAATGCGCGCCGCTGGAAAATGATTTTCGTAAGTCGATTTCACCTCGAAATGGTGAAGGAACCCTCAACGATCCGAATTTTCGCAGGTTTGGCGGCCGGCCGGATGTTGCAGCAGGCGGAAATTGCCGGCACAACGGCCGCCGGCCCGGAGACTGGCGCAATGACGACCAACGACCGATTCGCCGAGGCGATGGGGCGCCTGCCCCTGATCGCCATCCTGCGCGGCATGGCGCCGTCGGAGGCGCCGGCGATGCTGGCCGCGCTGCTGACCGAGGGATTCGGGTTGATCGAAGTCCCGCTGAATTCGCCCGATCCCTATGCGAGCATCCGGGCGATGCGCGCGATCGCGCCGCCCGAAGCGCTGGTCGGCGCCGGCACGGTCAGGACGGCGCAGGAGGTCCGGGCCGTCGCGGAAGCCGGCGGCGACCTCATCGTGATGCCGCACGCCGATGCCGCCGTCATTGCGGCGGCCAAGGCCGCCGGGCTGATCGCGCTCCCCGGGGTCGCGACCCCGACCGAAGCCTTCGCCGCGCTGGGCGCCGGCGCCGACGGCCTCAAGGCGTTTCCCGCCGAGATGATAGCGCCCGCCATCGTCAAGGCCTGGCGCGCGGTCATCCCCGCTTCGGTCGCGATCATGCCGGTGGGGGGGATCACGCCCGACAGCATGGCCGCGTATGTCGCGGCCGGCGCGACCGGCTTCGGTCTGGGATCGGCGCTCTACCGGCCCGGCGACGACCCGCATCGCCTGCGGGAAAAGGCCGCCGCCTTTGTCGCCGCCTGGCGCCGCCCGCGGGTCTGAAACGGCGCGCGGGTTCAGGCGTGAATCGCGAAGATCGAAGCGCCCTGGTCGGCGCGGCACACGGTGGCGCGGAAAGCGGCGAAGAGATCGCGGCCGATGCCGGTGTGGGAGCCGGAAAGATCGTAGGCCTCGTTCACCCGCGCGGCCCATTCCACCTCATCGACGAGCACATCGAGCCGGCCGCGGGGCGCGTCGAGGCGGATGACGTCGCCGTCGCGGATCTTCGCGATCGGCCCGCCATTGGCCGCCTCGGGCGTCACATGAATCGCGGCGGGAACCTTGCCCGAAGCGCCCGACAGCCGCCCGTCCGTCACCAGCGCCACCTTGAAGCCGCGGTCCTGCACGATGCCGAGCGGAGGCATCAGTTTGTGCAGCTCCGGCATGCCGTTGGCGCTCGGTCCCTGAAAGCGCACGACGACGACGCAGTCGCGGAACAGTTCGCCCGCCTTGAACGCCGCGTGCAATTCCTCCTGGCTGTGGAACACGCGCGCCGGCGCTTCGATGACATGGCGTTCGGGCGCGACCGCCGAGGTCTTGACCACGGCGCGGCCGAGCGGCCCGTCGAGCACGCGCAGCCCGCCGGTCGCCTGGAACGGGTGGGTGGCGCCGCGCAGCACGGTTTCGTCATGGCTCTTCTGCGCCGCTTCGCGCCAGACGATCTGGCCGTCCTCGCCGAGCCCCGGCTCCGTCACGTAATCGGCGAGCCCGTCGCCCCAGACCGTGCGGACGTCGCGATGGAGCAGGCCGGCCCCGAGCAGAGCGCGGATCAGCACGGGCATGCCGCCTGCCGCCTGGAAATGGTTCACGTCGGCCTTGCCGTTGGGATAGATGCGCGTCAGCAGCGGCGTGACTTCGGCAATGTCGGCGAAATCGTCCCAGTTGAGCGCGATCCCGGCGGCCGCCGCCATCGCGATGAGATGGATCGTGTGATTGGTCGAGCCGCCGGTCGCGTGGAGCCCGACGACCCCGTTGACGACCGCGCGCTCGTCGACGACCTGTGCGATCGGGGTGTAGGAATTGCCCTGCGCGGTGAGGTCGAGCGCGCGCCGCGCGCCGGCTTCCGTCAGCGCGTCGCGCAGCGGCGTATTGGGATTGACGAAGGACGCCCCGGGCAAGTGCAGGCCCATGATCTCCATCAGCATCTGGTTGGTGTTGGCGGTGCCGTAGAAGGTGCAGGTGCCGGGCCCGTGATAGGCCTGGGCCTCGGCCTCGAGCAGCGCGGCGCGGCCGATCTTGCCTTCGGTGAACAGCTGGCGCGTCCTGGACTTCTCGTCGTTCGACAGGCCCGACGTCATCGGCCCCGCAGGAAGGAAGACCGCGGGCAGATGGCCGAACGACAGCGCGCCGATCAGCAGACCCGGCACGATCTTGTCGCAGACGCCGAGATAGACGGCGGCGTCGAACATCTGGTGCGACAGGGCGACCGCCGTCGACAGCGCGATCACGTCGCGCGAGAACAGCGACAATTCCATCCCCGCCTCGCCCTGGGTGACCCCGTCGCACATGGCGGGCGCGCCGCCCGCGACCTGCGCGCTGCCGCCTGCCTCGCGCGCGATCCGCTTGATGATTTCGGGGAAGCGCTCGAACGGCTGATGCGCCGAAAGCATGTCGTTGTAGGTCGTGACGATCGCCAGATTGGGCCCCTCGCCGTCGCGCAGCGCCTGCTTGTCGGCGGGGCCGCAGGCGGCGAACCCATGGGCGAAATTGGCGCAGCCGAGCCGCTTGCGCGTCGGCGCCTTGGATGCATAGCGCTCGACGCCGTCGAGGTAGCGGCGCCGGCTGTCGCGGCTGCGGCGCGCGATGCGTTCGGTCACCTCGCCGATGCGGGAATGAAGGGTCGCGGTCATGGCTGAACCTTTCGAACGTCGCGCGCCTCGCGCGCTCTTGCCGGGAGGAGTTGTCGCCGACCGGGACGCGCGCGGCAAGAGCCGGCGGCGCCTAATCGCTCGGCGCCTCCCCGGCCGCCGTGCGGCCGCATCGCCGCCGCGAATTCGCCCGAACGCCGACGCGGCTTGGCCGGGCCGGCGCTCCCGCCGGGCGATCCGTTCCGCAGCCGGGCGAAGCCTGCGCCATCCGCATCGCCTGGCGCATCAAACGGCCCGGCGACCGCGCGGCCTGCGGTCGGAGCCCGATGGCGGGCGGCCTCGGGTCAGCCTGATTTTCGGTCCGCGAATCCGAACCCGCGCGGACCCCGCGGTGCGTCGGTCGCGCGCTCCGGCGCCGACGGTCCGGCGGCGGGGGCCCGGCTCGGCGTCGCCGACGCCGTGGGGTCGAGGACCGGCCGGCGCCGCTCCCGCCGCGGTTCGTCCGCGCCGACGAGCGCCGCCATCACGCGCCGCGCGGCGGCGGGATCGAGCCCGTGCTTGAGCCGCGCCAGCGAGCCGATGCGGGTGTATTTGGCGCCCGACTGCAGATCGCCCGACACGAGGATGCGCACCGCCACGTCATGGGGCGCGCCCAGCGCCGCGAGAGCCACCGCCAGCGGCTCGCCGGACGGCTCCTTGGCGATCCGCTCGGCGAGGTCGCGGCCGCAGCCCAACGCATGCGAGAGCGCTTCGTTGAACAAATCGGGCTCGCGCTCGAGCGCGTGCCGTTCGAGCCGCGCGATCGCCTCGTCCCTGGGGCGGCTCTGCGCGGCGCCGACCGGGCGGCCGAGTTCGGCGCGCTGCGCCGTCGCCAGAATGGCCGCGCGCTGCTCGGCGTTGGCGAGGAGAAACAATGCCGCCGGATCGATCTCGGCGGTCGGGCGCGCCAGCAGCGCCGCGGCGAGCGGGCGGTCGCGCTCGGCGCGCCGCGCCAGACTGGCCAAGGTCGAGGCGTCGAGCGGCGCGGCGGGGTTGCCGGCGAGCGCGAGCGCCACCGCCGGCTCCGGCCGGACGCTCACCGCTGCGACGAGCTCGGCGTCGAGGTCCGCGCGCCGAGCCAGCGCGCCGGCGCGGACTTCATCGCCGAGCGCGGCGGCAAGCAGGCGCTCGCGCGGCAGCGGCGCGAATTCCAGAACGTGAAGGGCGCCGTCGCCGCCCATGTCCAGAATCATTTCCAGCACGCTCGGCGGCGTCATCGGATGGCGCGCCAGCTTGCGCGCGACGATCAGCCGCGTCGCCGGATCGGATCGGGGCATCAGGCGCTCGATCGCCTTCTCGAACTGGGCGATCTGGCGGGCGCTGTGGCTGTGCAGCGAAATGAAATGATCCGTCGTGATTCGCAGGAGAATGCGCCGCGACTCCAGGCCCCGATCGTTCGCCAGGGAAGCCAGGAAGGGAAGGGAGGCAAGCACTTGTTGCGGCATGGTCCCGGGATTCCATTAACGATGGCGTTGATTATGAAGGATACCGGCGGAGCGTTGACCAAACATTAACCTTCCGCCAGCGTAATTGTCCCCGGGGGGCGCGCCTCGAGGCCGGCGTCGCTCCGGAGCACACTCATGGGCGACCTGATATCGTTTCCACCGTCCCGGAAGAGGGAGCGCGCCGAAGGCGGCGCGTCGCGCGCCGAAGGGGCGTCAATTCACTTCTTCATGGGCGTTCGCTACAATCGCGAATGCGAGCCGGCCCAGGCGCCCGTCGAGCAGGAATCGCCGCCGAAGGGCGGCCTGGATGGAACCGGCGGCCGACGCCGCAAACGTCGCGGCTGATCCGAGGGGTTCCCGGCGCCGCCGTCCCCGCCCGCGAGCGAGGCGGGGCGAGGATCGGCCCGACACGAAGGATTTCGGCGCGACAGCCGGCCGCTCGCGCCGGCGCACGCGACGGTAAGGCGAAAGCTCGAGGCCTCCAAAGCGCTTCGATCACAGCGCGGCAGCGCCCGGCGGGGCTCAGGACTCTTCCCGCGCCACGGCGTCCGGCGCGGCGCGGCGCGCGGCCGCCGAGCCCCGGCGTCCGGCGACCGCATTCAGCCCCGGATTGAGCGCGCTCCTCGCTGCGGGCGCGCGGGGCGGCATCTGGAGCGGAGCGACGCGACCGATCTGGAATTGGCCGATCATCCGCATCAGTTCCTCGCTCTCGCGCGCCAGCGATTCGGCCGTCGCGCTCGCCTCGGCGACGATGCCGACGCTGCCGCGCGTGACCTGGTCCACCTCGCTCATCGAGCCATTGACCTGCCCGAGCCCGGCAGCTTGCTGGTGCGAGCTCGCCGCGATCGTGGAAACGACCTCGTTGATTCGCGACACCTGGACCGCGATCCGCTCCAGCGCCGCGCCCGCCTTGCCGACGAGCTCGACGCCCTGGTCGACCTGGGCGTTCGAATTGGAGATCAAGCCCTTGATTTCCTTGGCAGCCGCCGCCGAGCGCTGCGCGAGGGCGCGCACCTCGGACGCCACCACCGCGAACCCCCGTCCCGCGTCGCCGGCCCGCGCGGCCTCGACGCCGGCGTTGAGGGCGAGCAGATTGGTCTGGAACGCGATCTCGTCGATCGCGCCGACGATCTGGCCGATCTGCCTGGAGGATTTTTCGACGCCGTTGATCGCGGCGATCGCCTCGCCGACGACGACGCCGCTCTTTTCGGCGTCGGCCTTGGCGGCGGCGACCATGTCGCGCGCTTCCCTGGCGCCGTCGGCGGTCTTGCGCACGGTGGCGGTGATGTCGCCGAGCGCGACCGAGGTCGCATCGAGTCCCTCGGTCTGACGCCGGCTGTGCTGCGTCAGATCGCGGGTCGTGGCGGCGAGATCGGCGGCGGCGCGGTCGATCGTCTGCGCGGCTGCGACGACATTGACCAGCAGCTCCTGCAGGCTCTTCGCCGCGGCGTTGAAGTCGACGCGCAGCGTGTCCGCCGCCTCCGGCAGCGGAGTCTCGACCCGGACCTGGAGATCGCCCTGCGCGAGCCGGTCGAGGCCCGCCCCGAGCGCCATGCGGATCGTCTCCAGATTGCGCGCCTGCGTCTCGCGCTCGGCCACGACCGTGGCTTCCGCCGCCTTGACCGCGGTCAGGTTCTGCAAGGTCTCGACGACCGCGATCACCTCGCCTTTCGCATCCCGGATCGGGCCGGCGTCGATCGCCAGATAGCAGCGCGCGCCGCGCGGCAGATCGCACCAATTCTGCGCCTTCATGCGGCCGTCTGCGGAGCCCCGGTCGTCATGCGCGGCATAGAGCGCGCCGACATCCGCGCCGGCTCCCTTGAGCGCGAGATCGGCCAGGCAGGGCCGCGCGGCCGAGTAGAAGCCCTTCCAATGGTCCCTCGTGCCCACCACCTCGGAGGCGGCCAGGCCGGTGAGCTTCTCGCACGCCTCGTTCCAGACGATCACCTTGCCTTCGCGGTCGAGGACGAACATCGGCACGACGATCTGCTCGATCAGGCTCATGAGGAACCGGGCGTTGTCGAGCGAGCTGGCGTCGGCCGGCTCCTTGCCGGACCGGAATAATTTGCTCAGTCGACCCATTCGGGCGGCTCCGATCGGCGGTGTAACCGATAATTCATGATGTTTAGCCCGAAATGGTTAAGCAGACATTCGCGGCTGCGCCGAAGCCGCGTGCGTGCGCCCGGCGCCGAAGCTGGCCCGGTCGGCGCGGCGTGCCGGCGGTGGAAAGTTCACGTTCGGCGCGCCGGTCGCGACGACGGTGGCCGAGGCCGCGCTGCCGGCGAGGGCCGAGGCGGCCGGGCGCTCGATCTGCGCCGCCCTGAACATAGTGTAAAAGAGAAATGTGAGAATATCATTGCGATATTCAGAATGATCGGCTATGCTCCCACCATTGGTCCCCCAGGCAGGAGCCCCGCAATGCCCGACCCCGCAACACCCGCGCCGCCGCCCGCCGCTTGTCTCGGCGCGATCGGGCGGGAAGTCCGCCGGCATCGAGGACGGCGAACCCGGCGCGATCGACCCGCTGCTGCGCGCGCTCGACCGCTTCGACCGCGGCCGCAACGCGGTCCGTCGCCGCCGCTCCTCGACGACGAGGACGAATCAGCCGCCGGATTCGACCCCGGGCTCGACGATCTCCTGCGCAGGGTCGCCGGGGACGAGGCGCGGGCCGCCGCGCGGGGGCCGGACGGCGGCGCGCCGCCGAGCCCCGCGCGGGTTTCAATTTGCCTGCAACCCTCTGATTTCCCCCGATC